>MUKC01000178.1 GCA_002049795.1 Desulfobacca sp. 4484_104 | reverse complement strand
TTTCCCGAAGCCCTGATTATCAATGAAGATATTTCGGAGCAGAAAATTTTTGAGGAAGAGCAGCTCCACACGGCGGACCTGCTGATTGCGACCACCAACGATGAAGCCCTGAATATGCTGACGGCCATTTACGCCAAGCGTCCTGGGGGTTAAACGGGTCATTCCGCTGGTGAATAAAACCAATTATGTCACCATCGCCGCCAACCTGGGCATCGATGCCACGGTCAGCCCCAAAGCCAGCTCGGTCAGCGCCATTTTAAGGTTTATCCGCCGTGGCAACATCAAGAGTGTGTACACCATTTTTGACGGCAAGGCGGAAACCATAGAATTTGCCATTCCGGAGTCGAGCATGGTGGTTGGCAAAACGGTGAAAGACCTGCGGCTGCCTGCCGGATCTTTGGTGGTTGCCGTCAATCGCCAGGATAAAAACTATGTTCCCAACGGCGATTTTGTAATCAAGGGCGGGGACAATGTCATTACCTTCAGCCGCACAGAGCAGGTTGAACGCCTGGAGGAGATTTTCAGCCACTGATTATGCATTATCCGCGACGGTTTTCTCTTCGTGGTCTTCGGCTGGCTGCTGGCGTCTCTGGTCGGTGCCCTGCCCTTCTATCTTTCCGGAGTCATTCCCCACTATGCCGACGCCTACTTTGAAACCATGTCCGGTTTTACCACCACCGGGCCACCACCGGGGCTTCCATTCTGGCGGAGATTGCGTCACTGCCCCGGGCGATTCTCTACTGGCGCTCCCTGACCCATTGGCTGGGAGGCATGGGGATCGTGGTCTTGACTGTTGCCATCCTTCCCCTGCTTGGGGTTGGCGGCCTGCAGCTGGTGAAAGCGGAGGCTCCCGGACCCACGGTGGATAAAATTACCCCCCGGATGGGTTGGCGGCCTGCAGCTGGTGAAAGCGGAGGCTCCCGGACCCACGGTGGATAAAATAACCCCCCGGATTACCGAGACGGCGAAATATTTATGGTACATTTACTTGGGAATAACGGTGGCGGAAACGGTGGGAATAACGGTGGCGGAAACGGTGTTGCTGCTGCTGGGGGGGATGAGTTTTTTCGATGCCCTGACCCATACCTTCGGCACCGTGGCTACCGGCGGCTTTTCCACCAGGAATGCCAGCGTCGGTCATTATGATTCAGCCTATATTGATCTGGTGATCACCTTTTTCATGTTGATTGCCGGAATGAACTTTACCCTCCATTAACCCTCCATTACAAGTTCCTCACCGGCAATGTTCGCAAAGTCCTGGCCGATGCCGAGCTGAAAGCCTACCTGCTTATTTTTGCCGGGGCGGTGATGATCATTACTGTGGAGCTCTACCATCGGGATTTTTGCCGGGGCGGTGATGATCATTACCGTGGAGCTCTACCATCGGGTGTTCAGCGGGGTGTTCGACTGCTTCCGCTACGCCGCTTTTCAAGCGGCTTCCATTCTCACCACCACCGGCTACGCCACGGCTGACTACCAGCAGTGGCCCTATCTTCCGCTACGCCGCTTTTCAAGCGGCTTCCATCCTCACCACCACCGGCTACGCCACGGCTGACTACCAGCAGTGGCCCTATGTTACCCAGATGGTGCTTTTTCCTGATGTTTGTCGGCGGCTGTTCAGGATCGACGGGCGGCGGCATTAAGGTCATCCGGATTGTGACGCTTCTCAAGCAGGGCATTAATGAAATGAAATACCTGGTGCACCCGAAGGGGGTTTTTTCCCTGCGGCTGAGCGGCAATCTGGTGCGCAAGAACATCGCTTATGCCATTTCCGGCTTTTTCTTCCTCTATATTTCCACTATTCTGCTGGTAACCTTCATCGTTTCAACCGCCGGCATCGATATTGTTACTTCGCTGACCACGGCGTTGGCAACGGTCGGCAATATCGGTCCCGGATTCGGCCGCATCGGCCCAACGGGCAATTACGCCTTTTATCCCGATTATGTGAAATGGGTGCTGAGCCTGGCCATGATGGTCGGCCGGCTGGAAATTTACACCGTTCTGGTTCTTTTGACGCCGACCTTCTGGAAAACATGAAAAATACCCCGGGAATCTTTTTCCTGTTTCCGGGACGTCATGACTGCTGGTAAAGCTGTTTCCAGCCGGCTGCGCGCTTCTCGTGGTAGTCGCGGATGGTGTCTTTCAGGGTTTTAATAGCCAGGTCGGCGCAATGGTGTTCCCTTTCCGGCAGGCCGCCCAGCTTTTCACGAAGCATCTCGGCGGTGATTTGCATGGCCTGCTGGACTTCCATGCCGGTAATCATTTCAGTCAGGGCGCTGCCGCAGGATACGGCCCCGATGCAGACGTCGCTGATAAAGGTCGCCTGATCAATCACTTCGTGGTTTTTGTTGCCGGATACCTTGATCCACATCCAGATGAATCGCCGCAGGGGCCCGGACCGCCGGCGTGGCCGTCGGCCCTGGTCAATCTTCCCAGGTTGCGGGGGTTCTGCCAATGGTCGATAACTCCAGGTGAATAGAGCTGCTAGAGATCAGCAGTCAGCAGAAGGTTAAAGCAATAGGTTCATGAGCAATACACCCGGCAAGTGCAAGTTTGCAACGGGGGATCAAGAAAGTCGCTCAATTTTTCATGCGGCGACAAAAAAGATTTGACAAGCGCCGGGTTTTTCATTATACGACTACATTCCTCGCCGGCCGCGGGGTTGTGGCTTCTAACCGGTGTGGGCCGTTAGCTCAATTGGCAGAGCAACTGACTCTTAATCAGTAGGTTGAAGGTTCGATTCCTTCACGGCTCACCATTTTCCAGGTAAAGTTGCAGGGGGTATGGGCTGGTGAGACGGATGATCAGGCCGCAGTGACTATCCTGTGGCTTTTTTGTTTTAGCGAGAGTGGCGGAATTGGCAGACGCACTAGACTTAGGATCTAGCGGTTTTACCGTGGGGGTTCAAGTCCCCCCTCTCGCACCATTGGAATTGCCCCAACTGCTTATTTTCCTTGATTTCATTCAATTTTCACTCTATTATCCAGGCTAATTTTATCCGCATTGCAGATCGCCGGAGGCAGATTGGTGGTTGGTTTTTGTTCATGAAAGGGAACAGTCGATGAAATACACGGTATCTAACCTTAGTGAGGTCAAAAGAAAAATTGAAATTTCCGTTGACCAGGAGCAAATTCAGCAGGAATTGGACAAGTCGCTGAAAAAGTATCGGAAAAGTCAAAAATCTTTATTTCGATCAGATCAGGGCTGAGGTAATGGAAGACCTGGTGCAGAAAAGATCAGATCAGGGCTGAGGTAATGGAAGACCTGGTGCAGAAAAGCTACCTGGAAGCCCTGAATGAAACGAAATTGATTCCCCTGGCCTTTCCTGAGATTGAAAACCTTTCTTTTGGCGATGACAATGACTATCTTTCCTATGAGGCGATAATTGAAATCAAGCCCCAGTTTGAAGTGGATGGTTATCTTGGGCTGGAGCTGGAAAAACAGCCGGTGGAGGTGACGGAGCAGGACGTGGAGGAAAGCATGGAAAGCCGGCCGGCCCGGGAAGGCGACACCCTGGTTATTGATTTCGTCGGCAAGGTTGACGGGGAGGAATTTCCCGGCGGCGCTTCGACGGGGTATACGGTGGAGATTGGTTCGGGTACCTTTATTCCTGATCTGGAAAGGCAGCTGGTGGGTTTGCAGTTGGATGAAACCCGCGATCTCGACGTTGTTTTTCCCGAGGACTATCCTCATGGAGACTTGGCCGGGAAAGCGGTGGTTCTGCCGGAAATCGATGATGATTTTGCCGCTGATGTTTCCAATGGAGAGGTTTCGTCCCTTGAGGAGCTGAAGCAGAAGCTTGAAGAAGGGGTGAAAGCCCGCAAAGAGGATCTGGTCCGTCGGAAGCTGGTTGACGAACTGCTGGCCAAATTGCGTCAGTTGGTGGATTTTGAAGTTCCTGAATGCCTTCTTAAAAACGAAAAGGAATCCAGAAAAGGAATCCATGGTGCAGAACATGAAGTCCCGCTACCGGAGTCAGGGGCTCGATGCCGACATGGTGGATAAGATGGTGGCCGCCAGTGAAGAAAAGATTGCTGAAGATGCGCTGCAGACTGTAAAGAATACCCTGATTCTTGAATACATTGCCGAGCGCGAGGAAATAACCGCCACCCAGGATGAAATCAATGAGGAGCTGCGAAAATTTGTTGCCCAGTCGGGTCAGGATCCCCAGGCGCTGCGGGAATATTTCCAGGGCCGTGAAATGGAATTGCAGGAAATGCTGCAGAACCAGGTGCTGATGGACAAGCTGATTGATCATCTGCTGGAAAAGGCCACGTATACGGAAAAGGTTGTTGAAGCTGAAAGTTGATGGAGAGGTCGCGAAGTCATCTATGTGTGAGGATTGCGTTATGAGCTACGTACCGATGGTGGTTGAACAGAGTCCGAAAGGCGAACGGGCCTATGACATTTATTCCCGCCTGTTGCGGGACCGGATTGTTTTTCTGGGCACCGCGATTGACAGCCAGGTGGCCAACGCCATCATTGCCCAGCTCCTTTTCCTGGAGGCCGACGACCCGGAAAAGGACATCAATATTTATATTAATTCGCCGGGCGGTTCTGTTGCCGCCGGGCTGGCAATTTATGATACCATGCAGTTTGTAAAGCCGGACGTGACCACCATTTGCGTTGGGCAGGCGGCCAGTATGGGAGCGCTGCTGCTGGCGGCCGGGGCGGCCGGCAAGCGGTACGCCCTTCCCCACGCGACCATTATGCTCCACCAGGTCATGGGCGGGGTTTCCGGACAGGCTTCTGATGTTGAAATCCACGCCCGGGAGATCCTGCGCCTGAAAAAGTCATTGAACCAGATTCTCCATCACCATACCAAGAAGACGATGAAAAGCATTCAGGTTGATACGGACCGGGATTTTTTCATGTCGGCGGAACAGGCTAAAGATTATGGAGTAATTGACGAAATTATTGAACATCGATTGGTTCATGAGAAGGTAAAGGGAAAATGAAACGGGATAAGGAAAGCGGCCTGCTCAGGTGTTCATTCTGCGGCAAGGACCAGAACAGCGTCAAAAAGCTCATTGCCGGTCCTTCGGTGTTCATCTGCAATGAGTGTATTGAGCTGTGCAACAACATCATTTCCGGGGAACTGGAAAAGGAGTCTCTGACCAAGTTCCGGGAGGAATTGTCCTGATTGGTCCCACCGGCTGCGGCAAAACCCTGCTGGCCCAGACCCTGGCCCGCATCCTTCAGGTTCCCTTCACCATTGCCGACGCCACCAACCTGACCGAGGCCGGCTACGTGGGTGAGGATGTGGAGAATATCCTGGTTTCCCTGCTGCAGGCGGCTGACTACGATGTGGAGCTTGCTTCCCGGGGGATCGTGTACATCGATGAGATCGACAAAATTGCCCGCAAGGGAGACAGTCCTTCCATTACCCGGGACGTGTCGGGTGAAGGCGTGCAGCAGGCCCTGTTGAAAATCCTTGAAGGAACGGTGGCCAACGTGCCGCCCAAGGGCGGGCGCAAGCATCCCCAGCAGGAATTCATCAAGCTGGATACCCGTGACATTTTATTCATTTGCGGGGGGGCTTTCAACGGCCTCGAAGAGATTGTTCAGCGGCGGCTGCGGGGCAATGTTTTGGGCTTCAACTCGGTTATCAAGGATAAAAGCGAATTGACGACTGAAGAAATTTTCAGCCAGGTTACCCCGGGGGATTTGCTTAAGTACGGCCTGATTCCGGAGTTTATCGGCCGCCTGCCGGTTCTGGCGGCGCTGGGAGAACTGGATGAGGAATCATTGGTTCGCATCCTTACCGAACCCAAGAATTCCCTGGTTAAACAGTATAAAAAAATGTTCGCCATGGATCAGGTGGAGCTTGAATTTTCCCAGAAAGCTTTGCAGCGTATTGCCGCCCGGGCTACGGAACAGAAAACCGGCGCCCGGGGCCTGCGTTCCATCATTGAATCAGTGATGACCGACATCATGTTTGACCTGCCGCAGATGGAAGCGAGCCGCTGCGTTATCGAGGAAGAGGTGATTGACGGCAACGGTGCGCCGCTGCTGGTCTTTGAAAAAGAAAAAAAGAAGCAAAAAGAGCCCGATAAGGCTTATGGCAGCTGAGTTTTTGCTTGACATGCCCCAAAGGTGGTTGTAAGAAGGGCGGAGCTTTATATTATCTTATAAGAAAGAGGGGGGTTACTTATGACAAAGGCTGAATTAGTTGAGGGAATAGCCGGGAAGGCTGGTGTTTCCAAAGCTGCCGTGGAGAAGGTCTTGAAGGCTTTCATGGAAGAGGTCAAAACTGGAATTAAAAAAGGTGAAAGGGTTACCTTGGTAGGTTTTGGGACCTTTTACGCGGCTGATCGTCCGGCACGCACCGGCCGTAATCCCCGTACCGGGGAAGAAATTAAGATTCCTGCCTGCACGGTTCCGAAGTTCAAGGCTGGTAAAGCTTTAAAGGATGATTTGAATTAAGGCTGCTTATGTGGGCGGGTAGCTCAGCTGGGAGAGCACCGGCCTTACAAGCCGGGGGTCACAGGTTCGATCCCTGTTCCGCCTATTCTGCTGCGTGAAGTTTGTTCCATTTGCGGGGGCGTAGTTAAGTTGGTTATAACGCCGGCCTGTCACGCCGGAGGCCGCGAGTTCGAGTCTCGTCGCTCCCGCCATTATCTGATCAT
>MUKC01000020.1 GCA_002049795.1 Desulfobacca sp. 4484_104 | reverse complement strand
AGAAAAAACTGATTATCACCTTAGCCTTGCTATCCCTGGTGCTGGTGCCCTTCATGGCCCAGGCCGTGGAATTCAAGCTCGGCGGCTATGTCAAGATGGAGACCGTCTGGGACTCCACCAATGTTGATAAGAACCTATTAAGATTTCCTAATATTGGCCGCAACAACGCCGCGGGTGACGCGCAACACGGCCGTTTGAAATTCTCCGCCAACAACACCAGGATGAATTTCATGATGAAAGGTCCGGAGGTTTTTGGGGCCAAGACTACCGGCTTTATTGAGTGGGATTTTGAAAAGGGAACGGTTCATAACGAACAGCTGCGCATCCGGCATGCCATGTTCCGCCTCAACTGGCCGGAAACCGAATTGCTGCTGGGGAAATACTGGTCGATGCTCACCGAAGAAATCCCCGAAACTGTTAACTTCGGAGCCTGCACCACTGCTGGCCAGCCCTTCTTGCGGACTCCGCAGATCCGCTTGACCCAGAAGTTCCTGGGCGACTGGACCGCGGCCATCGCCATTGCCGAACCGGTTGATGGCCGTTGGGATAGCCCCGAACCGCCCAACAATGCTAATGCCGGTGAATCCTCCGAAACCCCGCAGGTCAATGCCAAACTGGTCTACTCCAAGGACCTCTGGGGCAAGGGCGCTTACTGGGGTAAGCCGCGGCCCTTCAGTGCTCGGGTGGCTGCTTCCTGGCAGCGTAACCGTTATAATCAATTTGATATAGGTTTTGATCCGGCTACAGGAGATCCAACTACCACTTGGAGAGTGTGGGGAAATAATAATTACTTTAATCCTACATTCACTCGCTTCCGGCAACGGGATACGCAATATCTTGATAAGTGGTTGGTGGAAGGCAGCCTGTTCATCCCCATCATTCCAACCTATACCGAAAACCTGGCCGGCACCCTGTCGTTGCTGACCCAGTGGTTTGTGGGGCAAGGGATGGATATCTGGTTGGAAGATGCTGCTAATACATCCACCTATCTGGTCTACCAGGGTAGAGATGCGGCCGGCAACCCCTTATATGATCGCGAGGCGCAACGCCGCTGGGGTGGCTTCGCCCAATTGACCTACTATTTTACTAACCAGTGGTTTGTCAATGCGGTTTACGGCATAAACCGGGCCTTTGACATTTCGAACGAAAGAGACATAAGTGCTCCTGGGAGGTACAAGTTTGCTACTTTCGGTGACCCGGTGAAGATGAACCAGCATTATTATCTGGCCCTGTACTATCGACCGGTTCAGGCCCTCAAGTTCGGGCTGGAATACACCTATGTGCGCACCGACTATTATCAAATTACCACGGTGCAAAGTGAGAGAAGCGACTATGGTGACAACCACCGGTTGATGTTCGGCGGGTTCTTCTTCTTCTAAAACATAAAGCAGTTGACTTACTTAAGCCCACAGGATAATATGCCTGTGGGCTTTTTTATGCCCGGATCACGTTAATGGGAGTTTATATATGGATCAAGGCTATGTCAGAGTTTTAAGGCTGTTGATCATATTGGGGCTGACCTTATGCTTGGCTGGTTGTACCACGGTTAAAAAATGGGCCGGCTTTCCCGAAGAAGATGTGCCGCCCGAATCGGTCGAAGAAGAAGTGGTGATCGACGGTAAGACCTATGTCAAGAGCCGCAATCCCTATTATCTGACCTACCCGGAACAGCCTGAATTCATCTATGCCGAAAAAGGCACTGAATTCTATGGCATGCAGGATTATTTGGTCAAGGCCCTGGCCAAAGAAGTGGCCAAGGAGAAGAAAAAGGCGGGGGCGGCGGTACCGCCCGATAAGCTCCAGGAGCTGGTCCGCCAGGAAGTCGAACGAGTATTACGTGAACAGGGTCTGGGGGGCATGGTCTATGCCTCCCGGGTGGCTGGCGCCACCAGCGCCTATCCGGGGCGGGCTATGGCAGTAATTCCGGCCCTGTCCGAGACCCCCAGCGGCTATGAAGGCCTGAACCGCACTTTGGCGGTGAGTGTGAATACCGCCTTACAAAAGCAGAAAGACCTGCTGGTAGTCGATGAAGGCCGGGTTAAGAGCGCCCTCGGCAAAGTCACCCCGGTCGGAAAACTGGCTACCCGGGAAAATATAAAGGCCCTAGGGGATGCCCTGGGAGTCCAAGGCATCATTATCACTCGAATCATCCCGCCGGAAAAAGGCACCTCCGGGTTTATGGTGATGGAACTCTACGACACCTTCCTGGGCAATAAGGTGAAGTCCATTGTCGAACCCGCGGGCGAAGCCGGTCTGAATATGGATACCGTCACCCGCTTTGCCCAGCGGGATGCTTATTTGATGGCGGGTGAACTGCGCACCCAGGATTGGTTCGGACGGGTAGAGTTTGTCCAGGATGACAAGGTCTATTTGAACTTAGGGTTAAATACCGGGCTTAAGGTCGGTGATCGCCTCAAAGTGGTCCAGCCCGGCAAGGAGATCACCAACCCGGCCACTCACGCCAGCCTGGGGTTCACCGCTGATACCACCCAGGGCGAATTGAAGGTCGCGGAGATCATCGGCAATAATGCCGCGGCGGCTACTATTCTCAGCGGCGGCCCGTTTAAGCCCAATGATAAGGTTTCTGTTTTCGGTTTTCTGTTTTCGGTTTTCTGTTAAAAGATTATACGGACCAGTTACTTTAAGGCCTTAGCTAAGCTTTTGATCATTTTTCTGATGGTATCAAGGCTAATTATCAAAAAATCAAATTTCTCGTTGCTCAGGTAACCTATTTCTTGGGCAATTATCAATTGGGTTTCGATCTCTGCTACCGAGCCCAAGGCAATACCCAAAAATTGACGAAATTCTTTAGCCGAATTTCTGCCTTGCCCCTCAGCAATGTTAGATGGTATAGAGACAGCAGCCCTTCTGATCTGGTTAGTCAAACCATAGATTTCGGATGGTGGAAATTTGCCGGTAATCTGATAAATCTCTTTGACCAAATCAATAGATTTCCTCCAGACATCTAAATCCCGGAAAGATCTGGATTTGCGGTTTATGTTAACCATTATAATATCTTACAGAAAACAGTCTTTTTTACAGAAAACAGAAAACCGAAAACTGTCTTTTAAACAGAAAACCGTCTTTCAAGCGCTAATAAATTCCAGGCCCCCCATATAAGGCCGTAATCTCTCCGGAACCATTACCCGACCATCGGCCTGCTGAT
Source organism: Desulfobacca sp. 4484_104 (assembly GCA_002049795.1). Classification (GTDB taxonomy): domain Bacteria; phylum Desulfobacterota; class Desulfobaccia; order Desulfobaccales; family Desulfobaccaceae; genus Desulfobacca_B. The sequence continues at coordinate 55,389 of MUKC01000020.1, read as the reverse complement.
AATTTTCCAGAATAGCTACCAAGGTGCGGCCCACGGCTAGGCCGGAGCCGTTTAGGGTATGCACCAGTTCGGTGCCCTTGGATTCCGCCCGGCGGAAGCGGATCTGGGCCCGGCGAGCCTGGAAGTCCTCAAAATTACTGCAAGAAGAGATCTCTCGGTACAGGCCCTGGCCCGGCAGCCAGACTTCGATATCGTAGGTCTTGGCCGCGGCAAACCCCAGATCACCGGTGCACAGGGTCACCACCTGGTAGGGCAACCCCAGTTCCTGGAGGACCTCTTCGGCGTCCTGCAACAGTTTTTCCAGTTCGTCGTAAGAGGTTTCGGGGGTAGTGAATTTGACCAGTTCTACCTTATTGAATTGATGCTGGCGGATCAGGCCCCGGACATCCTTGCCATAGGAACCGGCTTCGGAGCGAAAACAGGGAGTATAGGCGGTGTAATAAATTGGTAAGTTTTCTTCGGTCAGGATCTCTTCGCGGTGGATGTTGGTCACCGGCACCTCGGCGGTGGGCACCAGATAATAATCCCAGCCTTCCAGCTTAAAAAGATCTTCTTGGAATTTGGGCAACTGGCCGGTGCCCAGCATGCTGGCGCTGTTGGTCATAAAGGGCGGCAAAACCTCCAGGTAGCCGTGCTTTTGGGTGTGCAAGTCCAGCATAAAATTGATCAGGGCCCGTTCCAACCGGGCTCCGGCCCCTTTAAGCAGGGCAAAGCGGGCGCCGGTGATGCGGGCGGCGCGTTCAAAATCGAGGATGTCCAGTTTCTCTCCGATTTCCCAGTGAGGCAGAGGATTAAAGTCGAAGTGGGGAGGCTCTCCCCACTGTTTAACTACCGGATTATCGTCGCTGGAGGCGCCGATCGGCACCGAGTGATGCGGTATGTTGGGAATATTAAGCAGGATGGCGCGCACTTCGGCCTCTTTTTCCTGCAGTTCGCCGTCGATCTCTTTGATCCGCTGGTTGATCTGCCGGACCCGGTTGATCAGCGAGCCGGCCTCCTGACCGGCCTTCTTGAGACGGCCGACCTCTTCGGAGGCGGTGTTGCGTTCATGGCGCAGATTTTCAACCTCGGCCAGGAGTTGGCGGCGGGCTTCATCCAGGTCCACAAAATCTCCTAAGGATGGTTCCTGCCCGCGATTTTTCAGGGCGGCTTGGACCTCCGCCAGATGCTCCCGGACGTATTTGACCTCCAGCATAGAATCCTTCCTCAACCAAACATGGTGCGTGGGACGCACCCTATATATTTTTCTCCCTGGTTCCCAAGCTCAGTTTGGAAACCAAGGTAAAAGGGCGGGGTGACCCCGCCCCTGCGGTTGACTGCGTCTTCCTAATATTTTCCGCTCACCGTTTCCCTTATTGCTCTGGTGACCGTGGTGCCACTAAGCGGAAGCCGTTAAAAAAGCGGCGGTTCTCTTCCATAAGGCTGATCAGGCCAGGGGCATCCTGATTAGCGACAATCCGGCGGATATCGGCCACCGCGGCCTCAAACGCCGCCAGAATTACCTGGTTGGCCTGATTGCGCAGTTGGATACAGGCATAAAGATCTGATTTTTGGTTAAACAGGTGTTGCACCTGACCAAACAATTTCCGAAAAGTGGGGGTCGCAAAATCATCCAATTCATTGATTTTGGTCCCCAGGGTGCGCAGGGTCGTGCCCATGGCAATCAGCACAAAGTGGGTCAGGCCCTGGACCACCGACATCATAATATCGTGTTCCTCCGGGGTAGTGATTTGCACTATGGCCCCGGCTCGAGTCAGCAGGTCTTTGAGCCAATTAAACCAGCGCTGACCTCGCCCCGGACACAAAACCATGATCGAGCCTTTAATAGTCTCCAAGCCAGGTCCGAATAAGGGATGGGTGCCGACCACCTCGCCCGGAAAGTATTGTAGCATGGCGGCCATGGGATCTTTTTTCAAGGAGGTCAAGTCCATCAGCAGGGCTTCAGGGCGGAGATGAGGAGAAATGTCGCGAATGGTTTGCTCAGTAATATGCATAGGTACCGAAATTATCGCTACATCTACCTGGCGGGCCACTTCTGGTGAAAATGGCGTGGTAGAGGAGCCGGTTACCAGGACCTCCAGCCCTTGTTCCTCAAAAAATCGTTTGAACCACTGGCCCATCTGGCCCTGGCCGCCAACAATACCTACTTTGATACTCATATGATGGTCCTCTGTCGTAAAAGAAAGTCGGCCAGGGTCAGCCGCACCATCGCGGCGATGACTGGCACAATCCGGGGGATGGCGCTGATATCATGTCTCCCGGTTATGGTAATGGTCTGGGGTCGGCCCTGCAGATCGATGGTCGGTTGCGACCGGGCGATGGAAGGAATGGGCTTGACCGCGGCCCGGACAATTATTGCGTCGCCATTCGAGATTCCCGCCAGGATGCCCCCGGCGTGGTTGCTGGCGAAGCCGGATGGAGTCAAAGGATCGTTATGTTCTGAACCCAACATGCGGGCCGCGGCAAACCCGGCGCCGATTTCCACTCCTTTTACAGCACCGACCGACATCACCGCCTGGGCTAGGACCGCGTCCAATTTGTCGAACACCGGCTCCCCCAAGCCCGCCGGACAGCCCTGGACCCGCACCTCTACCAGCCCGCCCAGGGAGTCGCCTTGTTCCCGGACGGCCTGCACCCGCGCCGCCATGGCCTCGACTACCGCTGCATCCGGACAGAAAAAAGGATTTTCCCAGATCTGCTCCAGGTCGAAATTCTGCGCCCGGACTCCGCCGAGCTCCAAAGTATAAGCTCGAACCTGGATGCCGTCTTGGTCCAGAACCTTTTGGGCTACCGCCCCGGCCGCCACCCGGGCGACGGTTTCCCGGGCTGAGGACCGGCCGCCGCCGCGGTGATCGCGCACGCCGTATTTGCGCCAATAGGTAAAATCACCGTGCCCGGGCCGGAAGAGTTGGCGCAGGGGTTCATATGGCTCACTTTTGACATCCCGGTTGTAGACGATCAGACTGAGGGGCGTACCGCTGGTGCGCCCCTCGAACACGCCGGACAGAATCTCCACCCGGTCCGGTTCTTTACGGGGGGAAGTAAATTTGGAGCCACCCGGCCGTCGCCGCGCCAGTTCAACTTCGATATCTGAGGCGGACAGGGACAATTTCGGGGGACAGCCATCGATCACCGCACCCAGGGCCGGTCCGTGCGACTCCCCCCAGGTGGTAACCCGAAAAATTTGGCCGAAGCTATTACCGCCCACTATTTGCCCTCTCCTGATACCGGACCGCGGCGATTATCCGGCTGGCCACCTGGTCGATAGATAAGTCTGAAGTGGAAATCACCACATCCGCCGCGGCCTGGTAAAGGGGTTGGCGAGTCCGCAAGACTTCTTCCACTTCGGTGACCGTCTGTCCGCTGGTCAGGGCGGGCCGACGCGCAACTTCGGCCTGGTCCTGGGCTAGTCGTTCCTGAATAATCTCCGGTTCCGCGACCAGCCAGACAAGCAAGCCCTGTTGCTTGAGCCGGTCGATGTTTTCAGCGTCGATTACCACGCCGCCGCCGGTGGCCAGTACCAGCCCTGATTGTTCGGCGTAACGGGCCACCAGTGCTTTTTCCCGGCGGCGAAATTCCGGCCAGCCCTCGCGGCCCACCAGGTCGGCAATGCTTTCTCCGGCTTCCTGTTCCAAGACCTGATCCAGGTCCACAAATTGTCGGTGCAGATCTCGGGCCACGAGTTGGCCCACGGTGGTCTTGCCGGTAGCTCGGTAACCGATCAAAACTATGTTTAACATTTCTTCACTGAAGTCAAGGCTCTTAATCTACCTGGAATGGGAATTTGTTGCTGACCGAGGATTCAATCCTGGCGAGTAATAGCAAATAGGACGGTCCCGCCGCCTGTGGTTTCACAAGGATCAAGACATTGCACATAGGCTACCTTTGGGTCCCCGGGGCTAAGACCCAAAGCCACCGGGTTGACGCCGTGGACCAGAGCGACATAATAGGGCAACAGCGAAGCCAGGGAGTGCATACAGATGCGGGTGCTGACCACCGGTTCAAGAATATAACCCTGCTCCAGGACAAAGGTGTCTCCGACCTGATAGACCGGGCAGTTACCTTTAATTTGCTTAACTTCAATGACCAACCGCATCTGACCCTCATTAAGCCGACTTGTTTATAACAAAAACTCCTACGGGCTGAAAGATCACCTGGCGCCCCTGGTCTTCAAAAGCGATTTCTTTGATAAAGCTTATGATTTCCTGCCGAAAAGCCGGGGGTAAGTTATCCGCCCGACATTCTAAAAAGAAATTAATTAGTTGCTGGCCATGAAACGATTCCGGGTCCAGACATGCGGTAATATCCAAGACACCATCAATAATATCAAATTTAAAGGAAACCGGCAATTTTTTCAACAATTCATAAATATCTCGGGAGGAAAACATCTCCTGCGCGTGTCCCTTGGCTCGCTTCAGAAAATGCCGTTGAATCTCATTGATGCCTAGTGGCGTTTGATGAAAAATTAATAGACGGCCCTGGTTCTTGAGCAATTCAAGAGCATTCAAAATCGCCTGGCGGCGGTCGGGGATATAATAGAGACAGTGAGTCAGATGGATGAGGTCGAGTTTCTGGTGCAAAGGTGGGCCAGGAAAGGTTTGAGAGAGAATTTGAAAATTTTGAAGGGGCAAGCCACTTTTCGTAAAGCTGGCCTGAAAAACCTGGTTATGGTTAAGGTTAGGATCAATCGCCACGTAGCTCTGAATCGGCCAGCGCGTCAAGAGCAGTGACATCAGTTGCAGATCAAAATCGCCGGTCCCACTGCCGATACTCAAAATCTCCAGCGGCCCTGGCCAGTCAAGGCGGGGAATAAAGTCATTGTTTAGCCACTCCTGCATCGACAGCTGTTCACTGCACATCTGCCTAAAGATATTGAAACATTTAGCATATTCACAGTCGTTGAGCGGCGGCGCTGGAAAGCTTGGATCTAAGCTACTGGTCATGGCTAAATTATCCTTTGACATAGAGGGTGTTTCCGATTCGGCTAAGTCGGGCAGGTGATCATAAGATTGGCAAGAAGTTATAGGTTAAAACTTTATAAGGCAATAACCTCACCTTCGCGGGCGGCATCTACCTCCAGGTGACCGTGCCGCGCGGTCACCAAGTTCCGCGCCTGGCAAACCAGCTCTCGGATCTGGGCATCGCTACGGGCCGGATCGTGGTGGAACAGGCGCAAGCGACGGGCTCCCGCGCTCAGGGCCAGCTCTACTGCCTCTGCATAGGTAGAATGGCCCCAGCCCCGGCGCTCGGTTATTTCTTCCGGGGTATATTGGGCGTCATGGACCAGTAAGTCACAACCCTGCGCAAAGTAGGCATAATCAATCAACTGCTTGCCCGGCGGGGCTTGAGGGTCAAGTTCGTTGTCTGTTAAAAATACAAAAGTATGGTCTTTTTCTCGAAAACGGAAACCCATGCCACCCTGGGGGTGGTTGAGCTCAATGCCCTCGACAACCGCCTCTCCGATCTTCAGAGGACGGTGCGTGATTATCCCTAGAGGTTGGATCTGAGCCTGAAGTTCATTAAAGGCGACCGGGAAAAAGCCGTTAGCCTGGTGACTATCAAAAACCGCTTCCAGCCCCCAGAAGCCGCGGGGGCAGCCATCAACCCATATTTTGGTATCCCGGCGATAGATCGGCGCAAAGAACGGAAATCCCAGGATATGATCCCAATGACTATGAGTAATAAGTAAGTAGAGGTACACCGGCTGACCCGATTTTAAAAGCTCGTCCCCCAGGGAACGGATGCCGCTGCCCGCATCAATCACCACCCGCGGGCCACCGTGGAGTAAGACTTCGACACAGCTAGTATTACCGCCATATTCAACGGTCAGGGGGCCAGGTGCGGCAATGGCTGGGTTGGTGTATCAATTAAGATCCTGTCGATTTTTAGCTGACGGACCAGATTCTCTATTCGAGCCAGGAGTTGACGCCCTACCCCTTGGGACCGCAGGGCCGGAAGCACATGGAGACAGGTAATAATCGCCACCTGTTGATCAAACAACAGATTTATTCGGGCCCGCAAGATCCAACGGGGCTCAGGGTTTAAGTATTCCTGGCAAAAATCAATCTCCAGAAATGATCCTTCCTGGGTAATATTCACTCGACGGCGGTTTCTCTCTGGGTCCCAGGCCGCCGGTAAGGTCAGATGGGCAAATTCCGCCTCGACCCAGGGACCAAGCTCAGCGTTTGACATTATTGGACTATAATCTGTATCGGCCAATTCCATAATTATGGTAAAGTCCGGATAATTCCAGGTAAGCCGCCATCAGGCCGAAGCAACCGGTAAGCATCAGGTCGCCAAAGGGCGCGGCAAAATGGGCCGGGAAACCCTCGGCTAGCCGACGCTGCGGCCCGGTAATGACCGTGAATCGAAAGGGGGCGGTGGCAGGATAATCTGGGTCTATGGCACAGCCATGCCCTTGATCTTGATAAATTTCCTCGTCTGACAGAGTTCCCGCCTGGAAACGGCTGAGATGATCGGCTAATTTGGCTGGGGTCAACAAGCGGGTATGATGTTCATAAAGCCCCCATAACCGGTCTTGCTGAACCAGTGCCGCAAAGGTGTGAGCGTTGCCGATATTAACTACTAGCAGACCGTTGTCCTGGTGGGCCTGGGCCTCGGGGTCGAGCAAAGCCCCTCTAATTCCTGCGGTACAAGTATCCATCAATATCGCGCTGGGCAAAATTTCTAATCCGGCCGCCATCCGGGTCAGATAAGACGGTGGAGATCTGTAAGCCAGATCTGACAATCGTCCCCCCTGCCTTAGGAAGGCCTGCCAGTGTTGAAAACGGAAACGGCGATTGCTGAGCTGGGGGCTGAAACCGTGATCCTGCACGGCCAGGGCATATTGTTTGGGCGGGGAAACCTCGAAGTCGTCCCACAACCGACTAAGGGCAGCCAGGTCGATATCACCCAGGACCACCGGTATGGCCCCGTTAGGGGGTTGGTCAACCAACTCAATACCCAACTCCTTGACGCGGTCCAGATTATCACCCAGAGTTAGGGCTGGTCCAGGCTGGGCATAGACCTTAAGCCCGGCGGCCAGATGCTGTTTAATCGCTTTATTTACCGGCCCGCCCCCCATGAGACGGCCGGTAAGGCAGATATCGGCTCGGGCCGCGGTTAGCCGCTGAATACGCCTTCCGATTATCTGGGTCGGGGCAGGCAAAATCAACTTGACGGCATTTTCCAGGGGCTGATCTGAATCCCAGAGCAGGATATCCTGAGTGCCACCGCCGACATCAATGGCCAGGATACGTAAATGCGGCACTTGGGAATTAGTCATGGTCACCTTCCCAGGCCGCCAGGGTGTCGAGAGCTATCTGGGCCGCCTGCTGTCGGGCCTGATGCAGGCGGGCCTGGCCAAATCCGTGACGCCAAGTCAGGTTCGCCAATTCATCGGAGACGATGAGCAGGCCGGCCACCGCGACGCCACGAAATTGCCCCACCGTGAACAGCGCCGACATTTCCATCTCCACTGCTAGTATGCCTTGCGCTCCGTAGGATTTGACTTTGTGGACGGTTTCCCGATAAAAGGCGTCAGTAGTCCAGACTTTTCCGGTGCAAAAGTCATAACCTCTCCGGTGCAATTGCTGTCTCAGAAGCTTAGTTAGAAGAGGATCCGGCCCCGGATTCGGCTCGCCGACCGGATAATGCTGCGAAGTCCCTTCCTCACTGTGGGCCGCCTCGGGTAACACTAAATCGCCGATTTTCAAGTCCGCCTGCAGAGAACCACACCACCCCAGCCCCAGAATAGCTTGAGCCCCCAGGGCAATCATTTTTTCCATTACTAATACGGCATAAGGGGCCCCAGGCGCGGGCCCCACAATGGTCAGCGCCTGCCCGTCCCACACCCCTTCCCGGTAGGGGCAATCAGCGAATTCTCGGATTTTACCTGGGGTACCAGCCAGGCGGCACAGATATTGATAATCCTGGCGGACAAAGCTCATTACAACGCGGCACGGAATCGAGGCTTCCCGCCGCCCCCGGCGGGGAGCAATGACTACCGCCTCACCGCCCGGTTCCTGATTATCGGACATTAACGTTTTATATTAGCAGACCCGCCAGGATAGTCAACCTTAGTTTTGCTTTGGGTTAATAACACCCAAACTGTCCGGTTGATTTTTATGGGACCTTGGTCTAGGCTGAATTTGATTTTGATAAACATGCCAGGCAAAGTGAGGAAAAATCAGCCGCCATGAATTCTAAGGTAAACTACCATGATCAATCTGTTCTGAGCGGATCAACTTATTTCGCCGCCCTGCGGTTTGTCCTGTTGCCACTCGCCTTGTTAATATTGGCAAATATTGTCTTTTCCTTGGCGGTTTTCAACATCGATCAACTGGTGGCGGAACTCAAAGGCCTCTTAGTAGAGGCCAACCGAGTATGTGCCCAATCCGCGCTCATGGGAAGATTGCCGCGAGGTTAGGCCTGGCCCCGCAATCCTGAGCCCAAAACACCACTGAGAGGGCGAGATAAATAGCTGGACTTCTCCTGCTTCTTCTTAAGAATAAGACCTCAATCTTATTTCCCGTCTTAATCGATAGTGTCCCGGGAGACGGCTAACTCCTCCAAAATATGGTCCTCTACCTGAATCCCCAATCCCGGACCGGGAAGGGCGCGGGCGAGGCCGCCGTTTTCAAAGAATACCGGTTGGCGCACCACATCTTTGGCTAACAGGTAGGGCGCGAATGAGCCTTCCACGTACGCCAGATGATCTGTAGTCAGAGCAAAGTGGCGTCCAGCCGCGGCCAGGATGCTGGTCTCGCCGACATGACAACCGAGCTGGCATTTAATCCCGGCCTTCTCGGCCATCTTCTTGATGCGCATGGTGCTCAGCAGGCCGCCGCACTTGGATAGCCGCAGGTTGAAGATTTGGCAGGCGCGCATCTCAATCAGGCGTCGGGCATCTTCCTCAGTACAAACAGACTCATCAGCAATAATGGGGATTGCCACCGCGGCGCTGACTCTTTGGAGACCTTCGAAATCCTCTTTGGCTACCGGTTGTTCTACGGCACTGAGGCGGTAGGGGGCCATCGCTTCGATCCGCGCCATAGCCTCCGGGGGACTCCAGGCCGCATTGGCATCGACGCGGATATCAATCTCCCAACCTAGCTGCTGCCGGACGCTCTTGAGAAGCTCAGGATCAGTGCTAGTGCCCACTTTTAACTTTAGGAAACGCATTTTTTTAAGCTTCACCAACTCGAAGAAGCGCGCCATCTGCTGCTCAGAAGCCATGGGTAAGACCGCGCTATAGATTGCCGCCCTCTGAGACTGAAATCCCAGGATTTCAGCGAGCGGTTGGCCGCAAGTCTTACTTGCCGCATCTAACCAGGCCATCTCCACGGCACACCAAATTGCGGGATAGTTAGCTGCTCCTAATTGTTGACCAACGCGGGCCAGGTTAGCATAGATGCTGGGGCGGAAAAGCAGCGGTAACCGGCAAATCTCAGGGATTAGCACCTTTTTAAGAAAGGCCAGGCTTTCCGCCAAAATTTCGCCGGTGACAAAGCGCCGCGGGATACCTTCCCCATAGCCGGTCACCCCCGCATCCGTCGTCAGCTTGACGACAATATTTTCGGAGCCGTAATGAGTAGCCAGATTATGCTTAACCGGAGCTTTAAAAGCCAAATTGAGGTGCCAGATATCCACTTTCTTGATGATCATAAGCTGTCTCTTTCTCGGCGATCTTAATCATGGTGCCAAATTTTTTCCATTGATACCACTGCTCCGGAGCAGCTTGGATGGCTTCTTCCAAAACCTTCAGGCACCTTTCGCCAATGGCGGAATTTCCCGTTTCACGGCCGTTGGTAATAGCAGTAAAATCCAAGGAATATTTTTGGGAACCGTTTCTTTTCATGAAACCGGTTACTACCGGCGATCCGGAACGCTTACATAATATATCCAGGGTCCGGTCATAGGCCAAGGGGGAGCCCAGGAAGCGGATTTCCCTATGCTGAGAAACGCGCCATTCGTCGAATTCATCACATTCGGTGATCAGAATCTGGCCCTGTTTCAGCGCTCGAATGGCCGCCAACAGGGTGTTTTCACCCTCGGCATCAATAAGATTAACATTGGCAGCCGCGGCCCGGCTCAGAAGAGAATTTCTGAGGTGGCCAGTCTTAAAGCGACAGATCATCGACACCTGATAACCCTGGACGCCCAAAAACCCGGGCAGCAGCTCGACCGCCCCAAAATGGCCGGTCACCAAAAGCACGCCCTTGCCGACTGCCAGGGCCTCTTGCAGAATCTCCTCCCCCACGGCCCGGATGCGGGAGCGCAAGAACCGCTTCAAGCCCGGCAGGCGAGAATAAGCCACCACCAGCTTCTCATGATAATGATCGAAAATACCTTGAAAAGCCCGGCTAACCATAACTTTTAACTCTGGGGCCTTTAGCTTTGGTCCCCATATATGGGTAATCGTCCGCCTGATTAACCTCCTCTCCGGTTGATTGATGAAATAATACAGCCGTCCTAGAATGGCCAGATACCACCGTGAAACCCAAAACGGCAGGAACCGGAAGAGCCAACAATTTAATTTCATCTGACAGAATTTACTCAGATTGGGAAGTTTATAGCGAAAAAACTTGTGGTTAGTAATCATGGTGTTCTCCTTGGTAAAAAAAATTTATTCCAAAAAAAGGCAACTGCCGACTTGTTATTAACTGATAAAAGATTTACAATGGATGGCAAAAATAATGTTCGTAATCGTGAACATTCCGATTTATTCATAACATTCAGAAAGTATTGAAATTATTTTTTTATGGTCAGAATAATAGCATCCTTGATTTTAGTTATAATGTAGATCAAACTAAAGTGTATAGAAAAATCTTTGTCAAAGTTCACTTTTCTTGACGTGCAAGCCGTTATAGGAGTTTGCGAGTCATGAACAAGCATCATAGCTGTCTCAATACCAGAGCTATCATCGAGTATTTCTTAGAAAATTCGCCCGAACAGGTCCCAAATTTATTAGAGGGCCTTGGTCCGGAAATTGAGGCCTTAAGTAATCCTCAAGAATTTTTAATGGAAATCAACAACTGGGTGTCCAGCGATGTCATGCTCAAGATGTTTGATAACGCCAAACAGCTCAGCAAAGATGATGACATTGCCTTTAAAATTGGCTTTGAAGCCGCGGCGCGTAAAAAATTGGGGTATGTGCAGCGCATCATCATGTTCGCCTATAAGAATCCTCGCCGCACCCTCAAAAAGGCTCAAACCATCAATGACAAATTTAATAAAAACAAAGTCATCGAGCTAGTCGAAACCAGCCGCGACCGCGCCACGATCCGATTGCACTGGCTGAAACACATCCCCAGTTGTCTAGATTTCTGTCTCTATAACAAAGGCATTTATTCCGGCATCCCCACCATCTGGAACTTGCCTCCGGCTCAGGTCATTGAAAATAAGTGTTTTTTTCGGGGAGATGAGTACTGTGAATACCAACTGCTCTGGGAAAAGAGATCGTTTTTTAAAGAAACCCTGTTACGCACCCTGATCCCTTGGCGTCTCCTCACCTCGACTATTGAGGAACTGGAGCGCGACAAGGAACTCCTGAAAAAGAAATTTGACGAAGTCCACCGTTTAAACGTGCAGCTTAAAGAGAAAATTGACCAGCTCATGTGTCTTACGGAAACCAGTGCCGCGGTGCTCTCAGTCCTGCAACTGGAAGAGCTGCTGCAGGCCACCTTACGCTTGCTGATCAATTTCGCTAAACTGGACCGGGCCGGAATTTTTCTTTTGGATAACAAAGAAAAAGTCTTGGAATTACAGCATGCCGTCGGTATCGAAGCTGACTTATTTGAAAAACTCAAAGGATATAAAATACCCCTGTCCAAAGTGGACAATATTATCGCCCGGGTCGCCATGAACGGCATTCCGATCGTAATCCATGACGTTGATCGCAGTAAGCTCAATAAAACCAACATCTTGATCCAACAATTTCAACCCAAGGTGTTTATCTTGGCCCCCCTGACGGTACGCGGTAAGGTCATCGGAGTGATCCTGGCTGATCGCCTTGATCCGCATACTACCATAACTGCGGCGGACAAAGAATTTGTGGTCAGTTTCGCTAACCAGATTGCCATTGCCCTGGAAAATGCCATACTTTATCGGAAGTTAGAGATTTCTGAACGCAAGTATCGAGAATTGGTGGAAAATGCCCATGAAGGAATCTGGATCATTGACGAACACGGGATAATCAAATTTGTCAACCGCCGGATGCGGAAAATTACCGGTTATGCCGAGTTGGAGGGTAAAAATATCTCGGAGGTCTTTGCTCCGGATAATACCAAGATCTTCCTGGAAGTCCTATTCCAAAACTTAAAAGGGACTTCGGTCCAAAAAGAACTAGATTTTACGGTTAAGGATGGCGGCCAGGTGTCGGTCATTATGAGTTCCGTCCCTCTGGTAGAAAAAGATCAGTTTCTGGGTGCTTTTGCCATGTTTACCGATATCACTGAAAAGAAGAAGATGGAAAAGCAACTGTTACAGAAACAGAAAATGGAGGCAATCGGCACCCTGGCCGGAGGTATTGCTCATAACTTCAATAATATTCTAATGAATATCATGGGATTGACCAGCTTGGCGAAAACTGCCCTGGATAATTGCCATCCGGCCGCAGCCGAATTGAAGCATATTGAGCAAGAGGTCGGAAAAGGCGCGGAACTCACCAAGCAGTTGCTCTCTTATGGACGTGATACCCAGCATAAACCCAAGGCTACCGATCTCAATAAGCTCCTCAATCAGACCGCCGAGCTGTTCTGCCGCACTCGCAAGGAAATTCGGATAGTTAAAAACTTAACCCCCAACTTACCCGCCATAGAGGTGGATCAGTGGCAGCTAGAACAGGTTTTTCTGAATCTGTTCATCAATGCCTGCCAGGCCATGTCAGAACAGGGAGAATTGGTGTTATCCACCAAGGAAGTTATTCTCCAAGAGGATTTTTGCCAACCGCATGGCCAAGCGCCCGGGCCTTATATCCATCTGGCCTTAACTGATTCTGGCATCGGCATGGATGCCGAGACCAAGGCCAGAATTTTTGAACCATTTTTTACTACCAGAGAAATCGGCCAGGGAGCCGGTCTGGGATTGGCCACCAGTTACGCCATTATCAAAAAGCATAAAGGCATTGTCGAGGTTGACAGCGAACCTGGTAAAGGTACTACCTTCCATATCTTCCTGCCAGTGACCCCAAAATCTATTGTTAGCGAACCAGTTGCAGAGCTCCAATTTGTCAGGGGATCTGGAGTAATCCTGCTGGTGGACGATGAGGACATGCTCAGGACAGTGGGGGCCAAAATCCTGGAGCGACTGGGTTACACAGTTTTACAAGCCCAAAGTGGTAAGCAGGCGATCTCCATATATCAGGACCAGAAAGACCGGATCGATCTGGTGATCTTGGATATGATCATGCCCGGTATGAGCGGCGGTGAGACTTATAGCTTCCTGAAGCAAATTAATCCCGACATCAAGGTCCTGATTTCCAGTGGTTATGGCCTGGAAGGCGAGGGCTCCAAGATGATCGATGCTGATCATCTGGACTTTATACAAAAACCTTACCGGATAGAGGTCCTCTCGCAAAAAATCGCCGATATTCTGAACATTAATTGATGTTGTGCCCGGAGGCTGGCCCTAACGAGAGTGCTGATTCCTCTCGCCCTGCCGCATTAATATATGGTATGTTAACTGCACTAAAATAACCGGGCTCCTACTGACCGAGAAAGGGAATTCGTTGGTGTTTAGAGTAGGTGTGATCTTAAGCGCGGTGATGGTTTTGGAGTTCCTGATTAATTATCCCGCCCAGGGCGCCGGTTTTGCCCTGGTGCAGCAAGGGACCGCGGCGATGGCGCAAGGGAATGCCTTTGTAGCGGAGGCTAACGATCCCTCGGCCATCTTTTACAATCCCGCCGGCCTCAATCAGCTAGAGCGGCCCCAATTCTATTGCGGCACTATTTTTAACTACCCCGATCGGGAATATCATGGCCCGGACGGCCAGTTTTCCCAAACCAATCACCGCCTATTGCACGCCGGAACAGTGTATCTAGCTATTCCTTTTAACCCCCGTGTAGCTGCGGGAATTGGCTTTTTCGCGCCTTTTGGGCTGGGCACCCAATGGCCGCCAGAGTGGACCGGTCGCTATATCACCACCTATTCCCAGCTCAAAACTTACAATCTTAATCCGGTGATCTCCGTCAAACTATTAGACCAACTTTCAGTGGCCTTTGGCTTCAATGTCTTGTGGTCCACGGTGGAACTCAAACGCAAAATCCAAATGCCTTTTGCCCTTCCGGACGGAGAAACGGCCCTCGACGGCGACGGCACCGGTTACGGCTATAATCTTGGGGTGCTTTACGAACCAATCGAGGGGGTAAAGTTGGGAGTAGCCTATCGCAGTGAAATTTCCCTGAGATATAAAGGCCAGATGAAGGCCAGCTTGCCGGCCCAGCTCCCGGGGATACCCGAGATCCAGGGCACCGCCAATCTCACCTTTCCACCCTCGGTAACCACCGGCATATCCTGCAGCCGGTTTAAACCATTCACCTTCAACTTTGACGCCACCTGGACGGGCTGGTCCACCTACGACCAGTTGGAAGTCCGGTTTAATCAGACTTACCCGCTTACCGGAACTAACCGGATGGTGCAGCCGAAAAACTGGAAAGATGTCTGGGCCTTTCGCTTTGGCGCTAACTATGAGCTCAAAAACAACATGAAACTGCGGGCCGGTTATATCTATGATCTCACCCCGGTCCCCGATGATACCTTAGACCCCCAGGTCCCCGACGCCAACCGCCATATTTTTACCGTCGGCGGTGATCTCAAGGTCAAACAGTTCACCCTGGGAATCGCTTATAATTACCTGCTGTTTGAAGGCTGCCATAAAAATAATACCCTGACCGGCGTTCCTTTAAGCGATCAAGCTAACGGCCGTTATGACAGCAATGTCCATTCTCTGGGTCTGAGCCTGACCTACCAGTTTTAACCTCTGGGTCCACTACCATCCTTCCTTCCTGGAGCTTGGGATACTGCATTTCAAAAAGACCAGGTGGGGGTAAGATCGGGACAGACAATATTTGCTTGATTCAACTATGACAGGTCATAAATCTTCCTCATTTAACCCATCTAACTTAAACCAGGTCGGTGAGGTGCGGATTATGGGTTTGGATCTAGGCCATAAACGCATCGGCATTGCCCTGAGCGACGCCTTGGGGATTACTGCCCAGGGTCTGACGGTGTTGGAACGCCAAGAGAACGCCGCGGATCTGGCCAAGGTTATTGATCTGGCCCAGCAGCATCACATCACCGCCATCGTCATCGGCTTGCCCCGCCACATGGATGGCCGTCTGGGAGACAGCGCTGCCGAAGTTTTAGAATGGGCGGCCCAACTCCGCCAGGTCTTGGGAATACCGGTTCACACCTGGGATGAGCGATTAACCACCGTCCAGGCCGAACGCATCCTGCTGGAGGCCAATCTCAGCCGCCGCCGTCGCCGCCAGGTCATCGACAAAATGGCGGCGGTATTGATCCTGCAAGCCTTTCTGGATCAGCACGGCTCGGCTAACCCTGGCTAAAATGCGGCGCGACTAAAATCTTTATAAATCCGGCCTAGTTAGCAAATCATTACCTAAACTTCATTAATTAATCATTTTAATATGTTATGAAATGTTGTGTTTCTTTTCACATAGTCATTTTTTCCTTGACATTAGATGCCAAACCCATTTAATTTGGGGTCGGGTGGGATGAAGTGGTATCAGATGGAAACTTTTAAGGGGATAAGGTGTTCAGGGGGAGCTACTTCCATGTCATCGACGATAAGGGAAGAATTAGTATTCCCCAGCGCTATCGCGAAATCCTTCAGGGACGTCAAGATAATTATTTAATTGTCACTAACCTCGACGGCTACCTGCTCGCCTTCCCGCTGTCGGAATGGGAAGTAATTGAGCAGCGATTAGGCCAATTAGCGCTATTGCGCAAAGATTTTCGGTCCTTTCAGCGGTTTTTTGTCTCGGGTGCAGCCGAGTGCCAGTTAGATCGTCAAGGCCGCATCCTGATCCCGCCTCACTTGCGGGAGTATGCCAGATTAGAGAAGGAAACCGTTCTGGCCGGAGCGGTGCGCTGTTTTGAGATTTGGAACCGCCAGGCCTTTGAAGAGGATCGGGCTCGAGTAGACGAAATGGATACCGAAGAGGTGCGGAAAGAATTGGGAATCTTATAATCGACCAGGAGGACGTCCATGAGCCGGTAATGGTGGCGGAAGTGGTTGCCGGTCTTAACTGTCAGACGGACCAGGTCTATGTGGACGGCACCGTGGGCCAGGGAGGACATGCTGAGACTATCCTGACTCACAGTGCTCCGGCCGGACAATTGGTGGGTTTGGATCGAGACCCGGCGGCTCTGGAAGTAGCAGCTCACCGGCTACAAGCATTTCGATCCCGATTTCGACTCTTTCACAGTTGTTACACAGACCTAAGAGATATATTGAGAAATTGCCAGATCGAACAGGTCGCGGGAATAGTGCTCGATCTGGGATTATCAACCCAACAACTTAAACAATCTGGCCGTGGTTTCAGTTTTCTCAGGGAGGAGATTCTGGATATGCGGATGGACCCCAAGACCCCGGTCCCGACTGCGGCGGAGATCCTAAATACCTATTCGGAACCTGACTTAACTAGGCTTTTCCTAAGGCTGGGGGAGGAGCGCTGGTCACGCCGAATTGCCCGCCGAATTGTGGTTGCCCGGCGGCAGACGCCGATTAACACCACGTCCCAACTAGTGGAGCTAATCCGGCAAGCTATTCCCTCCAAGGCTAGGCGGGGCCGTATTCACCCTGCCACTCGGGTTTTTCAGGCCCTCAGAATTGCCGTTAACCAAGAACTGGAAAAGTTAACGGCCTTTATTCCCTTGGCGGTCAGTCTCTTGGCCCCGGGCGGACGGTTGGCGATCATTGCGTACCATTCTTTGGAAGATCGAATCGTGAAACAACAATTTCTAACCCTGGAGAAGACGGGCCAACTAAGGCGGCTGACTCGAAAACCAATAATTCCCAGCCCAACCGAAGTCAATCGTAATCCCCAGGCTCGCAGCGCCAAATTAAGGGTCGGGGTAAAAGGAGGTAATAGTAACTAAAAACAATTAATATCGGAGAACAGGAGGGGGAGACCGTGATCCGCAATCGCGCCACCCGGCTAGGTTTAGTCGACCAAGTTTTTTATCCTGAAAATCGCAGATTAAGGAGCCGCAGTCCAGTTCTTCAACTCGGCAAAGCCAAGTTTTTTGCCCTGACCGTGGTATTGGCCGCCGCTGTAGGGACCGCCCTACTCTTCGTCTATGCAGATTTAAAATATATCACCCTCAATTACCAGATTTCCCAGGCCTTTACCGAGCAGAAGCAGTTATACGATTTGAACCGCAAGCTGCGCATTGAGTTAACCAACCTCAAGTCCCTCGGACGGTTAGAGAAATTGGCGGCCGAAAAATATAATATGTCTGCCCCGGAACCGGAACAGGTAATCTATCTACGATGAGCTCCAGATTTAATAAATGGCTGCGCTTACGGATCATCCTGGTGGGCGTCTTTCTGGGTCTGCTGTTACTGACCGTAACGGGCCGGTTTATCCAGCTCCAGTTATTTGAAGGTCCCAGACTGCGGGCCCAGGCCCAAAGGGAGTATAGGAAACTCTGCCCGGTCCTAAGCATTCGGGGTTCTATCCTGGACCGGCAGGGAACGGAGCTGGCAGTCAGTACCTTTGTCCAATCACTGGGTGCTCATCCTAACCGTCTGCCGGATACTAATAATTTAAGTACCCAACTGGCCAACCGGCTGAACCTGTCCCGGTCCCAAATTCAGAAGATTTTAAGTAAAAACCGGTCCTTTGTCTGGATCAAACGTCATCTTACACCCCAGCAGGCCGAAGCCATTCAGGCCTTTAAAGAAGAACAATTAAACAAAGCCAAAACTTGCGCTTCTTCCCCAAAGGACAACGGCAACCCCAAAAAGTCCCTGGAAGCGATGTATCTGATTCCCGAAGCCCGGCGCTTCTATCCACATCGGTCTCTGGCCGGACCAGTCCTGGGATTTTGTAATATTGACGGTCAAGGTCTGGAAGGTTTAGAGGCCCAGTTTGATCAGCACCTGTATGGTAAGCCGCTCAAGTGCATGAATCTATTGGATGCCAGGGGTCATATTATTATTTCCAGCGAAAAAGAACTGGCGCATCAGACCATGGGAGACAACCTGATTTTGACGATTGATCGCACCATACAATATATCGCTGAGAAGGCCTTGGCTAACGGGGTGGAGCAATGGCACGCGGCCGGGGGGTTGGCCGTGGTGGTACGCCCTCAAACCGGAGAAGTACTGGCCATGGCTCAATCTCCCACCTTTGATCCCAATAATTTTAATCAATACAGTAAAGAACAATATCAGAATCGGGCCCTAACCATCGCCTTTGAACCCGGCTCCACCTTTAAGATCTTTACCGTGGCCGCAGCCTTGGATGCAGGCGTAGTCCGGCCTGCGGATCAATTCCATTGCGGTTATGCTTTCCCGGGGAAAGTTGTGGGTTATATCGGACTCTGAAATTCTGCCGATCGCCCATTGACCGGGTGACGGTGAACTTCGGTCAGGGCGTGTCGATAACCGCCATCCAACTGGCCATGGCGCTGGCCTCCTTGGGCAATGAAGGCGTCCTGATGAAGCCCTTATTAGTTAAAGAAATCATTAATCAGCAGGGGCAAATAGTCAAGCAATTCAAACCCGAAGCCGTACGCCAGGTAGTCTCGCCAGCTACGGCCCATAAAATGCTGGCTATTATGCAAACCGTGACCGAATCCGGCGGCACCGGCACCGAAGCCGCCCCAGCCGGCTATTCCGTGGCCGGAAAAACCGGCACCGCGCAAAAGCTGATAGGGGGACGCTATTCCCATAGCAAGTTCAACGCCCTGTTCATTGGTCTGGTTCCGGCCGAAAAACCAGTGCTGGCCATTGTGGTACTTATTGATGAACCCAAAGGGGCCATTTACGGCGGGGTCGTGGCGGCCCCGGTGTTTCGGGAAATCGCCGCCCGGACCATGAGATTTTTAGGATATTATCCCAAGATCGAACCAGTGGTTAATCCCCTCTTGGCCACCAAAATCGTGGAATGCAACCTGGAAGTAGGCAAGGCTGACACTGAACCGGTAAACGGGCCGTTGACCGTAATGCCCGATTTCCAGGGCCAGACCATCCGGCAGGTGTTGAAGTCCTTACACCGCTCGGGGCTGCGCTGCCATATTGAAGGGAGCGGAGTCGCAGTTAGTCAGCAACCCGAACCTGGAGTCCCGATCACTCCGGAAAGTATCTGTCTTATAAGATTTAAACCAGAATCATAAATTTTATTAGTAAGTTAATCAATCATAAAGCTGCCGTTATTGGCAGTTGCAAAGCCGTCGAAGTTAAGATACGATAAATTTAATTATCGTACCCAAACTTCCTGATTAGAAAGATAATTAGTCGTATCTAAGCCAGAGGAATTTTTGTTGTCCGGACTGATGGATACCTATACTCCGAAAACCCTGCAGCGACTCCTGAAGGGTCTGGCCGGAATCCAGAGCTGGGGGCCAGATGACATCCAAGTCACTGGTATTGCTTATCATTCCGGGCAAGTTGAACCGGGTCAGATATTTGTGGCGCTGCGCGGCTGTCAGACCGACGGCCACCTCTTTATCGATCAGGCTATCCAACAAGGGGCTCAGGTCATCGTCAGCGAGCAGGACCGGCCAGCTTATCCAGGGGTAATTAATATCAAGGTTCCTGACACCCGGCTGGCTCTGGCCCACCTGGCGGCGGCCTTTTACGATTATCCCTCCCAAGACCTTAGCATCGTAGGTATTACCGGCACTAACGGCAAAACTACCACCTCTTATATCCTGGAAGCCATGATGCAGGCCGCGGGTTTAAAGGTCGGGGTGATTGGCACGGTGAATTGTCGTTTTGACAACCAGGTGCGGCCAGCGCCGGTGACGACGCCGGAATCTTTGGACCTCCAACGCCTGTTGCGGGAGATGCAAGGCCGCCAGATCACCCAGGTTATCTTAGAGGTCTCGTCCCACGCCTTGGATTTAAAGCGGACTCACCATTGCCGATTTGCCGCCGCTATTTTTACTAATCTCTCCCAGGATCACTTAGATTATCATGGTGATTTAGACCGTTATTTTGAGGCCAAAAGTCGGCTGTTCACGGAATTGTTGAATAATGAATGTCGGCCGGCACCCCTGGCAGTTATCAATCGGGACGACCCGCGCGGGGCCGCGTTGCAGCGCCGGACCCGGGTTCCGACCTTAACCTATGGATTAAATGGTCACAGCGATCTGTGCCCGGAAAGCTACCACCTCTCTTCCCAAGGATTGCGGGCCTGCCTGGCTACGCCTTACGGGCGGTTAGAAATCAACTCCACTCTAGTGGGCCGCCATAATCTTTACAATATCATGGCCGCCAGCGGCACTGCTCTAGGCTTGGGGCTAAGTCCCGAGGCGGTGGTCGATGGTCTGAGGCAATTGGCCGGAGTCGAAGGTCGTCTGGAACGATTGGCCGCGCCGGGAAAACCTCTGGTGTTTATCGATTATGCCCATACCCCGGACGCCCTGGAAAAAGTGCTAACCGCATTACGGGCCTTGAATTTTAATCGATTGATCACCGTCTTTGGCTGTGGCGGGGATCGGGACCGGTCCAAACGCCCGCGGATGGGCCAGATAGCCGCGCAAGCCAGCGATCTGGTTATTGTTACCAATGATAATCCGCGCACTGAAGATCCCTTGGCGATCATTAATCAGATTGAAGCCGGGCTGCACGGGGGGGGTCATGCTCGGCTCGACCCGGAGGAGGCGCTTGACGCCTCCTCGGGTTACCTGGTGATCCCGGATCGCCGACAGGCTATTTTTCAGGCCATAGAATTGGGGCAGCCCGGAGACGCCGTCCTGGTTGCCGGTAAGGGACACGAGACCTATCAGATTTTCGGCACCCACCGGGTTCATTTTGATGACCGCGAGGTGGCCCGGCAAGCCTTGCGAGGTCAATGCCACTCATGACCGCACATTTCTCCATACCGGATCTCATCACCGCGACCCGCGGCCAGTTGCATCAGCCAGGCTCCTGGCCGCACCTGGTGGGCATCTCTACTGACTCCCGTACCAGCCAGAGCGGCCAACTCTTTATTGCGCTCCAAGGGGAAAACCATGATGGCCACGACTTTATCGGCAAGGCCCTAGCGCGTGGCGTCGCCGGCCTACTGGTAGCAGAAGCCTGGTGGCGTTCCCATCCCCGCCTGGTGCCCCCAGAGGTAATGGTCATCAGGGTGCCAGACACCCTGACCGCCCTGGGAGACCTGGCCCAGGCCTGGCGTCGGCGATTCTCCCTGCCAGTAGTAGCCCTGACGGGAAGCTGCGGTAAGACTACCACCAAAGAGATGGCCGCCCAGGTTGCCCAGGTCGCCTATCGGGTTTTAAAAAATGAAATGAATTTCAATAACCTGATCGGCTTGCCGCAGACCCTTTTGGCTCTTAATGCAACCCACCAGGTGGCGGTAGTCGAGATGGGGATGAATCACTTCGGCGAGATCCGCCGTTTAACGCAGATCGCCGCCCCCACTATCGGGGTGCTGACCAACATCTATCCGGCGCATACCGAGGGCGTCGGGGATGTCGAAGGGGTAGCCCGGGCCAAAGCTGAGCTTTTGGAAGGACTGGCTGCAAATCAGTTGCTGATTTATAATCAAGATGATCCCCGCGTTGCCCGGTTGGCTCAGTGGTTTCCGGGGCGCACCCTCAGTTTCGGTCTGAGTGCTCCGGCTCAGGTTCGGGCCTTCAATCACCGTAGTCATGGCATTGCCGGCCAGGAAGTGAAAATTAGTTTTCCGGGACAAACCTGCTCGGTATTTCTGAGAATTTCGGGATTACACCACTTATACAATAGCTTGGCGGCGGCCGCGGTCGGACTGGCGCTGGGGCTCTCAGCCCCACAGATCGTCGCCGGTCTGGAAAACTTCCGGCCCCTGGACAAGCGGACGCAGCTCATCACCTTGAAATCCGGGGTGCATATCATCAATGACAGTTACAATGCCAATCCCGGCTCCATGGCCATGGCCCTGAGGACTTTAGCTGATCTGAAGAATCAAGGTCGCGCCGTCGCGGTCCTGGGGGATATGTTAGAATTAGGGGCCGGCGCCATCCAGGCTCATCAGGAGCTAGGAGAGCAGGCCGGTCGTTATAAACTTGACTTGCTGGTAACCTGCGGGGCCTACGGCGAGCTGGTCGCAGAGGCGGCGCGGGCCGCCGGGATGTCGGCCCGCCAGGCGTGCGCCGTACCTTCCCACGCGGAAGGAGCCAAGATTTTAAAGGGTTTCTTGCAACCCGGGGATTGGCTCCTGGTTAAAGGCTCACGCGCAATGCGCATGGAAAACCTGATCAAGGCCCTGGAAACCTAAGGCCGGGCTAGACAACTAGAAGCAGGTCGATACCGAACGTGGTGGTGACTAACATTAACTCTAACAGCCGGTAAGGAAGCGATCCGTGCTTTATCATTTGCTATTTCCCTTAAAAACTTATTTTAGCGTCTTCAATGTCTTTCGCTATATTACCTTTCGGTCGATCTATGCCTTGCTAACCGCTCTGGTAATTTGTTTTGTGGTCGGACCGTGGTTGATCCACAAATTAACTGAACTGCAAATCGGCCAGTATATTCGTGAAGACGGACCCGCGTCCCATTATGCCAAGGCTGGCACCCCGACTATGGGGGGCATTTTAATTGTTTTTGCCACCCTGTTGTCCACCTTGCTGTGGACCAATTTGGCCAGTCCGTATGTCTGGTTGCTGATCGTGGTTACCTTGGGGTTTGCCGCTATCGGCTTTGTCGATGATTATCTCAAGGTGATCAAGAAAAATAACCATGGCTTAAGTGGCCGGGCCAAGCTGTTCAGTCAGATAGTGCTGGCTTTGGGGGTGGCCCTAGTGCTTTACTATTCACCGGGCTTCAGTACTACTCTAACCATTCCCTTTTTTAAGAAGGTCCAGCCCGATCTGGGTTGGGGGTTTATTCCCCTAGCCGTATTTATTATTGTCGGTGCAGCCAATGCGGTCAATCTGACCGATGGTTTGGATGGCCTGGCTATCGGTCCGGTCATTATCGCCGCCGCCACTTACATGATCTTTTCTTATCTGGTCGGCAATGTCAAGATCGCCGAGTACCTGCAAATTCCTTATGTGCGGGGCGCAGGGGAGATGGCCGTGTTCTGCGGGGCCCTGGTCGGAGCAGGAATGGGCTTCCTGTGGTTTAATGCCTATCCGGCCCAAGTGTTTATGGGTGATGTCGGCTCCTTAGCCCTGGGAGGGGTTCTGGGCACCATGGCCCTGGTTACCAAACAGGAAATTCTCCTGGCTATTGTCGGCGGCATCTTTGTGGTAGAAGCGATCTCGGTCATTTTACAGGTAGGTTTTTTTAAAGCCACCAATGGACGCCGAATTTTTCGAATGGCGCCCATCCATCATCATTTCGAACTGAAGGGCTGGCCCGAACCCAAGGTCATCGTACGCTTCTGGATTCTGGCCATAATTCTGGGGTTACTGTCGCTCAGCACCCTAAAACTGAGGTAAGGGTGAAGCTAGCCGGTAAAAAGATCCTAGTCGTCGGCCTGGGCCAGACCGGGGTGGGTCTGTGCAAGTTCCTCAGCCCGCGGGGTGCGCAAATTACCGTGACGGACGCGGCTCCGGCCGCGGCTTTAGGGCCGGTGCTTGGCGAGATCAGAAATCTAGTGGCCGGTTTGGCTCTGGGCCCGGCCTACCCGCCGGAACTGGAGGCGATAGACCTCATCATCCTCAGTCCGGGGGTGCCGCCCGAGTTGCCCTGGTTGCAACAAGCGGTGGCGGCCGGCATGCCGCTGATCGGAGAATTGGAGCTGGCCAGCCGTTTCCTCCAGGTCCCGGTGGTGGCCATCAGCGGTACTAATGGCAAGACCACTACAACGGCACTGGTGGGCGAATTATTGCGCGCTTCCGGCCAGCGCATCCGGGTAGGAGGCAATATCGGCACCCCATTGATCGAATTGCTCCAATATCAAGAGCAGTTTGATTATCTGGTAATTGAAGTCAGCAGCTTTCAACTGGACACCGCCTGGAGTTTTAAGCCTCACGCCGCGGCGCTGCTTAACATCAGCGCCGACCATCTCGACCGCTATGCTAATTTCGCAGCCTACGTTAACTCGAAGGCCAGTCTTTTCCGACTTCAGGGTCCAGAAGACTTAGCGGTCCTCAACGCTGACGATCCTTTGGTGGCCCCGCTGGCCGCCCGCTTGCGGTCGCGGGTTTGCCAATTTTCATTACAGCAGCCGGTGAAGACGGGGGCCTGGCGGAGGGGGGGGGCTTTGTGCATCCGCCTGGCCTCCGGTTTAGAGGTTCAGTTCCCGGTGGCCGATATTAAACTCGCCGGGCAGCATAATTTGGAAAACATCATGGCCGCCCTGTTGCTGGCCCTGAATCTGGGTGCCAGTCCTCAGGCTTGCCGGGAAGTGCTGGCCCGTTTTACGGGATTGCCGCATCGCTTGGAATGGGTCGCTACCTTGTCTGGCGTGCGGTTTTTTGATGACTCCAAGGGTACCAATGTCGCTGCGGTCACCAGCTCCCTGGCAAACTTTACTGAGCCGGTGATCCTCATCGCTGGCGGTCGGGATAAGGGCGGCGATTACAGCCCGCTGGCGCCGTTGGTCCAGGAGCGAGTCAAGGCGATGATTCTCATTGGCGAGGCCCGGGACCAAATAGCGGCTACTCTGGGTCACCTGACTCATACGCGGCTGGCCCACGATCTCCCCCAAGCCGTGCAATGGGCCTGGGAAGAGTCGCAGCCCGGAGATGTGATTTTGTTATCCCCAGCCTGCTCCAGTTTTGATATGTTTACAGATTATGCGGAACGGGGTCAAGTGTTTCAGGCCGCTGTTCAGGGATTAAGCAATGGCCGACCAAGCCGAGCCTGACGCCAGAAATCAGTATGATCATATACTATTGATCGTCACCTTTATCCTGGTGAGCATTGGGCTGGTGATGGTCTTTAGCGCCAGCGGCGTTATGGCCTACGACCGCTATCATGATCCATATTTTTTCTTACGCAAGCAAGGCATCTTTGCTCTGCTCGGCCTGGCATTGATGTTTGTGGTCCGCAAGATTCCTTACCGGGTCTATTATCGGCTGGTCTATCCGATTTTTCTAATCAGCCTGTTGACCCTGATCTTGTTATTGATCCCGGGTTTGGGCGTCGAGATTCGCGGGGCCACTCGCTGGTTAAGGCTAGGGCCCTTTCTGTTCCAGCCGTCGGAATTAGCTA
Organism: Desulfobacca sp. 4484_104; assembly: GCA_002049795.1. Lineage (GTDB taxonomy): Bacteria > Desulfobacterota > Desulfobaccia > Desulfobaccales > Desulfobaccaceae > Desulfobacca_B. Next base: position 30,050 of record MUKC01000020.1, on the reverse strand, counting down.
AACTGGCGGTGGTCATTTTCTTGGCGTACTCCATGACTCGCAAACAAGAAAAAATGAAGTATTTCGCCATCGGCTTCATCCCACATATTTTAGTGGCCGGGGTCTTTATTATTTTGATCGAGAAGCAACCCGACTTTGGCACCGCCATGACCATCGCCGGACTGGTGTTTCTGTTGCTATTCGTCGGCGGCACGCGGCTGACCCACATTTTCTTATCGGCCCTGGCCATCGCCCCGGTAGTGGTCTATGCCATCATCCGGGACCCCAAGCGTCTGGAACGGGTGGTTACTTTTTTAGATCCTTTCGCCTATAAACAAGATAGCGGCTACCAGCTCGTCCACTCCTTGTACGCCATCGGCTCGGGAGGCTTGGGAGGCTTGGGAATCGGTAAAAGTCAGCAGAAGCTTTTCTATCTACCGGATATGCATACTGATTTCATTTTATCCATCACGGCCGAGGAGATCGGTCTGATCGGGGTGCTGCTTATCATCGCATTATTTGCCGTTTTGGTCATGCGGGGCATTTCTCTGAGTCTCAAGGCACCGGATCATTTCGGCTGCTACCTGGCCCTGGGGCTGGTCACCCTGATCGGTTTCCAGGCCGGCCTCAACATGGGGGTAGTCAGCGGCATCCTGCCGACCAAGGGCATGTCTTTGCCTTTTATCAGTTATGGCGGTTCGTCTCTCTTAGTCAATCTGACTGCCATAGGCATTTTGTTGAATATCAGCGCTCAATCTCAGCAGCCGGAGAGCGAGCCCCAATCGACCAAAACCCGAAGCACGGCAATATCTTGTTCTAAGCTCAAAAATGAACGATAGGGTCAACAAAAACCGTATTGGCGTAGTCATCGCCTCGGGGGGCACCGGCGGGCATCTATTTCCGGCCGTAGCCGTAGCCCAAGAATTTCGTAACCGTTTGGGGGCCAAGATCAGCTTCGTGACCACGGCCAGGGCCATGGCTCTGGAAATTTTACAGCGTTACCAATTTCCCTGGCAGATTATTGATGCCGGGGCACTTAAAGGGCAGGGTCTCTGGCGGCGTTTGGCCACCCTGGCCGGTTTACCGGGCAGTATTTTGCAGGCCCAGCGCGTGTTAAGGCAGGAATCACCGGATCTGGTGTTAGGCATGGGCGGTTACAGCACCGGCCCGGTCGGGGTGGCGGCCTGGCGCTTGGGCATCCCCCTGGCCATTCATGAGCAGAACGCCATTTTGGGCTTTACCAATAAGCTGCTGGCCCGCCTGGCGGACCGGATCTTCCTTGGACCGGAATGCCCTTGCGACCGGAATTTATCCACCCCCAACCTATGGAACGGCCAGCCTCTCCCCAGACCTTGTTAATTATGGGGGGCAGTCAGGGAGCGCATCAAATTAATCTACAAATGTTGGCCGCACTGGAATTTCTTCGGGAGTGGCGGCAACAGTTGAATATTATTCATCTTACCGGCCTCGCTGATGTTGATCTGGTCAAAAACGGGTATGCCCAGGCCGATTTTCCCGCCACAGTCATGGCCTTTACTCCCGACGTCGCCGCCTATATGGCCCAGGCGCATCTGGTGGTATGTCGGGCCGGGGCTTCTACGCTGGCCGAACTAACCGCCCTGGGACGGGCCGCGATCCTGGTGCCCTACCCTTACGCGGCCAACCAACATCAGGAAAAAAATGCCCGTTGGCTGAGCGAGGCCCAGGCTGCTTATCTGCTTGCCAATCAGGATCTGACCGGCGCCGGACTGGCCGCGCTGATCAAAGAATTACTTGATAATCCCGTAAAACTGGCAGACATGGAAAGCCGTTGCCACTCCCTGGCCCGTCTCGAGGCCGCGGCCACTATGGTGGCGGAATGTCAGCGTCTGATTACTTCCACCACTCCCAAGGAATTAGATTAATGCGGTCTCTAGCCCAAAGTTATCATTTTATCGGTATCGGCGGCATCGGCATGAGCGGCTTGGCCGAGCTGCTGATCCGTCAGGGTCACCGGGTCAGCGGTTCTGATCTCGCGGCTAATGCTCAAACCCGGCGATTAGCCGGTTTGGGAGTCAAGATTTACCAGGGGCACCATGCCGATCATCTCCAAGACCCCGACGTCGTAATAGTTTCGGCCGCCATCCGGCCGGACAATCCTGAACTCATGGCCGCCCGCCGCCTGGGTCTGGAAGTGCTGTCCCGAGCCCAAATGTTGGCCCGGCTGATGGTCGGCAAATTTCAGATCGCGGTGGCCGGGGCTCACGGCAAGACTACCACCACCTCGATGATCGCCTCCATTCTGCGCCATGCCGGTCTGGACCCCAGCGTGGTTGTGGGAGCCGTAGTCGATAGCCTGGGGGGCAACGCGGTGCTGGGCCAGGGTAAATATTTCGTTGCCGAAGCCGATGAAAGTGATGGCTCATTGGTGGCGTTAACCCCGCATCTGGCGGTAGTCACCAATATCGATCGCGAGCATCTCGATCATTACCGCGATCTGGCCCATATCCAGGAGACTTTCGCCGCCTTCCTCAATCAGGTGCAGCCGGGCGGGTGGGTAGTCGCCTGTCAGGATAACCCACATCTGCAACCGCTGTTGGGCAGGTTAAACGGGACGCTGTTGACCTATGGCTTGAAGCCGGGCGGAGATTTCTGGGCCGCAGACCTACGGCTGGATGGCTGCACCAGTCACTATCACTTATGGCGCGGCAACCAGGAATTGGGTCAGATCCACTTGCCCCTGGTCGGGAAGCATTATGTGTCTAATTCGTTGGCCGCGGCCGCGGTGGCCCAGACACTGGGGCTGGAATTCTCCGCCATTCAGCAAGGGCTGGCCAAGTTGGGCCAGGTGCACCGGCGCTTTCAGATCAAAGGGGAGTCGCAGGGCATTACCGTGGTCGATGACTACGGCCACCACCCCACCGAGATCAGGGTGACGCTGGAGGCCATCGCCCAATCTTTCCGCGGCCGTCGGCTGTTGGTAGCCTTCCAACCGCATCGCTACAGTCGCACCCGCGCCCTCTTGACTGAATTTTATTCCGCCTTTCCCAGCGCCGATGTCTTGTTTCTGACCGAAATCTATGGTGCCGGAGAGCAAGTGATCCCGGATATTTCCGGACATTGTCTATTTAAGGGCGTCAGACAGAACGGGCACCGCCAGGTATATTATGTCGAAAACCAAGCCGAGCTGACTGACCAGTTATGGGACAGTCTCTATCCAGGAGATGTAGTGGTCACCATGGGCGCCGGTGATATTTATAAAACCGGGGAAGAACTGCTGAAGCGTCTAAGATCTCAACCTTTGCGACCATCTGCTCCTGATCTCCCACCGCCTTCTCAAGTTGGAAAGGTTCATTAAATGAATCGCTATTCCACCTCACGGTCCTCGACCCATCGCTTGTCATCGCTTAGGTCGGCACCGCGCGCAAAAAGATTCCGCTCGACTCGGCGGTCAAACACCTATCGCCGTCCGCGGCGCTCCTGGAAAGCCCTCAAAAAAGGCCTGGCCTATGGATGTTATCTATTCACCGCCATCACCATCCTGGCCTCGGTTAGCCTGTTGTTGGTAGTCGGTTATCAGTATTGCCTGACCTCGCCGTACTTCTGTATCAAAGATGCCAGTCATATTTGCCTCCAGGGCCTGGAACGGCTTACTCCTACGCAAGTTTTAAAAATTGCCCAATTACGCCCGGGAACTAGTCTGTTGGCCATTAAGCCGCTAGAGATCGAAAAGGCGCTGCAGCAAAACCCCTGGATCAGGAGGGCGGAACTCATCCGACAATGGCCCGATCGCCTCACCCTGGTGATCAAGGAGCAGCATCCCCTGGCCATTGTCCACCTGGATCACTTTTACTATATGAACCACCAGGGGGTGTTATTCAAATCTCTGGAGCCGACGGATTCGTATGATCTGCCGGTGATTACCGGACTGACTTCCGATTATTTCCAGCCGGCTGGTGATCAGCTTTCGCCGTTGTTAACTAGAATAGTTGACTTAATCGGACTTCTGAAGCAAACTCCGGCTCCCCTGAATTTTGACAACATCGCCGAAATCCATATCGACCCGGAACGGGGTCTTACCCTTTACACCATTGGCCTGGGTGTGGGAATAGATATCGGATTCCAGGGGCATAATCAGAAATTGGCCAATTTTCAGCGCCTATTACCTACCTTGGAAAGAACGGGGGAAATACGACGGGTGGCCAGAATCAATCTAAACTATCCCCACCAGGTCTTGGTAAGTTTTAGAAAACCTGACCTGGCATCCCCTTAAGGAGAGATCGTGAGCCAGGAGTTGATTGTTGGGTTAGATATTGGGACGACTAAAATCTGCGCGGTAGTAGGAGAAATCGCGGACACTTCAGTGGAAATTGTCGGAGTTGGCACCCATCCCTCCCAGGGATTGCGCAAAGGGGTAGTGGTCAACATTGAAAATACGGTTAAGTCAATACGTAAAGCGGTAGAAGAAGCCGAACTGATGGCGGGCTGCGAGATCCGCTCCGTATTTGCTGGAATTGCCGGGGGCCATATCAAGGGGTTCAACAGTCAGGGACTGATCGCGGTCAAAAGCCGGGAGGTCACCCAGGCCGATGTTACCCGGGTCATTGACGCCGCCAAAGCCATGGCCATTCCCCTGGATCGGGAAGTGATCCATATCTTGCCCCAAGAATACATTGTTGATGGCCAGGATGGCATTAACGACCCGATTGGCATTCACGGGGTGCGGTTGGAGGCCAAGGTGCACATTGTCACCGGCGCGGTCACCGCGGTCAGTAATATAATTAAATGCTGTAACAAGGCGGGACTGGATGTCTCGGATATCGTGCTGCAAAGCCTGGCTTCCGGGGACGCGGTGCTCACTGACGAGGAAAAAGAGCTAGGTGTGGCCCTGATCGATTTCGGCGGCGGCACTACGGACCTGGCGATTTTCTCTAACAACTCGATTAAACATAGCGCGGTCCTGGCCCTGGGAGGCAACAATCTGACCAATGACATCGCCGTCGGTCTCCAGACCTCTTTACCTGAAGCCGAAAAATTAAAGCAGACCTGGGGCTGTTGCCTGACCACTCTGGAAGACCGGGAGGAACAGATTGAGGTGCCGGGTTTAGGCGGCCGTAAATCCCGGAATCTATCTCGGGGCATCCTGGCCGAGATCATCCATCTCCGGGCCAAAGAGATTATGGAGATCATCCATAAAGAGATTATCCGTTCCGGTTTTGCCATTCCGATGATCTCCGGGGTGGCTATTACCGGCGGCTCTTCCCTGTTGGCCGGGTTGCCGGAGTTGGCCGATGATATTTTCGGTCTCCCGACCAGGAGGGGCTATCCTATTGGGGTCGGCGGACTTACCGATGTGATCAACAATCCGGCCTTTGCCACCGCGGTAGGTCTGGTGCTGTATGGGGCTCGGTCCCGAAGCCCGCGCAGTCGCGACTCCTTTCGCATTCGGGACCAAAATATCTTTTATCGGGTCCTGAATCGGATGAAAAAATGGTTCAAAGAGGTTATCTAACTTTTTATTTAGAAGCTGTTGGGAGGGAGAAGCATGGGTATGAATATTCAACTGGTGGAAACAGAGTCCTCAGCTAAAATCAAGGTTCTGGGGATCGGGGGCGGCGGCGGCAACGCCGTCGATGACATGATTCGAGCAGAAATGCAAGGGGTGGATTTTATTGCCGCCAATACCGACGCGCAAACTCTGGAAAAGAGCCTGGCGCCCCTCAAGATCCAATTGGGGCAGACGTTAACTAGAGGGTTGGGGGCCGGGGGCGATCCGGAAGTGGGACGGGATGCCACCCTGGAAGACGCCGATCGCCTGCGCGAGATCCTCAAAGGCGCCGACATGGTCTTCATTGCCGCGGGTCTGGGCGGCGGTACCGGTACCGGCGGGGCCCCCATTGTGGCGGAGATCAGCAAAGACATCGGCGCCCTGACCGTGGCGGTGGTGACCAAGCCGTTCTTCTTTGAGGGCAAGCGCCGTATGCGCCAGGCCGAGAGTGGCATCGAAGAGTTAAAAAAAGCCGTTGATACCCTGATCACCATTCCCAACGACCGGTTGCTCAGCCTGGATACCAAGAAAACTCCGGGATTAGAAACCTTTGCCCGGGCTAACGAAGTGCTGCTCTATGCGGTCAAAGGCATTTCCGACCTGATCATGGTCACCGGCCATATCAATGTCGATTTTGCGGATGTGCGCAGCATCATGAGTGAGATGGGCATGGCCCTGATGGGCACTGGCATTGCCAGCGGCAGCAATCGGGCCGTAGAAGCCGCCCAGAAAGCCATCTCCAGCCCCTTGTTGGAAGATCTGACCCTGCGGGGCGCGCGGGGCATCCTGATCAATATTACCAGCGGTCTGGACTTCTCGCTGGATGAACTGCGCGATGCCTGTTCCCTGATTCAGGAAGAGGCCCACGAGGATGCCAACATTATTTTCGGTTGGGTAGTGGATGAAAATCTGCAAGATGAAACCCGAGTGACGGTCATTGGCACCGGCATCGGCAAAAAATCTGAACCGGAAAAACCCCAGCGGGCCACCCGAGTTCAAGCAGCTACTCCCGAAGAACTTGAAATACCTACTATAATTCGCCAAGAAGACGATATCTCGCGGCTCCGGGAAATGACCCGGGGAGATAGCCATAAAAGGACTAATCTGGAGCTGGTGGCTAATAAAAAAAACGTGGTTCACCCGGATCTGCATTACGAAGAAGATGAGCTAGACATCCCTACTTTTATGCGACAACAGGCCGATTGAGCCTATATCTGGAGGGGCGGAAGCTTCAGGGCCACTGCCTTCCGCCCCCTAATGGCCCTCCTTAGTTAAATGTCCAGAAAAATCATTGCCCACCTGAAAAACCTGCTAGATCAGGAACAAGGGGCGATAATCCGGGAATGGGGCCATCGTTGGCCGCTAGCCCTGGTCTATCCCAACCTCTACCAGGTAGGCATGAGCAATCTGGGGTTTCAGGCCGTTTACCGGCGGCTGAACGATCACCCCGATCTAACCTGTGAACGGGCCTTCTTGCCCCCGTGGGATTTATGGCTGGAATACCAGCGCACCGGCACCCCTATCCTGTCGCTGGAATCACGGCGGCCTCTGAGCGATTTTGCCGCGCTGGCCTTCGCACTCCCCTATGAAGCTGATTATCCCCAGGTTTTAAAAATTCTGGACCAGGCCCATATTCCCCTGTTGGCCGACCAACGCGGACCCAACTTCCCGCTGATCTTGGCGGGCGGGGTAACCACCTTTCTCAATCCGGAACCCTTGGCGCCATTTATAGATGCTTTTTTTCTGGGAGAAGCCGAAGGTCAGGTGGAAAATTTCTTTTATTTCCTGGCCAGAAATTTAAAGTCCAACCCGGACCGTCATCAGGTCCTAAAGGCCTTGGCGGCCAGCCAGCCCGGAGCCTATGTTCCGGCCGGTTACCAGCCGACTTATCACGACGACGGCACATTGGCCGATTTTATTCCGGCTCCCGGGTACCCGTCCAAAGTCATGGCCCGGCATCCGCCCGATCTGGAGGCTTATCCCTGCCACAGCCAGTTGCTAGCCCCCGGAGCCGAGTTCGGCCAGATGTTTCTGGTGGAGGTTGGTCGGGGTTGTGGCCGCGGCTGCCGTTTCTGTGCCGCAGGGTTTGTTTACCGACCACCGCGGCAACGATCTCTGATAGAATTGAGCCGTCAGATTGATCTCGGCCTGACGCAGCGCCACAAAATCGGCCTGGTGGGGGCCGCGGTCTCCGATCATCCCGCCATTCACGAACTCTGCCAACAAGTAGTAGCAGCCGGGGGGCAGTTGGGCATCAGTTCGATCCGGGCCGACTCCGCAGATCGGGAACTGTTTGATCTGCTGGCTCAAGGCGGCGTTAAGACCATTGCTTTAGCCCCGGAAGCGGGGAGTGAGCGATTACGCCAAGTGATCAATAAAGGACTTAGCGAAGCGGAGCTTAACGCCGCGGCAGTAAATCTGCACAAAGCCGGAATCCCTAATCTGCGCCTCTACTTTATGGTGGGATTGCCCACCGAAACCAGGGAGGAGGTACGGGACATTGCCCGGTTAGTGAAACGTCTGAAGCATGCCGTGACAAAATCTAGCCGGGGCCGCAAGGGACTGGCCAGCCTGACGGTCAGCCTGCACTCCTTTGTTCCCAAACCTTTCACCCCTTTTCAATGGGTGCCGTTCCTCGACCTACCGGAACTCAAGGACCGGATCAGACTGGTCAAACGCGCACTCAAGGGCAGTCCCCAGGTGCGGGTTCATGCCGACCTGCCCAAATGGGCCTATATCCAGGCCCTGCTGGCCCGGGGCGATCGGCGGGTCGGCCTGATGCTCCTGGCCGCGCACCAGGCCGGCGGCAACTGGAATCAGGCCTTTCGCCATAGTCCGCTTAACCCGGATTTTTTCGTGCTCCGCCCCCGCGCTCCAGAAGAATTGTTCCCCTGGGACTTTATTGATCACGGACTGCACAAATCTTATCTATGGGAAGAGTATCAACTGGCCCTGGCTGGCAAACCGACCCCGCCTTGCGACCCCCGGGTCTGTCGGCGCTGCGGCGTCTGCGGCTCGGCCGCAATTCCGTAAAGTTAACGAGGTTCATAGCCATCAGAAATATAATCGTTTGATTAATTTTATATTTTCGGAAAGGATGACATGGAACAGTCATATCTGGGACCGCTCTTGGCCCTGATCGGCATGATTATCTTGCTCGTCAATAATTTTCAACGGCGGTCATACCGGCGGCGTCAGGTCAGAATGAGTCCCCAGTTCCTGACCTGGCAAAAATGGGGCACCTTATTGGCCTCGGTCTTGATTTTCGTCGGCCTGTATCTGATGATTGGCCGCAGATGAGGCCATAGGGTTTTTCTCCGGTGCTTTAACCAAGGTATTCTTTCGGCTCTTGCTCTAGAGTTGTTTTTAATCTAATATTAATTTTGAGGATTCGTTACCTGATGGTAAAAACCTTCCTGAACCATTTCGCACCACAAGAGTTTTAAAAGGGAGGAATTTCCGGGACGGCGGCTGATTAGACGGCGTTTTTTGATGAAGTGGGCTTCTTTACCTAGGGAGGGGTAAAAATGATCACGGAGGAAGCGCGCCTTGTAACCGTTCGTAACTTAAGCCGGGCTACAGTAGAATTCCTGGCACCGGCAGAATTGCCAAAATTCGAGACTGATTTTGCCCGCTGGGCCGTTGCCCAAAGCAAGTTTTTGGTCCGAGAAGGGGGCCTGGTCCATCACCGTCCCAGGGATCAGGCCCTGGATACCACTCTGGTCGCCGGGATGTTTTTTCAGGTGATGATTGAGGCCGAAGGCTTACCGGTCAATAATCACGAACGGACCAGATTTGTCAAACAACAGGTAAAAAATTTCCTGGTCCAGCGCCTGGCCGGGGAGATCACCCTGTCGCAATTTTTTCGCTTGATGAACCTGATTGAAGAACAGCTGACCAACTACTTTGCGCAAATTAGAGGTGGCTGGTTGTCCCTGAGTCCGGCCCGGCGAGACCTGGAGCCTGTCACCCCAAGGCCCGCTCTTGCGCCCCTAGATCCCCGCGCACTTCCAGGCAACCCCTTGCGGGAAGCCCTGGCCGCGGTTCCTTTACCACAACGGGGCAACCGTAAATTGACAATCGACGGTTTAATCGATTTTCTGACTCATACTCAGGGAGACTGGTTCCGATTGCTTGATTTTGAGACCTATTTTCGCTTAAACAAAAAGACTGCCTGGCTCTATCTGAGCCTGTTGTTGCAACATGAAATCTTGCGGCATAATGAAGAAAAGGCTAATCGGGTGCGCTATGCGCTGGCCCCCCGATTTTTGCCCATTATTACCGAGGGCCAGGGCGGGCGATCTTGACAGTGAGTTGTCCTGCTTAACCTGGAACGCCCGTAAAAAGGTAACCTTAAATATCGGAGATTGACGTGCCGCTGGAATTTAAATTGCCGGATGTCGGGGAAGGTCTGACCGAGGGGGAACTGCTGGCCTGGTTGGTCAAAGAAGGGGATCAGGTCCGGGAAGGACAACCCTTGGCGCGGGTCGAAACCGACAAGGCGGTAGTAGAAATCCCCGCCCCCCGGGATGGCGTAGTGTTAAAACTCTTGTTTGCCGAGGGTGCGACTATTAGGGTCGGGGAAGTCTTTGTGATTCTGGGCGATCTGGGGGAGCAGGCCGCCCCTGGACCACCGACCGGAGTCGGAGTCGTAGGAGAACTGGAAGAAGCGCCGCCCGAACCGAGTGAACCAATGGTTACGCCAAAAAGGGCAGTACTGGCCACCCCGGTAGTCCGCAAGCTGGCCAAAGACCTGGGTGTTGATCTCACCCAGGTAAAGGGTAGCGGTCCTGAAGGTCGCATCCTGGAAGCCGATGTGCAGCAGGCTACCGCCCCTACCCCGCCGCCGGTGCACAAAGTCCGCAAATATGACCTCTACGGTTATATCGAGCACGTTCCTTTTAAGGGCATGCGGCGGACTATCGCCCGCAACGTCAACCGCGCCTTTCAGTCCACGGTGCCGGTCACGGCTATGGACGAAGCCGATATTACCGAGCTGTTTGCCCTTAAACAACGCCAGCGCCAGATCGCCCATAACCGTGGCATCCATCTTACCCTGTTGCCCTTTGTAATCCGGGCGGTGATCCCGGCCTTAAAAGCACAGCCTTTTTTAAACGCTACCCTGGATGAGCAGGCCGATGAGATTATCTTAAAAAAGTATTATAATATCGGCATTGCCACCGATACCCCCGAGGGCCTCATGGTGCCGGTGATCAAGAATGCCGGGGATAAAAGCATCCTGGAAATGGCGAGCGAAATTCAACAGCTCGCGGCCCAGGCCCGGGATCGGAGCATCGACATCGCGGATCTGCAGGGCGGGACTTTTACCATTACCAACTATGGGGCCGTGGGTGGACTCTGGGGCACTCCGATCATGAACTACCCGGAGGTGGGAATCCTGGGGGTAGGCCGCCGCCAGGAGTTGCCCCGCTGGTGGCAGGATCAAGTTCAGATCCGCCAGATCTTGCCACTGGTACTGACTTTTGATCATCGGGTCGTCGACGGCGGCCAGGCGGCCAGATTTCTGCGTCAGGTCATTGCCTACCTGGAGGAACCGGCCCTGATGCTCTTAGGCGGTTGATTGGGATGACAGGAATTACCACCTAGCCGTGGCCCCGCCGCAAATTCATAATCTAATGATTTATAACCATTGTCTAAAACAATTTCTTATTCACCCCTCATCCTAACCTTCTCCCCTCAAGGGGAGAAGGGATCTTATACGAAGAAATTTATGAGAACTACTATAATTCTGGTAAATATAATTTTATTAACCATTTATAAAATATGCCCATAGATCAGATTCGCATTAAGGGGGCGCGCGAGCACAACCTTAAAAATATTGATCTGGAACTACCCCGGAACAAACTGATCGTCATCACCGGCGTCAGTGGTTCCGGAAAATCCACTCTGGCCTTTGACACTATCTATGCCGAAGGCCAGCGGCGTTATGTGGAGTCGTTGTCGGCCTATGCCCGCCAGTTTTTGGAACTGATGGATAAGCCGGATGTCGATTTTATCGAAGGCCTGTCCCCGGCCATTGCCATCGAGCAGCGTCGGGCCAGTCAAAATCCCCGCTCCACCGTCGCTACCGCCACCGAGATTTACGATTACCTGCGTTTACTGTTTGCTCGCTTAGGCACTCCTTATTGCTACCAATGTGGCCGCCCGATCGCCTCGCAGAGTATCCCGCAGATGGTGGACCACCTGATGAGCCTGCCCGCAGGCAGCCGTATCACCATCTTTGCCCCGGCAATCGCAAACCGTAAAGGCGAGCATCACAAGTTGTTGCAGCGCTTGCGCCAGGAAGGTTATACCCGCATCCGGGTGGACGGGGACCTGGTTGATCTGGATGCACCTCTGAGTCTGGATAAAAATAAGCGCCACACTATTGACGTGGTAATCGACCGTCTGATCATTAAAGAAGGTCTGGAGCCCCGGCTTAGCGATTCTCTGGAACTGGCCGGGGGTCTGTCCGATGGCGTGGTCAGAGTCGATGTGATGGGCGGCTCGGAACTGTTGTTCAGCCAGAGATTTGCCTGCGAAGCCTGTGGCCTCAGTTATCCGGAACTGACGCCCCAGATGTTCTCCTTCAACAGCCCTCAGGGAGCCTGTGCCGAATGCAGCGGCTTGGGAACCCAATTGGTCATCGACCCGGAATTGATCGTCCCGGATCCGGAGCTCAGTATCCGTGAAGGGGCGATCCTGCCCTGGGCCAACCGCAATTCGGTCCATCAGCGCCATATTCTCGAGGCCCTGGAAGAACATTATCACTTCTCCATTCGCACCCCGTTTCAAGAACTACCCCCCAAGGTGCAACAGGTCCTGTTGTACGGCTCCGGCGCAGAACGGATCAACTTCTTTTTTGAACGGAACGGCCGACGCATCTTCGAGCCCCGCCCCTTTGAAGGAGTGGTCAACAATTTGCAGCGCCGCTATCGGGAAACGGATACGGCGCTGATCCGAGAGGAAATTGAGCGCTTCATGACCGTCCAGCCTTGCCCGGCCTGTGGCGGGGCGAGGCTCCGCAAGGAGGCCCTGGCGGTCCGGATCAACGGCGTCAATATCCATGAGATTACCGGCTATACCGTAGGACAGGCCAAGTCCTGGTTTGACCAGCTGCAATTATCCTGGCAGCAAATGGCCATCGGTCGCCGGATTCTGAAAGAGATTACCGAGCGCTTGGGGTTTTTATTAGATGTCGGGCTGGATTATCTGACCCTGAACCGCAGCACCGCCAGTCTCTCCGGGGGTGAGGCGCAGCGCATCCGGTTGGCCACCCAGATCGGCTCCAAGCTCATGGGAGTGCTCTATATCCTGGATGAACCCAGTATTGGCCTGCACCAGCGGGATAATCTGCGGCTACTCCAGACCCTCAAAACCCTGCGCGATCTGGGCAATACGGTAATTGTGGTGGAACATGACGCCGACACCATCCGCAGCGCCGATTTTGTGGTAGATATGGGTCCGGGGGCCGGCAACCAGGGCGGCAAGGTGGTGTTCAGCGGTTCGCCGTACCGATTGAGCCAGGATCAGCAATCCCTGACCGGCCTTTACCTTTCCGGGGCGCGGGCCATCGGTGTCCCGGGCCAGCGTCGGACGCCCAAGGGCTATCTGGAACTTGAAGGCGCCCGCGGCCATAATCTAAAAGAGCTGACGGTCGCCATTCCCCTGGGGGTGTTGACCTGTGTGACCGGGGTGTCGGGGTCGGGGAAAAGCACCCTGATCATGGACACCTTATATTCGGCCTTATGCCAGAAGTTCTACCGCGCCAAACGGCGGCCCCAAGCCTATGCCCGGTTGAACGGTCTGGAACAGATTGACAAGGTCATTCATATCGATCAGAGTCCCATCGGCCGCACGCCCCGTTCCAATCCCGCGACTTACACCGGGCTGTTTACCATCATTCGGGATTTGTTCGCCCAGGTCCCGGAAGCCCGGGCCCGCGGTTATAAACCGGGTCGGTTCAGCTTCAACGTGCGCGGTGGGCGTTGCGAGGCCTGTAATGGCGACGGGGTGATCAAAATCGAGATGCACTTTCTGCCCGATGTCTATGTCACCTGCGAGGTCTGTCAGGGCCGGCGCTTCAATCCCAGCACCCTGGAAATCCGTTATAAAGGCAAAAATATTGCCGAAGTGCTCCAGATGACGGTGGATCAGGCGGCCGATTTTTTCCAGGCCGTGCCCGGTCTGCGCGCCAAGCTCGCCACTCTGACCGAAGTCGGCCTGGGCTATATCCAATTGGGCCAACCGGCGACGACGCTCTCCGGCGGCGAGGCCCAACGCATCAAGTTGTCCCGGGAATTGAGCCGGCGGGCCACCGGTCGCACCCTGTACATCCTGGACGAACCGACTACAGGGCTGCATTTTGCCGACATTGAAAAACTGCTGCTGGTTCTCAACCATTTAGTTGAGGCCGGCAACTCGGTGATCGTTATCGAACACAATCTGGAGGTAATCAAAACCGCGGATTATTTGATTGATTTAGGACCTGAGGGCGGGGATGCCGGCGGCCAAGTAGTAGCCCAGGGGACGCCGGAGGAGGTAGCCCAGATACCGGGGTCATATACTGGCCAATTTTTGCGGCCGTTGTTAGATCAGACCACCTCCATGGTCAGGTGATAGGCGAGATTGTCTAGTTTAACAGTAAAATCAACGTTTTCAATGATAAAGCCTTCCGGCACTTGAATCTGAATGGGGGCAAAATTGAGGATGGCTTTGACCCCGGCGTCGATCAGAGCGCGGGCCGCGTTCTGGGCCTGATTGGCGGGAGTAGCGATTACCCCGATCTCCACCTCCTGTTCGGAGATCAGGCGGCTCATTTCATCGACATGATAGATCTTCTGGCCGCTGGGCAGGCGGTGCCCCACTTTGGCGGGGTCGATGTCAAAAACCGCCACAAACTCATAGCCCTGCTTGGGAAAGTTCTCATGGGCGACCAGGGCCGAACCCAGGTTACCGATCCCCACCAGGGCCATTTTCCAGCGTTTATTCAACCCCAGAATCTTCTTGATCTCAAAAAGTAATTCCTTGACAAAGTAGCCGACCCCGCGCACCCCGAATTCGCCGAAATATGCCAGGTCTTTGCGGACCTGAGCAGGATTGACGCCACATTTTTGGGCCAGCTTATCGGAAGCGATAACCTTGACATCGTTGTGATACAATTCTTCCAGCGAACGAGAATATAGGGACAAGCGGGTGATCGTAGCCGAAGGAATTTTTGAGAATTTCATAAATTAGATCAGCCCTGCGTAGCTTATTGCCTCTTATGAATGTGCTTCTTTGCACAAAGATAGGTTTCAAAAAGGGGGCCTTTCCGGCCCCCCCTGGGTATTAATCATCAGTTACGGTTACATCTGGAAGCCTAAAGCAGTGGCAATCGGTTTCGCCATCGGATAGGCATAAAGAATGATCAGGGCCACGACTAAAGCGTAAATACACAGAGATTCGATCATGGCCAGACCGATCAACATGGTCACCGTGATTTTACCGGAGGCTTCCGGATTCCGGGCAATACCTTCAACCGCCCGTTGGATGGCGATGCCCTGGCCGATGCCGGTACCAAATGCGGCAATACCGATCCCGATACCCGCGGCGATCACCGTAGCGGAGAAGAAACGGGCCAGGCTGGCGCCGGTCGCAGCACCAGCGCCTTTGGCTTCGGCAGCCATGGCCAGGGAGCAGTAAAGCAGGGTTAGCAGCAGGGTCATTCCAGTGACCATCCATTGTTTCCTCGACATCTGTAATACCTCCCTTACTAAGGTTAATTATATGATAATTTGGCCTTCTTCCAATAAGTTAGTGGGCTTCTTCCATGGAGCCGGCAAAATACATCATCGACAGCAGGGTAAAGATGAACGCCTGCACCGTGCTGGTGAACACCGCCAGGAACATCATCGGCAGCGGCGCAAAGAACTTCCCGGCCAAGAGCAACAGGATCATCAACACCAGATCTTCGCCCATGATATTACCGAACAGACGAAGGGTGAGGGAGAGGACCCGAGCAAAGTGGCCGATGACTTCAATGGGGAAGAACAACGGCGCCAGCCAGGGGATCGGTCCCAAAAAATGCTTCACATACTTGACCCCGTGGTATTTGACCCCTAGATAGTGGGTAAAAATAAAGGTACACAAGGCCATGGATAACGGCGTATTGATGTTGGCAGTAGGAGAAAAACAACCTGGAAAAGATAACATCAAGAAATAGAATTGGATGTTCCATTACCGGCTATGGCCTCCTTTAAATAGAGCTTACGTATTTCATTTATACCCAGCAGGATCAGGGTGAGCACCACACTGGACAGCCCCACGACTAATCCCCAGATATTTACCAGACTATACTTGACTACCAAATAGAGGATAATCGCCATAATGGTTAGGCGAATGATATTCTTCAGGAACAGCATCCCCTGCCGGCTGCCAACTTCCCACTTCTGGACCTCCCCCCCCGGCCGGTTCAAGGTGCCGGTCAGGACATGGGCCAGGACATGGAAGTTTACCGCGCTTAACACCCCCCCGACCAGGATCCCCAGGGCAAAGTTCCCTCCCTGCCACAGCCCACCGATAAGGATAAGTGCGGTTAGCATGATCCAGTTTGCCACCTTTAGGTGGCGAGGGGACATCAGTTGCACATCCATCTCAGAGTTTGGTCCGTTTGCTCATGACGTACAGATTGCGGAAACCAGCCACAATTCCCAAAATCAGCCCCAGGTAGAGAAAGATGGTATTGTCAAAATATTCGGATAGAAAATAACCGACCGCAGCTCCAATAAAAATGGCGAATACCAATGATAAACCAATCGCACTGGCGCGATACAGCCCCTGGAATAAGTCTTTAAGATATTTCTTGTTTTCGTTCTCCAAATATTCTTTCCGTCCTGGGCCCAGCCAGATGAAAGAGCCATTCGTGCAAAAACTCACATGGGCAAAACTACCATACCCTAGCTGGGAAGTCAATCTTTTTTTCTTGGGAAAAATATTTCCCCGAGGATAAGGTTGCGGCATAACCGACGGCCTAACCCTTGGTCGCTGGGCCAGGGCAGGCTTTTTACGTCTCCCGACCCCGCGCCAGTTGCTCGGCGTTCAGGCGCTGACCTGCACCAGAGTGGCTTTCTTGGGTTTATGAGACGGCAGCTCGATGACGAAGGTGGTGCCCGGAGTCACCGCGGTGTCCACGTAAATTCGGCCCAGATGCTTGCGAATGATGCCGTAACTGATCGACAGCCCCAGTCCTACGCCACGGCCCACTTCCTTAGTGGTAAAAAAGGGATCAAACAGCCGGTTGAGGTAGGCTTCCGGGATACCCGGCCCCGAATCAGTAATACGGATTTCGATGGTGTCGCCATTATGGATCAAGGCAGTAGCTATGGTCAGGATGCCCTCGCCTTTTACGGCCTCGGCCGCGTTAATCAACAGATTGATAAAGACCTGCTCCAATTTATTCTTGTCACCCATGATGGGCGGCAAATCGGGGTCAAAATTCCGGTTGACCGTGACACTATTGAAGATCAGATGGTTTTCCACCAGCGACAGGACTTCTTCCAGGACCGTATTAATATCGGTCAGCACCATTTGGGAAGGCAACTGGCGGGAAAAGTCCAGTAGGCCCTTGATAATCTCCTGGCAGCGAGTAGCTTCCCGGATAATTTTTTCCACATTGGCGCGCTCCGGCCGCTCGGGCTCCAGATCCTCCAGCAACAGATAACCATAGACCAGGATGCCGCCCAAGGGATTATTGATCTCGTGAGCCACTCCCGCGGCCAATTGCCCCAGGGCTACCATCTTCTCAGAACGGATAAGCTGTTCCTCCAGCCTCTTTTTTTCGGTAATATCCCGAATATGGGTCTGAAGTACCGGCTGACCGGCAAAATGAGTGGGAAATGAGATCACCTCAATATCAAATTCGACCCCGTCTTTTTTAATCCCCTTAATTTCGAAGATACGCGGCGGGCCCTTGCGTCGGCCAATACCCGGCAGCCGCCGCAGGATCGCCTGGTGATAGGATGGAGCAATCAGACTGAGAAAATCAACCCCCAGCAATTCTTCCAGATGCGCATAGCCAAACATCTCCAGGCAGGCCTTATTGGCATAAAGCAGTTTCTTATGGGCATGCAGGGCGATGCCGTCCAGAGAGGTTTCTACCAGACAGCGATATTTTTCCTCTGATTCTTTCAGATATTGGGCCAATTTCTCGCGCTCGGTCATGTCCAGGATAGACTGCACGGCCCCCTGGATCTGGCCTTGTTCATCGTAGATCGGGGACGCAGTGGAGTAAAGATAACGCTCCTGAGGCCGGCGCAGATTTTCGAACCGTTCATAGGCTTCATAGGCGCCGGGCAGGTTAGGCGATTTTTTCAGATTTTTACCTCCATAAAACCGCTCCAGCGCTTCCACATCTTGTTCCACTACCAGGTTGGCCATGCTGGTGCGTTCATGGAGGGCAAAGGGAAGCCATAAGCGATAGCTCCCTAACAATTCCTGGCGCTTATAGCCGGTTAATTCTTCACAGGCCCGATTCCAATAGATGATCTGGTGGTCCCGATTGATGACAAAAGTCGGCACCGGCATCCCTTCCAGAATGCCCTCGGTAGTTTTCTTCTCCTTCAAAATTTCCTGCTCAATGCGTTTGCGCTCGGTAATATCTTTGACAATGCCTTCGTAACCGGTAATCTGGCCATCCCTTTGTTTACGGACAATCCCAGTTAACAGCACTTGTACCAGATCCTGATCGCGGCGCCGGAGCGTAACTTCCAGGTCGCGGACAAAACCGCCAGATTCTACCTGACCCTGGAATTTTCCCCAATCGGAAGGATTTTCAAAGATTACTGCTAAGGAAGACAATCTTAGGGCCTGGGTTTTGGACGGAAAACCGAGCAGTTCGACCCCGGCCGGGTTGAGATCCAGTAGGCGGCCCTCCCGATCGGTAACGAAAATCATATCCTTAGAGCCTTCGAAGATTCGCCGGTAACGTCGCTCCGAGCGGCGTAACTCATTGGACAGACGAGCATTGTCGATGGCCAGACCGATCTGGTTACCCAGGATGCCGAAGAATTTTTTCCGGTAATAGGGAAAGGGGGCTGGACTCTCATCGGCCAGATTGAGAAAACCGATCATGCGATCCCGATAGCGCAGAGGGATACTCACCATGGCCTTAAAGCGAGGTTCGTTGCGAATAAAATCGGAAAAGGTCGAGGTGTGCAGCCGCGGGTCGGTGGCGGCATCATGGATGATCAACGGCTGCGTGGCATCCATGAGATAGGGACCGATTACTTTTTCGATATTCGATTCGTTGATCTTGATCAGATAATGATTCGGGAACCCCTGGGACGCGGCATGGCTGAGGCGGCTTCCAGGTTGGTCCCAAAGCAACAACATCCCTGCCGCCACCCCTAAAAATTGCAGGACGCGGTTCAATACCTGGTCGATCACCTCCTGGACACCGAGGGCCTGAGCGGTAATCGTCGCAATTTCATTGAACAGCAACAGCTCTTCATAATGATCGGTTTCCAAAGCCGCCCGCGGGTCCAACTCCTCCGAGACCTGAGTCCATTCTGACTGCTTGGTTGGTTTGTGCGCCATCACCGTTCTCCCTGTCTTAATATTCCTTGTCCAGCTCAGCCTGAATAATAATCATGGGCGCTAAGCCAGATAGATAATTTGCCTCTGAGCTATCCCAACCCTGGTGCGATTAGTTCCGGACCCCCCAGATGATCGCTACGCCAATGACGACAAACCCCACCCCGGCAAAAATTTTCAATATTTTCGGCGGAATGAAGTGATTGAGTTGCGAGCCTAATACTACCGCCAAAAGTGAGGACAGGACCAGTGCCGCCGCGGCTCCCAAAAACACCAGAATTTTATTAACCCCGTCATCAGCCGCCAACAACAGAATGGCCAACTGCGTCTTGTCTCCCAGTTCGGCCAGGAAGATGGCAATAAAGGTGGCAAAAAAGATTTTTAGACCCATAGATTGCTCTCAAATCTTAAGTTAGTACGGATTTTAACAATTATTTTCTGGAAAGATAAGCAAAAATTTAGGGCTGGCGCTGATATGTTAGGGAAAAAGGGGTTTTTTAGGACCGCAGCTGAAAGCGAGATTTGATCTGAGGCCAGATAAAGGGAGTCCGGCAACGGCTGGCCTTGACGATAGCCGCTAACCGGCTTAAGGCCTCGGAGAAATCGTCATTTACGACCAGATAATCATACCACTCCACCTCCTGCCACTCTTGTTGGGTCTGGCGCAGACGATCAGCTAATTCGGCCTCGGCGATCGCCCCCCGCTGGCGCAGGCGGTGTTCCACTGCCGCCAACGACGGCGGGACAATAAAGATAAAGGTGGCGTGGGGATAGAGCCGTTTGAGTTCCCGGGCCCCGTGGACTTCGATGTCAAAGACCAGATCTTGCTCCTGGCTCAGGGCCTGATCTATCCAATCTTTCGAGGTGCCATAATAGTAGCCGAACTGTTGCACCCATTCGACCATGCGCCCTTCCCGGAGCAAGCGCTGGAATTCCTCCGGGCTGACAAAAAAATAGTGCTGCCCGTGAACCTCCTCGGGACGCGGCTTCCGGGTAGTATAGGATATAGAGAAGCTAAGTCGGGAATCGGTCGCCAGCAGGGCTTGCAATAAAGAGGTCTTGCCGGACCCGGAGGAACCCGAGACCACAAACATCTGACCTCTCACTCATTCATCCTTTTTGCTTCGACTTCCCGACAGATCGCCGTTCAGGCGTTGGCACAGGGTCTCAGGCTGCACCGCCGAGAGCACGATATGGTTGCTATCCATGATGATAATAGAGCGCGTCTTGCGGCCGTGGGTAGCATCAATGAGCCGCTCGCGGTTCTTGGCCTCCTCCCGCAGCCGTTTCATGGGCGCGGAGCCGGGTGTTACAATGGCCACAACCCGATGTGAGGCTACCAGGTTGCCAAATCCGATGTTGACTGAGTAATATTCTTTGGAAGCCATGATCTCACACCCTAATCATTAGATGATTTTTTTTATCTAGTTTGAACAATTTGGAGATGCAACCTTTAGGTTGGGCCAGGATGGCAATATTCACCGGCAAACTAAAATAATTGCTGCTTTTGGCCGCATCAGCATCAACTATTCGATATTTTGCACCTGTTCCCGGATGCGTTCCAACTCGTTCTTGATCTCCACCACCGCCTGGGAGATTTTAAGATCGTTGGCCTTAGAGCCGATGGTATTAATCTCCCGATGTATCTCCTGGATGAGAAAATCCAGTTTGCGACCCACGGCCCCAGAGCTGGCCAG
Organism: Desulfobacca sp. 4484_104; assembly: GCA_002049795.1. GTDB lineage: Bacteria > Desulfobacterota > Desulfobaccia > Desulfobaccales > Desulfobaccaceae > Desulfobacca_B. Next base: position 9,275 of record MUKC01000020.1, on the reverse strand, counting down.
AGTTTGTTGAAACTGTTCCAGGTGGCTGCTTAATCGGGTAAGTTCTTCGCTGATATCCGCCCGATCGACCAACAGCGCCACTTCTTGCAACAAGCGATTCTCCTCCATCAGGGCCGGTTCGGGCAACAGTAGGTTCAGGCGGGCCGCCAGCCGCTCCCGGTAGAGCCGGGGGACCTCCGGGGCCTGGGCGCTAATAGCCGCTAGCTGGCGGTTGATCAACTCCAGGCGTTGCCGCAGATCAATAGCCAGATTCTCCCCCTCGGTGCGCCGCATAGCCGCTATAATATTTAGGGCCTGTTGCACGGCCTGAGATAATACTTCCCAGTTAGCTGCTTCATCTTCCGCGACCGGTTCCTGAATGGTGATCAGTTCCGGAAAGCGCAGAAAGTGCTCCAATCGTACAGGTTCCGAGACGGCACAGCAGGTCCGCAATTCTTCTAAAAGTTCTTGCGCTTCCCGCAGCAGGGCTCGATCCAACACCAGAGTTTTATTACTCTGACCCAGAGGCATAACCTCCAGGTTCAGTTCTACCCGACCCCGGGCAATTTTAGATTTTAATAATTGCCGCAGTCGATCCTCCAGTCCCTGGAACCGACGGGGCAGACGGAAATGTAGATCGAGAAACCGATGATTCAGGGTCCGGATTTCCACCGTCAGTCTTTTTTCTGAGTTCTCGGCCTGGCCCCGGCCAAACGCGGTCATACTGTTGATCATGGTAATATTTTATCGGCACCGTTGGCTAAACCAGCGGCTGGCTTATCAAACCCTTTAACCCATGTCCATCCGGAAACTTGTTTTCCCTTCCCCTTGAGGGAGAGGGTCAGGGTGAGGGTGAGTAAGCTTGGGAAATTAATCGTAATACCCCCTCACCCTAAACCTCTCGCCGCCAGCGGGGCGAGGGAATCCCGGGGTTTCCGGATAAAAACCAGCTATCCTTGCATCTTGGCAAGCGTCCGCAATTGCCAGAGATATTTTTTCCGCACCAGATGTAATAAGTCCAAAAGGGGCGGATTTGCATAATCAGGATAGGTCCAGGGTAAGGGCTGGAACCGGCCCTGTTGGTAAACTAAGGTTAAATCACCATAAATACCCTGGTCCAGATAAAGGCGATGGACGTAGTTTTTCCCGGTGGCCAGCACTAACCGGGCGCGGGCAATATAACCGGGATGTTTGGGTAAATGGCAGCCAGGGACTGATCAAATCCGCCGGTCCAAACCAGGCCGTCAACTCCGACAGCAGATTGACCGCCACGGTTGGCTGGGCATAAATTACGCTCACCAGCGGCTTAACCGGTAAAGGTCTGCCTGGAATGCTCATATCTTTAAATTTAGGCGGCGTTTTATTCTAAGCAATCGTCTTTACCTAGTCAACATAAAATTAATCAGGACTGATAGCAGAGTCAGACCGAGCACGGTCAGAACGCTTACAGCGTTGAGCAGTCGCAGCGCTTGAACAATATCCCCTAGCTCCGGGTCGCGGCCATCATCTCCCAAGCTCGGCTTATTGACCTGCTGACCACCATAGGAGCTGAGACCGCCCAATTGCAGTCCCAACGCCCCGGCCATGGCCGCTTCTGGAAAACCGGCGTTCGGACTAGGGTGCTTGCGGCCATCGCGCCAGCAAACCTCCCAGCTGCGCCGACCATTGAGTCCGATCAACATCGCGGCCAGGGCCAGCCAGACCCCGCCCAGTCGGGCCGGCAGCCAGTTCAGCACATCGTCCAACCTAGCGCTGGCCCAGCCGTATTCCTGATAACGTCCCCAGGGATAGCCCACCATAGAATCCAGGGTGTTGACCGCCTTATAACCCCAGGCCAGGCCAGGGCCGCCCAGGGCCGCATAAACCAGGGGAGAAATGATTCCGTCCACGGTGTTTTCGGCGATGGTCTCCACCGTGGCCCGGATAATCTCGGGTTCAGAAAGATTGGCCGTATCCCGACCGACGATTCTGCTCAGGGCCAGGCGGGCGGCCGGTAGTTCCCCCCTCACCAGGGGCTGATAAACGGCCTGGGCATGGTCTGCCAGGTCCTTTACCGATAAGGCCAGATAAATCAGGAAAACGCTACAGATAAACCCCAGAGCCGGATGAATCCGGCTCGCCAGACACTGCAGGGTCAGGACCAGGCCCACGCTCACCAGGACGACGATGGCCGCCAGGGCTATCCCCGCCTGCCGCGCCTGGGGAAATATCTTCCGTAACGGTGCTTCCAGGGCATTAATGACCCAGCCCAAACCGCGCACCGGATGGGGCCAGGTCGGCGGGTCCCCCAGCCATAGATCCAAACCCCAAGCCAGCAACAGTTCAAGCCCCACCAGCCAAGATCTCCCTAAGGGCCTCTACCAGAGCGGTATTCTCTGCTTCCCGACGCACGGCTAGCCGGAAGCAATGCTCATCCAGACCACGGTAATTGGCGCAGTCGCGGATCAAAAAACCCCGGCGACCCAACCGTTCCGCCAGTTGTGCGGCCGAGAGACCTTGATCAGCCAGGCGAGCAAAGATAAAATTGGCCGTCGGCGGTAATGCGGTAATCCCGGACACCGTCTGCAAGGCTTGATAAAATCGGGACCGGGCCGCCGCCATGTATCGCCGGGAGCGCTGCACATATTCCTGGTCCTGGAGCGCCAGACAACCGGCCGCCTGGGCCAGGTAGTTAAGGTTCCAGGGAGGCAGGTGCGCCGCCAGTTGGCCGACTACCCGGGGCGTGCCCACTAAATAACCCAAACGCAAGCCAGGCAGGGCAAAAAATTTGGTCAACGACCCTAACACCAGGACGCGGGGATCATTAATGGCGTATTGGACCAAGGTCAGTTCCGCCTTCCCGGTGACAAAGTCGATAAAGGCCTCATCCATCACCAACGTAATCCTGGGCGGCAACACCGCTAATATTTCCGCCAACTCCTCGGCCCTAAACAGCGTGCCGGTAGGATTGTTGGGATTGCATAATAAGATCATTTCCACCCGGGGCAGGAGTTTCTTCAGTGCGGCCAGGTTCCAGTCATAGGTCGGCGGCTTCAGTTCCAGATAAAGACAGGTAGCCGACGCCAATCGGGCGGCATACTCGTATTCACTAAAAGAGGGGGCCGGGAGCGCCACCCGGGAGACGCGGCACACTCGGGGCAGGAGATAGATCAATTCGGTGGAGCCATTGCCCAACAGCAGGTTTTGGGGACCGATCCCCAGCCAATCCGCCAGCAACTGCTTTAGTTGCCCGGCAAAGGGGTCGGGATAGTGAACAATGCCTTCCAGCATGCCGGGTAATCCCCGCAGCACCGCCGGGGGCGGCCCCAAGGGATTGATATTGGCGCTGAAATCGAGCCGAGGGCCGGATCCGTAGCGTTGTCGGGCTAAAGTCAGGTCGCCCCCATGCCAGGGACGAGTGGCTGGTGAATTAGATAATGTCAAATTAACCTCACTGTTCCTGATAACTCGCTTGACCCAACCAATAGAGCAGTCAGAAATTTCGGATTCATAATCCATGTTTTTTAATGATGTTTTAACTAGTACTCAGGTGTCAACCAGATTTTTGCCATTGCCTTTCTGCCCTTGAGCTAGCCTAGGAGTCGCAAATGCCACCGGCTAATTTATATCTCTCTCAGATTCAGTGGTTGCCCTATCTTGATCCCGAGGACTATCAGGCCCTGGGCCTCCCCAATGCCGAGTCTTTCCTGGCCCAACTCAACAACGGCACCCTGAACCTGGAAGATTGCCCTGATCTGTCCCCCCAGAAGCGCTATGCCTTGAAGCTGGCCCTGACGGCCGGGGACTGGCTGCCGCCGGTGGAATCTATGCCCTTACCCCAGCCCACCACGCCGGGGTTGTTTGAAATCAATACCCCGGATTCGGAAACTCCGGTGCTGGTCAGCAGCAATAGTGAGTTGACCCTAACCGTGCTGACCGCGGTGCTGGCCACCACCGTCAGCCCTTTTTATCTATTGCTGATCGATTGCCGGGGTGATACAGTTGATATGGCCATGATCTACGAGACCTTTACCCCGGTTCGGGTGGCAAGAGGGCTTCAGGAAGCCGACCTGGCCACTCGAATCAATCACCGGCAACTGATTATCCCCGGATTATGTGCTCCCGTCAAGGAGGCGCTGAGGGCGCAGACCGGCTGGCAGATTCAAGTCGGCCCTATCTGCGCCGCGGAATTACCACTGTTTTTCGGGGAACGGTGGCTAGTGCCGCTGGGCCTTTAAGCTGTTAAATTCACTACTGTTAAATCCACTAGATTGATATCTTCAGGTGCTATGGCCCGCGGCTCGTTGTCGCCGCCGTCTGATGAGTTTATAATAAAGGATGCTTTAGATCAATGAGGAGGTGCAATGAAACATATTCTGATTGTTGACGATGATGAGAAAATCCGCCTCCTCCTTAGTGAGGAACTGACCGATGAAGGCTATGAGGTAAAGACCGCGGCCGACGCCATGGAGGCTCTTAAAATTATTGAAAAACAAGAGCCCTTAGACCTGGTCGTCCTGGATATCCGCATGCCGGGCATGACCGGGGTGGAACTGTTGCCCCGGATCATCGGACTGAGAGAACACTTGCCAGTAATCTTGAACACCGCCTACACCCAATATAAACAAGATTTCATGACCTGGGCCGCCAATGCCTATATCGTCAAATCCAGTGATCTCAGCGAACTAAAACAAAAGATCAAAGAGCTGATAGAATAGGTTTACTCGAGATGACCAAAATAAAGCATCTGACCACGCTCATAATGGCGGGCGGTCGGGGAGAGCGGCTCTATCCCTTGACGCGGGATAAGGCCAAACCAGCCATCACCTTCGGGGGCATTTACAAAATTATTGATTTTACTCTCTCTAACTGCATCAATTCCGGGATCCGCCGCATTTATGTGCTGACTCAATATGGCAGCCTGTCGCTGGACCGTCACCTGACCCTGGGTTGGCATATCCTGCAACCGGAAATGGGAGAATTCATCTGTAGCGTGCCGCCCCAGCAGGTCATGGTCAACCGCTGGTATCGGGGCACGGCGGATTCGATCTATCAGAACATCAAAATCCTCCAGGAGGAGCGACCCAAATGGACCCTGATCCTCTCCGGTGATCATGTCTATAAAATGGATTATCTGGAGATGTTGAATTTTCACCTGGAAAAAGGCGCCGAACTGACGGCCGGCTGCGTGAAGATTCCTCGCCACGAAGGTAGTGCCTTCGGCATCATTCATATTAATGAAGATCAGGAAATTATTGATTTCCTGGAAAAACCTCAGGACCCGCCCTGCATCCCGGGAGATCCCGAGCATGCCCTGGGTTCCATGGGGGTCTATATCTTCAATACCGAAAAGTTGGTGCAGGAAGTTATCCGGGATGCCCGGCAACCGGACAGCGCCCACGATTTCGGGAAAAATATTATTCCCTCGATGATCGGTCGCGAACGGGTCTATGCCTATAATTTCCGGTCCCAGGATAAAGATACGGCCCGCTACTGGCGGGATATTGGCCGCATCGACGCCTACTTTGAGGCCAACATGGACCTGGTGGCCCTGGATCCGCTGTTTAACTTATACGATGAGGATTGGCCCATCCGGACCTATCAGCGCCAAACGCCTCCGGCCAAGACCATTTGCGCCGGTGACCCCGGAAACTTAAGACCGGCAGTGGTAGACGATTCCCTGCTGTCCGGCGGCTGTATTATCAGCGGCGCCCAGGTGCGGCGCTCGATATTGTCTCCCCAGGTGCGGATCGAACATTATGCCCAGGTAACCGACTCCATCATTTGGGATGATGTGCATATCGGCCCCCGGGCCCGCATCCACCGGGCCATTATCGAGGAGGGGGTCCGGGTTCCGGCCGGCTTTGCCATCGGCATTGATCATGAGGCCGATGCCCGACGGTTCCCGATCAGCGAGGGCGGGATCGTTGTAGTCCCGAATAACGTCGTGTTGGATGACTGATGCAACTCAAAGCCTTAACCAAAGACCAGAATCTGACGCCCACCCGCCTTTATCTGGTGCGCCATGGCCAGGTGGCCGACGGCCATACCCATATATATAACGGCCACAATGATGTTGATCTAAGCCCGTTCGGAGTGCGGCAATTCGAGGCCCTGGCTGATCATTGGCGTGATCTGCATCTGGACGCCATCTATGCCTCGGATCGGCTCCGGGCCCGGCGGGGGGCCGAAATCATTGCCCGGCACCGGGGTCTGAGCGTGCAAGCGGTGCCCGAGTTCCGGGAACTCAATTTCGGCATCTGGGAGGGTTTAAGTTTCGCCCAGATTGCCGAGCGCTATCCCCAGGAACTGCAGAACCGCTTTCAAGATCTGACCAATTATCGCATTCCTGAGGGCGAGAGCCTGGCCGACGTGCAGGCGCGGGTCATTCCGGCCCTGGAACGCCTGTGCCAACGTCATGCAGGGAAGCAATTTCTTGTAGTTGCCCACGCCGGGATCAATCGGGTTATTCTCTGCCAGGCCCTGGGGATCTGCCTGGATAATCTGTTCCGGGTGGACCAGACCTACGCCGGTTATAGTATAATCGACTATTTTCCTGATCTGCCGGTGGTCCGACTGTTTAATGCCACGTTGCCGCCCTTGGATTAGGGTAAGTTTTTCAATAAATCTTAAGTTTTCCCTCTCCCTTGCGGGGCGAGGGAATTTCAGGGTTTTCGGATGGACACTAATTAGTTTTCATCCGGATGGACCCTAAATTAATATTGATCCAATACCTCCCGGACTTTTATCAGTAATTTTTTAAGGTTATACGGTTTACCGATAAATCCTCGGGCTCCGGCCTGGAGAGCCTCCTCAGTTGCGGTGGCGTCGGCCAGACCACTGGTAATTATCACCCGGGCCTGAGGGTTCAGCCGCAAAAGCTCTTCCAGACATTTTTTGCCCCCGATGCCCGGCATCGACAGATCTAAAATCACCAGATCAATGCTTTGGGACTCATGCCGATATATTTCAAGGGCCGCCTCGCCACTGGCCGCAGTCATCACCTGATAGCCAAACCTGCCTAACATTCTTTGATTCAAGTCTCGCAGGATCTCATAATCATCGACTACCAGAATCGTTTCGGTTCCGACCCGGAGCGGGGCTGCGGCTTCCTCCGGTATTCCAAGTGCTTGACCAGTTTCAGATAAAACCGGCAGATAGATCTTAAAGATCGTCCCGATTCCCGGTTCGCTATCACACCAGATATAACCCTCATGGCTCTTGACAATGCCATAAACCATCGGCAGGCCCAAGCCAGTGCCCTGACCCATTTCTTTGGTGGTGAAAAATGGTTCAAAAATGCGCTCTAATACTTCTGGCGGCATGCCACAGCCCGTATCCGTAACGCTGAGCAAGACATAATTACCGGGTCGGCTCCCTAAATGGGTCTGGCAATATTGCTCATCCAGAGTCACATTTTCGGTCGCCAGGATTAATTTACCGCCCTCGGGCATAGCATCTCGGGCATTGACACCCAGATTTAGCAACACCTGCTCAAGCTGGTTGGCATCGGCATTGATCGTCTGTAGGTCGGCGGCCAGTTGCAGTTCGATATCGATCATCCGGGGGATGGTTCGATCCAGCAAGCCCTTAACCCGCTCAACCGTTTGGTTAAGATTGATCGGACTCAGTCTGCTCTCCACTTTCCGGCTATAAGTAAGAAGATGCTGGATCAGCGTCGCCCCCCGCTGAGCAGCTCGGTCAATCTCCTTTAATCCCGCATGTCCCTGCTGGTCTATATGGCTCTCCAGGAGAAGCATCTCTACCCCACCCTGAATAGCCTGGAGAACATTGTTAAAATCGTGCGCGATACCACTGGCCAGGGTCCCCATCGCCTCCATTTTTTGGGCCTGCTGTAGCTGGGTGCGCAGAGTTTTTTCGGCGCTCAAGTCGATGACAAAACCCAGAGTGGCCGGCGCTCCCTGATAATCGATTATCGTCAGCCAGACCGCGGCGTCAAAGGGTTCGCCATTTTTTCTCAGACCGGTGATCTCATAATTACTGGCTACTTCCCGGCCCGCCATTCGGTCTAGATGTCGCTGCCGGAGCAGTTCCCGATGTCCGGGAATCACTAACGAGCTGACGGGCTGCCCGATAATCTCCGCCGCACTGTCATAGCCCAACATTTTTACAAAGGCCGGGTTGGCGTAGACCAACTTTTCATGCTGGGCTATGCGGATGCCGATCGGCGCGGCCTCAATAATGTGTCGTATCTGGGCCTCCGAGGCCTTCAGGGCCTCTTCGGCCAGCTTGCGGGCGGTGATATCTTTTCCATATTCAATAATCCCGATCATCTGGCCCCGGTCATCTTTAAACGGGAAGAAGGTTATTTCAAACCATGCCTGGCAATCCTCAGCCGAGGGAAGCGGATTAATCTGGGTATGGATCTGGTCGTCCTCCATGGTGGCCAGCGCCGGACACCAGGGGCAGGATGACTGGCGGTTATGAAAGACTTGATAACATTTTTTACCCACCAGCGGCATTTGCGAAGCCAGCCTCTCTTCTATCCAGCGATTCACTTTGAGGATGTTGTGCTGGCAATCCCGAACGACGATCGCATCCTGAATGGCATCAAAGACGTTTTGCAGAAAACGTTCGCTGGCCTTTAGGTCTTCCTGCCACTGCTTTTGTTCCGTGATGTCAGAAAATACCCCGCTGATATAATCAATTCTGCCATCCGGGCCAAGAATTATCTGACCGCGTTCTCGGATCCAGATAATGTCTCCGTCCTTTTTCCGGATGCGATATTCCCGAACGTAAGCCCCGTCACTCTTTAGAGCTTTGATAAATATGTCTTTAGCCGCCGGCAGATCTTCGGCCAGCAGCAGATCAGACCATTTCAACCGCCGGGAATCGAAATCGGCTTGGGGATAGCCCGTCATGACTTCGGTCCGATCACCCACCAGATCGACCGACCAGTCACTGTAGCCTTTGAACACCATCGCTGGAATATTTTTGACCAGCAGCCGGTAGTTCAGTTCGCTCTTTTGCCGCGCTTCCTCGGCGCGTTGGCGTTCCTCCCGCAGTTCGATACTGTGCAAGGCAAAACCCAGATCTCCGGCCACCTCTGCAAAAAGCTCCAATTCTTCCTGGTTCTTGGTCATCTCGGCCGGGATGGACACGCTCAACAGGCCATAGGTTTTGCCTCCATAAGCTAATTGCCCGGTTATCGCCCCCCGGCCCTGGTATTGGTGGGCCAGGGGACAATCGGCACAGGTCGAGGGCGGGTCCAGTGTTACTAATGCATCTGCTTGGGCCAGGGCCTGCCGCGCACACTTGGGCAACTCACCACGCTGCAGGAAGTCCACTAAAGGCTG
>MUKC01000177.1 GCA_002049795.1 Desulfobacca sp. 4484_104 | reverse complement strand
CTGGGACTGGCGGTTATCCTGCTTTTTTTCTCCCTGGTCCCCACTTTCAGCTCCTGGATCAACCCGGTTACGATCATGAGCGCCATCCCCCTGGCGATGATCGGGCGCCTGGGGCCTCTTGATCACCGGCCGGCACGCCTGCATGCCCGCCAACATGGGCATGATCCTGCTGGCCGGCATCGTCGTCAACAACTCGATTTTGTTGATTGATTTTATTGAGCAGGCCCGGAAACAGGGAAAGGAACTGCTGGAAGCAATTGAAGAGGCGGTGCGGGTGCGCACCCGGCCCATCCTGATGACCGCCGTCAGCACCATCGTCGGCATGCTGCCCATCGCTGCCCAGCGGGCCCTGGGCCTGGAACGATTTTACGCGCTGGTAGACAAACTGCGCCAGCGACTTACCGGCCATCACAGCTAAAATCAGCCATCATACCCAAAACGAGGGCCATCCCCGACAACGGGAATGGCCCTCGTTTCCTGCTCAATGCACCACAGCAACCCTTTACTTCCAAGGCCGACCCGGTTTTCAACTGGCCGCTGTCCATGGCCACGGCGAAGTCAGCCAGAAAGGAATCTGACGTTTCCCCGGAGCGATGGGAAATGAAGCTGCGCCAGCCGGCATCCCGGCACATGCGCACCGCTTCGATACTTTCCGAAACCGTACCTATCTGATTAAGTTTGATCAAGGCCGCGTTGGCTGATTTCTTCTCAATCCCCTGTTTGATATACCTGGTGTTGGTAACAAAAAGGTCATCCCCCACCACCTCAATGGCGTCGCCAAGCCGGCGGGTGAATTCCTGAAATCCATCCCAGTCCCGCTCAGCCAGGGGGTCTTCCCAGAGGACAATGGGGTAATCTGCCACCCACTTTTCCGCCATTTTGATCAACCCTTCACTGTCCATCTCCCCTCTGCCGGACCATTTCAGGTCATAATGATTGACCAGGTCGGAGGAAAATGAACTGGCGGCACTGTCCAGGGCAATGGCAATATCCTGACCGGGACGATAACCGGCCTTTTCAATGCCTTCAATAATAATTTCAATTGCTTCTTCATTGCTGCCCATATTGGGGGCAAAGCCGCCCTCGTCGCCGACGCTGGTCGACAGGCCCCGTTTTTTCAGGATACCTTTCAGGGTATGAAAGGTTTCGGCCACATAGCGCAGGCCTTCGCGAAAGGTCGGCGCCCCCAGGGGAACCGCCATGAATTCCTGGATATCAACACTGTTGTCAGCATGCGCACCCCCATTGAGGATATTCATGCAGGGAACGGGAATCCGCCTGGCCCCCACTCCACCCAAATATTGATAGAGCGGTACCCCGGTGGACATTGAAGCCGCCCGGGCCACGGCCATGGAAACCCCGAGGATGGCATTGGCTCCCAGTTTTGATTTATTCTCGGTGCCGTCAAGTTCAATCAACCGCTGATCGATGACTGACTGCTGCCGGGCATCCATACCCAGCACTGCCGGACTGATTTTTTCATTGACATTGGCAACCGCCTGCAAAACGCCCTTGCCGCCATAGCGGTTCTCTTCATGGTCACGCAGCTCAACCGCCTCATTTTCCCCGGTGCTGGCTCCCGAGGGCACCGATGCCGTCGCCTCGGTTCCGTCTTCCAGTTCTACATATACCCGGACGGTGGGATTCCCCCGGGAGTCAAGAATCTCCATCGCCCGCACTGCGGTCAGTCTGGTCCGTTTCATGGCTTCTCCTTTCTGAAAAATAAAAAGTTTAAGGGCAGAAAGAGCATCGTTCTCAATTTTCCAACAGGATTTTTTGCAATCCTTCGAGTTCACCGACTGCAGTTTCCAACCGCGACAATTCCTGGGAAATGGTTTCTCCCTGGTTCCGGCGGCGTTCGCGTTTTTGGATTCGCTGCCTGCCATTGGAAAACAGGGAATCACCCAGGCTCATGGGCAGGGGATTCAGCCGGGTGGACCAACGGCGGGTCAGCCAATAGGGACGCCGGCTCAAACTAAAGGCCTGGTCACTCCGGGGAGCATGGTAGGGAATTTCAAACAGGTTGGCGGCTGTCTGCCTCAGGGTTTCAATCAGTTCGTCAGCCCGGACCTGGTGGGGTTTGAGCACCATGTCCATGCGCTTGCTGATCAATTCCGTCAACCGAGTGTTCTGTTTTTCAAAATATTCAGGAATAGCGGCATCCAGGATGGATTGAATGGCACTTTGTTTGGGATCCGCCTGGCCAGAACCCCCCAGGGCTTCCGCCACCACCTTCCCCAGGTACTGCTCGGCTTCGCCGCGCAACCGGTTCACATTTTCTTCCAGCAATTCATGGAGCCGTTTACGCTCACCGGTCAGGATATCTCCGGTAACCTGCAGCTGATGATCAATTTCCTCAAGTTTGCGGTCAAAAATTTCCAGGCATTCATGTAATTTCACCAACGGCATTTCCAGGGAACGGCTGGCCAGGCGCAACTGCAGCAAAACATCGTCAATAAGGTCGGCAGCCTTCCGGCTGACCGCCGCCCCTAAAACCCGTGATTTCTCTTTGGCCATGAAATCAAGCAGGTGATGTTCTATCTCCGCCATCCCACTTTGCTGCCAAAGTTCCTGACTGCCAAACTTCCTGGCTTCCAGGCCCTGTTTTGCCGACAGCGCACCTTCCCCTGGACCTGCCGCAGAAATTCAATTTCGACCTCGGTGGGCGGGGGATCAGCAGAAACCACAAAAACCGCCGCGTCACACTGGGGCAGGAAATTGAGGGTTGCCACCGTATTGTGGCGGAAAGTCGAGCCTATCCCCGGAGTATCAATAAGCACCAGGCCGTTTTTCAACAGGTCTGACGGATAATAGACATCGACCTGGGAGACGCCGAGCTTATTCTCCGGGTTGGCACTCTCGGTGACAAAGCGAGCCAGAGGCTGGCAGATTTCATTGTGACGATGGTCAGTAAAAATAATGGTTGCCTGGAGGCGGTCAGCGTGTTCAATGAAAGTGGGAATGGCGGTCAGGGGAACAATCGCAGTGGGCAGCAGCTCTTCTCCCAGCAGGGCATTGACAAAAGTACTTTTGCCGCGTTTGAACTGCCCCAGGACTGCCAGGTGGATGGAAGGGTTGAAGCATCGGGTTGCTCGGATGGTGGCGTCATCATGGGGTTGACCTCCTTTGCAGTTCACAGCCTGTAACCAAGCGATTACGGTAAAATACCCTGGGCCTGGAACGCCTCTCACCCCTGGCCGTGGTCGCCATCGGCGGCCTGCTGGTGGCCACCTTCCTGACCCTGATCTACGTGCCGCTATTTTACGCGCTGATTGACAATGTGCGCCGGCGGCTGAAAAAAAGAGTGGCGTAGTTCCAGCTCGGCGGGGTGTATTCAGGAACAGAGAATGGGAAGGTTTCCGGATGATGTGAATGGCCGCGTGTTAAAGCCGCAGCGGCACCCCGAGGTCGATCACCTGGGAACTGGGGATGTCGAAATAGGAGGCGGCGTCCAGCTCGTTGCGGGACAGGAAGGAAAAGATACGGCCCTGCCGGGCATCAGGTTGATGCGGCCCAGGAAAAAAGCGGTTTTCTCCAGATCGAAGTCCATCCCCTTCTCCCGGGCCAGGGAAATCAGGTTGCTGACCAGCGGTTTTTCCATGAAGCCGTAATGGGCCGTCACCCGGTAAAAACCGCCGCCCACTCCACTTCCACCTTCTGATCATTGGGAACCCGGGGCAGTTCCGAGGTGTCGAAATGCAGCAGGGCGATTTCTGAATGGAGAATCTTGTTGTGCTTCAAATTGTGGAGCAGGGCCACCGGTACTGAATCCGGATTGCCGGTCATGAAAACCGCCTGTCCTTTCACCCGCTGGGGAGGATCCTCGGCAATCATCTCCTGGAATGCTTTGAAACTCATCGTCAGGCTGCGAATCTGGTCCCGGGTAATTTTCCGTCCCCGGCGCCAGATAACCATCAGGAAAAAGATCACCCCGCCGATCACCAGCGGAAACCAGGCCCCGTGCAAAACCTTGCTGATATTGGCCAGGAAAAAAGCAGTGTCCACAATCACGAAAACAGCCACCAGCACCAGCACCGCACTTTTCTTCCAGCCCCACCGCTCCGTGGCCACCACGTAAAAAAGAATGGTTGAAATCAACATGGTCGAGGTCACCGCCACCCCGTAGGCGGCCGCCAGCTTGCTTGACGACTGGAAGCCCAGAACCAGCCCGATGGTGCAGATCATCAGCACCCAGTTGACCAGCGGCACGTAGATCTGCCCCATGTGGCGGGCCGCCGTATGGATAATTTTCATCCGCGGCAGATAACCCAGCTGGATGGCCTGGCGGGTGAGGGAAAAGGCCCCGGAAATCACCGCCTGCGAGGCGATGATGGTTGCCGCGGTGGCCAGGATGATGATGGGAATCACCCCCCAGCGCGGCAGCAGGGCAAAAAAGGGATCATGGGCAGCCTCCGGACGGGCGAGCAGCAGGGCTCCCTGGCCGAAATAATTAAGCAACAGGGCCGGCAGCACAAAGGCAATCCAGACCAGGCGGATGGGGCGGGTGCCAAAATGTCCCAGGTCGGCATAAAGCGCCTCGGCCCCGGTCACCACCAGGAAAACCGCTCCCAGGACCAGGAACCCGTGGAGGTGGTTGTGCAGCAGGAACTGCAGCCCGTACCAGGGGGAAAAGGCCGCCAGGATGCGGGGACAGGCAATGATCTTGCCGATGCCGAGCAGGGCCAGGACGCTGAACCAGAGGAAAATGACCGGCCCGAACAGCGACCCCACCTTCGCCGTGCCCCGGCGTTGAAGAAAAAACAGGGCCATCAGGATGATAATGGTCAGGGGAATGACAAAAGGGGTGGGACGCATACCGGGCTTTCTCAATCCCTGGGGACGGATGAGGGAGGTAAGGGCAATCACCCCGCCTTCCCCCTTGTTGTCAGCCCGGAGGATAAAGGTAAGATACTTAATGGTAACGATGATGGTCAGGGACCAGAACATCAGGGACAGAACGCCGAGGACGTTGGCCGGCGTCGCCGCGATGCCGTATTCACCGTGAAAGCACTCGCGAATGGC
>MUKC01000019.1 GCA_002049795.1 Desulfobacca sp. 4484_104 | reverse complement strand
TTGTGGATCATGGCAGTGTGTTTGATGGCCTCGAAGATGCTGTCGATGGAGTCATCGACCGGCAGCACAAAGCAGGCCGAGAGCTGCCCCAATTCCCGCCCGGCATTCATCAGGGTGGGGGAATTGGGCATAAAGGCCAATGAGGCCATCAGGTCGTAAAATCGGCGGGTAGTGGCGGCGATATTCGCCTCAGAGTCATAGAGGCGGTCCACCTGGGCGATAGTCGCGGCCACCCGCTCAAACATATCGGTCGCGGCCTCGCAAACTTCCCCCTGATTGTCTTTTTTGAGGTAACGTTTTTTCAGAACCACCAGCGCATTAGGAGTTAAGGACAGTCCTCCACCGATCTCCCCATCGATTGCCATGCTGATCATTGCCATCTCCTTTTTAAATTGCTATTGGCGAGCGAAATCTAACTTGTTTAAAATACTATATATTGTATTTTTAAGGAGAATAACCTACTATATATCTGGTGTCAAGAACTTTTTTACGGGCCGTGGATTTATGGCCGAAAACCTCAGGAGTGGCGGGTAATTCTACTCCAACCGAAAATTCATGATGCTTAAAATCGCCTTGAAAGTGCGGTTGACAAAATTAATTTGATATCTTATATAAAAAGGGGATTGGGGGATCGTCCAGCGGCAGGACAGCAGACTCTGGATCTGCTTACCGAGGTTCGAATCCTCGTCCCCCAGCCAAGGTTCTTGGTATCGAGCCTAGGGCAAAAAAAAACGGGCATAATCCCCGGTAGCTCAGTTGGTAGAGCGGGTGGCTGTTAACCACTTGGTCGGCGGTTCGAGTCCGTCCCGGGGAGCCAGATCTTAAGCAGGCCATCTTTCTGAGGAGAGAGATGGTCTTTGTTTTGGTTAGCCTGGTTGTTAAGATCCGCCTAGTCTCGGGATCATGGCATGTCGTCCGGGGCTGTCTGCGTCCAGGGCTAGGAAATTGGCAGGGTCTTATTTTTTAAGTAGGCCAAACCCTAAACTTGCCCTTTACAAACCCCTCAACCTGACTTAACATAAGCTCAATCCCGATCATCAAATTCCTGCCTCAGGCTGGAATCTAACCAAAATAGGGAAATAATTTCTAAGGAAAGCCTCGATGGGCTCCATTAGGATTCGTATTGCTAAGGATTTTGAGCGCCTGGAAGAGCAGATGCGCCAGATGATGGATAACCTGTTCGGTCCGGTTAACCCGGCGGCCGCAGTCCCGCTGCCCAGATTTCGACCCGCGGTCGATGTCTATGAGACCCCTGGGGAAATGGTAATACGCATGGAACTGGCCGGGGTGGTTAAGGAGGAGTTATCCCTCACTCTGAACCAGCAGCAGTTAAACATCAGCGGGCGGCGACGGTTTTACACCAATGATCCGGTGCAGCGGTTTTTACAACTCGAAATCGATTACGGGCTATTTGCTCGCACCTTTCAGGTTCCCAGATTGATTGAGGAAAGCCAGATCCGCGCCGAATATAACAATGGCATTCTGGAAGTGCGTCTACCCTTCCGGCCGCCGACCCCGGCTAAGACCATTACGGTCAAAGAAGAATAGCAGGGGAGGCGCGGCGCGGTCCGGTTATTGCCCATTCTGCCCATGAACGATTTGGTGCTTTTCCCACGGATAGTGGTCCCACTATCCTTGGCCGAGGAGTCCGCCCAGCATTTGGTGGATGATACCTTATTAAAAGATAAGATCATCGGCATTCTGACCAGCCAACAAGCTGCCCTGGAGGCCCCTAGGCGGGATAATCTCTACCAGGTCGGCACCGCCGCAGTGATCTTAAAGATGGGTAAAACCCAGGACGAGGTGGTGCGCCTGCTGATCCAGGGATTGTATCGCTTCCGGGTGGAGGAGATCGTCAGCCAAGAACCCTATCTGCAGGCCCGGGTAACGCCGATTGCTGAGGAATTTGAGCCCGATATGGAAATTGACGCCTTGGTCTCCAATCTCAAGGGCTTGTTTTTAAAGATGCTAGAGTTATCCCCCTATCTGCCTACGGAATTGGGGGCCATGGTGCGGGAAATCGATGACCCGCGGGTCCTGGCCGATGTCGCAGGTGGCAGTATGAATATCTCCAAAAAAGATAAGCAGGAACTGCTGGAAACCATCGACGTGAAAGAACGCCTGCACAAGGTCCTAGCTCTTGTTAATCGGGAGTTGGAAATTCTGGAGTTAGGCAAAAAAATCCAGACCCAGGTCAAAGGGGAGATGGACAAAGCGCAGCGGGATTACTACCTGCGCGAGCAGATCAAGGCCCTGCAGAAAGAGCTGGGCGAGGTTGACGATCGCACCCGAGAAATCGACGAGATGCGGACCCGATTAGAGGATAGCGGGCTCCCGGAAACGGCCTTCAAGGAAGCCGAGCGCGAGCTGAAGCGCTTGAGCCGCATTCCGCCCACTTCCCCGGATCATCAGGTGATCCGCACCTACTTGGAATGGATGATCGAGCTGCCCTGGAGCGTCACCACGGAAGACAACCTGGATCTGGAGCAGGCCCGCCGCATCCTGGATGAGGATCACTATAACCTGGAGAAGGTCAAGAAACGCATCCTGGAATATCTGGCGGTGCGCAAGCTCAAACCCGACATGAAGGGACCGATTCTGTGTTTTGTGGGTCCGCCAGGCACTGGCAAGACCTCGCTGGGGAAATCGATTGCCCGGGCCTTGGGCCGCAAATTTGTCCGCCTGTCTCTGGGCGGCGTCCGGGACGAAGCCGAGATCCGCGGCCACCGGCGGACCTATGTCGGGGCCTTGCCCGGGCGCATCATCCAGAGTATACGTCGCGCCGGCAGCAACAACCCGGTGTTTATCCTGGATGAAATTGATAAGATCGGCGCCGACTTCCGGGGCGACCCGTCCTCGGCCTTGCTTGAGGTTCTTGATCCGGAGCAGAATTTTTCCTTTTCCGATCATTATCTGGAAGTGGGTTTTGATCTGTCTAAGGTGATGTTTCTCACCACTGCCAACATGCTGGATACCATTCCGCCGCCGCTGCGGGACCGCATGGAAGTCCTGGAATTGCCGGGCTACACCGAAGAGGAGAAACTGACGATCGCCTGTAATTATCTATTACCCCGGCAACTGGCGGCCCACGGCCTGCAAGCCGAGCAACTGGAGATAACCTCCGAGGCCATGCGACGCGTGATCAGCGAATATACTCGGGAGGCCGGGCTCCGGAACCTGGAACGCGAGATCGCCGCGCTCTGCCGCGGGGTAGCTCGGGAGATCGCCGAAGGCCGGTGTACCGAGAAGCGCATTACGGAAGCCGAAGTTCCGGCCTATCTCGGTCCTTCCCGTTTCTATCGGGAGCCGGCCCTGGAGCACCCGGAACCGGGAGTGGCTACCGGTCTGGCCTGGACCCCTACCGGCGGCGAAATCCTGTTCATTGAAGCCCTGCGCATGCCGGGTAACAGCCGTCTTAAACTCACCGGCCAGTTAGGGGAGGTCATGAAGGAATCGGCTGACGCGGCGCTGAGCTATATCCGGGCCCGGGGTCCTTATTTGGGCGTACCCGAGGATTTCTTCGACAAAACCGATATCCATATCCATGTCCCGGCCGGGGCCATTCCCAAAGACGGCCCTTCCGCCGGGGTGGCGATGCTGACCGCGCTGGTGTCTTTGTTGTCCAATCGGCCGGTGAAAAAAGGGCTGGCCATGACCGGGGAAATTACCTTGCGGGGTCATGTCATGCCGGTGGGCGGTATCAAGGATAAGGTGCTGGCCGCGCATCGCGCCGGCCTCGAGGAGATTATCCTGCCGGCCCAGAATAAGAAAGATCTGGAAGAAATTCCAGCCAAGGTCCGAGAACAACTCAAGTTTCACCTGGTGGAGCGCATGGATCAAGTGTTGGAGATAGCCTTCAGCGATCCGGCTGCGCAATTAGAGCACTAGTCGGAATTTCGGGTTTGGCGGGGGTAGTTCCATCAACAAATCAACGGCTTAGTTAACTTATGCCTAAGCATCGTAAACTATAACTAAAAACTCGAAACTAAATGATCTACGGCATCGGCGTCGATCTGGTCAAAATTGCGCGGCTGGCAGCAACGGTCAGCCGATTCGGGGATCGCTTCTTGAACCGGGTCTTTACCCCCCAAGAGATCGCCTATTGCCAGGCGCGGACCAGACCGGAAAATAATCTGGCGCTGCGTTTTGCCGCCAAAGAGGCCTTTTCCAAGGCCTTGGGGGTGGGACTGCGCCGCAACGGCATCCGCTGGCGCGATGTCGAGGTGGTGCCCGCGCCTTCCGGCCGTCCGGATCTCGTCATTCGGGGTCGGGCGGCGGAGCTGTGCCAGCAGGTCGGGATCCGGGGGATGTTTATCTCCCTGAGCGATGAGGGCGAATACGGGGTAGCGGTTGTCGTGCTGGAGATTTGAAGTAGTCTTGAAGTCAGGCAATTGAATACGTCTAACCCCCAAGCCGTGTTTCTACCTTAACTTAATTGCCCTACACTCCTCCACTTTTATATTTTTTTTGGGTCCTGACGCCATCCCCCTTCTCTGAGGTTTCCATTTCGTGACCGCGGGCCAACAAAATAAGCAATTAATTGAAATTACATAGATATTATTAACCGCATTGACTCCCCCGACATTTTAAGTTATTTTGCAACTGAGTTGAAAAATGAGTCAATGGTGTAATTTCCGACAGTTACTGGACCGTCATCAGCTCCGGCCCACAACCTTGCGCCTGCGGGTCCTGGAGATCTTGGGGGCTCTATCGCATTTTAGGTGATTTTTGCAATTTGGGAATTATCCGCAAAATCAACCCTGAGGGCAGATCGACCTTTTATGAACTGGCGTGTGAGCACCACCCCCCGCATCCGCATTTCCAGTGCTGTCGTTGCGGTGAGGTGCAGTGCCTGGAGTCGATTTCCCTCGATCATTTATGTGCGGAACTGCAAGAGGTTTTGGGCCCGGGTGCGCTGCGGGTGGAAATCCGCGTGGAAGGCATCTGCCCGAAATGCCAGGCCCTAACCCCAGAAAAAGTATAACCATACGGTAATATTATGATGTGGGGTAAAAAAACTAGATCTGCAAAGCCCGGCACATTAATATGTCTCTTAAACCAAAAACATTCCATCTCTCGCCAGGCCAAAGGTTTTTGGGGGTTGATCCTGCTCTTGCTGACATTGGTGGTTCTTATTCCCCCCAGGGCTTGGGGGGTACAAGCGCCAGGAAAAATTATCGTCGTCGCCAGTATCATCCCCCTGGGGGATTTCTGTCAAAATCTGGGGCGAGAACGGGTTCAGGTTGAAGTATTGGTCCCCCCCGGCGCCAGTCCCCATATCTTTGAGCCACCGCCCTCAGTGATTGGTACGGTTAAGCAGGCCCAGGTCTTGGTTTATGTCGGGGCCGGGTTAGATCCATGGGTCAAGCGTCTTCTGGACAGCCGCGCCCCTGGAAATTTAGTAGTCGTTGAAGCCGTGCAGGCCATTGCTTTACTCAGTCAAGGTGATTCCCACCCGCATGAACAGGGCAACCCCCATGTCTGGTTGGATCCGGTGCTGGCTAAAAGCATCTGCCAGGATATCGCGCAGGCCCTGATCACCACTGATCCTAGCCATCGCCAGTATTATGAAGCTAATCTGATTAATTACCTCCACCGGTTGGAAGAATTGCATAAAGACATAAAGAATACGGTGGCGAGTTTTAGCCATCGCCAATATGTCTGTTTCCATCCCGCCTTCACATATTTTGCGCAGCGTTATAATCTTCAGGAAGTAGGGATCATTGAAACGGCCCCGGGCCGGGAACCCAGTCCGCGTCAGATCCGGAATATTATTGACGCTATCCACCGCTATAAGATGCGAGCGATTTTTGCCGAAGCCCAATTAAGTCCCCGGCTCGCCCAGGTGATTGCCCGCGAAGCCGGGGTCCAGATGCTGCTCTTGGATCCGCTCGGTGGCCGGCCACCCTACGGGACCGATTACCTTGCATTAATGCGCTATAACCTCTCCATCATGGCACAGGCTCTAAGGTGATGGGAAACGTGGCGATCCGCATCCGGAATCTTTATCTTAAATTTAACCATCAGCTGATCTTGGAAAATATTAACTTAGAGATCCAAGCCGGCCGCTTCGTGGGGGTATTAGGCCCTAACGGCGCGGGGAAAAGCTCTTTATTAAAGGTTATCTTAGGGCTGGTGAAACCTAGCCGCGGCGAAGTGCTGGTCTTTGGCGAAACCCCGCACAGGCTGAGGCGGATGAGACATCTGGTGGGTTACTTGCCGCAGAGGCCCCTGGGCAATCCCCACTTCCCGGTGTCAGCGCTGGAGGTGGTGCTGATGGGACGGTATGGCCATATCGGGTTGATTAAAAGGCCCGGGGCCAGAGATAAGGAAATTGCCCGCCAAAATTTGGAGCGGGTGGGGATTGCCCATCTGGCCGACCGACCGATCGGGGAGCTTTCCGGCGGCGAACAACAGCGGGTGTTCATTGCCCGAGCCTTGTCGGCCGAACCACATCTCCTCTTGTTGGATGAGCCTAGCGTTTCTTTGGATGTCTGTTCTCAAGATGAATTGTACGATCTGATCAATAGCGTCAAACTCGAACTGAACCTTACGGTGATCATGGTGTCGCATGACCTCGCTGCGGTAGCCAGCCACGTCGATGACATCATCTGTATCAACAGACGCATTCACGTGCACCAGCCCCCGCCGATCGGTCGTATTGCCTTGGAGAACACCTTCGGTTGCAGTGTCGAGTTTCTCTTTCACGGCAAAATCCCGCATCGCGTGGTCCGAGTGCACGATGATTGACCTTTGGCATCTCGACTTTTTCCAGCGCGCCTTGCTGGCCGGAGCCCTGCTCAGCCTGATCGGCGGACTGCTGTCGGTATTTGTCATTCTGCGCCGCATGGCCTTTATTGGCGTGGGCATCTCACACTCGGCCTTCGGCGGCGTGGCGCTGGGTTTCCTGTTGGGAGTCGATCCCCTGTGGACCGGGGTAGGTTTTGCGGTCCTGGTGGCGCTGCTCATTGAATGGGTCCGCAGCCAGGGCCGTCTGGAGGAAGACGCGGCCATCGGCATCTTTTTTGCCGCGGCCATGGCCCTGGGAGTGATCTTTTTACACTTTTCACCGACTTACAATGTCGAGGTCTTTGGGGTGTTGTTCGGCAACATCCTGGCCATCGGTCAGGTGCAATTAATCCAGATACTGATCATTACCCTGGCCGTCCTGGCCACCATGGCGGTCATCTTCAAAGAACTGGTGTTCTTGAGCTTTGACGAAGAAATGGCCTGGGTCAGCGGCGTGCCGGTAGAGGCGCTGCGCTGCTTGTTTCTGGTCATCATGGCGCTGGTCATCATTGTCTCCATCTACCTGGTGGGGATCATCCTGGTGTCGGCCCTGATGGTTATCCCCGGGGCCATCGCCCGCCAACTGACCCAAAAGGTGCGCACCATGATGGTGGTCGCCATGGCTAGCGCCCTGGGTTCGACTCTAGGGGGGCTGTATTTCTCCTATCAGGTGGATTGGCCCTCCGGGGCAACGGTGGTATTGTTGCTGTCGCTATTATTTATGATTTCGACGCTGGTGCGCCGGTCAAGGCCGCGTCCGCTAGGCTAAGTTACCAATGGCCTCCCCCAAAACCCCACCTAACCGCCGTCCTAAACTAAAAAGCCCGATATTAGGGCTGCTGTTGGCCCTGTATTTACCGTTGGTCGGCGCCGTCTTCCACACTTTACACACCTGTCAGCGAGCCGGAAATCATTGTGGCACCTGCCAGGATGCGAAGCCGAGCAACCTTCACCAGGGCCAAAGAATATTAAATTGTCCTTCCGACGCGAGGCACAAATTTGCCGTCTCATCCTACCTAAACCCAGACCTTCAGCTCCTTCCGCATTCCCGTAAGTGTCTGGCCTGTAGATTTTTCCAACATTTTCTTGGCCAAGACTTTGGTCCACCCCTGTGTTTAACACCGCAATGGATCGTCATTGACCAGATTGTTCCGTTTTATTCAACCATAATTGTCTCCCCGTACTTTGTCTGCCCGGCCCCTCGGGCCCCGCCTGGCGCTTCCCTGGCTTAGCCTAGTTTTTCATCCAGAAACTTCCCCTCCCCTGGTGGGAGGTGGTTGGGGGGAGGGGAACAAGGAGTTTCTGGATGGACTCTAGCCTAATTCCCAAAACCCCAAAAAATTTTTACATGTGCGGACCCCGCCAGACCTGGCTGAGGTTTTCTGGGTCTATCCGCCTTCACGAAATCTGAGGCATCTGAATCACCATTTCTTTGATCAGCCCAAGCCTTAGAGGAGGAGGGTAATGTTCTCCACCCTTAAGCAGCATAAGGTCATAGTGGTCCTGATGATCATCGGCCTATGGTGCGGGCCCCTCCCGGGCTATGCCGAATCCGAAATCATCAGCCTGGATAGCCATCAAGTTGAGCAATCAGCCGTATCCGTCTCGGAACCGGAAAAGGCCGAAACGGTGCAACTGGACGCGGTGGTGGTTACGGCGACCCGCACCGATACCCCGGCCTTTGACACCTCGCTGCCGGTGAATGTCATCCCCCGCCAGCAGATCGAACGGGAACAGCCGATTTCCCTGGGCGATCTTTTTAAGCGGCAGGCCGGAGTCGATGCCTCAAGCACCGGCCCTGGCATTGTCCGGCCCATGATCCGCGGTCTTTTTGATGACCGGGTGCTGGTCCTGGTGGACGGCATCCGGCTGTCGGAGCAGCGGGGCGGGGGCAATCATCGCCTGTCCATCGATCCGGAGCAGATCGAGCGTATCGAAGTCGTGCGCGGCCCCGGCTCGGTGCTTTACGGCTCTGACGCCCTGGGAGGAGTGATCAATCTCATCACGCGCCAGGCCAAGGTTGAAGAAGGGCGCGGTTGGCGCTCGCAGGTGTCGCTGGGCAGCGGGGTCAACAACGCCAATGACGGCCTGGAGCACACCGCTCATCTGCAAGCCGGATACAATAACGTCAATCTGTTTTTTAACAGCGTCTATCGCAATACGGGTGATATCCGAACTCCTACCGGCAACCTGCCGCACAGCTTTTACCGCGGTTTTACCCTGAGTGGCGGCGGCAATATTGCCTGGCCGCAGAGCGAACTGGCCTTGTCGGCCTGGGGTACTCAAGCCGATATCGGGGTACCGAACCGCACCGCCCAAGAGAGTTATTTTCAAGGCGAAGTTCAGGTCATGGTCCAGGGGACTTATCGCCGTTATGAGATTGCCGAGTTTTGCCCGGAGATCAAGATTGACGCGGCGTTTCAGCGCCATCAACGCCATATGCACCTCCTCAATCCGGATCCGCCGACGGTGGATCAAGAGATCTTTCTAAATATCAATACCTGGAACTTGCAGACCCAGGCCAACTTAACCTGGGGCGACCGGCACCGGTTCACCACCGGCCTGCAATGTTTTCGCGAAGACGCCACCTCGACCCGGGAGCGGTGGTTGATTACTCCCGGCGGTTGGCTGCCCCGCCCCCTGCCGGGAGTGATCCCCGATGCCGACCGCACCGGCGTGGGGTTATACGCCCAGGACGAAATCAGTCTGACCGACCGCCTGTCTCTGACCCCCGGAGTCCGGTTTGACTGGATCCGGTCGGCCTGTGGGGAGTTGGACTCGCATCCGGTCCGGGCCACTACCGAGGATGATCACGCGGTGAGCGGCAACCTCGGATTCTTATATCGTTTGACTCCCAATCTCAACCTGGTGGCCAATGTTGGCCGGGCCTTTCGGGCCCCGACGTTGCTTGAACGATTCTTCTTTGGCCCGCATCAGGAGACCGTGGATATTGGCAATCCCGATCTGAAGGCTGAAACCAGCTTCAACCTGGATCTGGGTTTAAAGGCCAAATTTCCCCGTTTTCAGGGCACCTTGAGTCTGTTCCGCAATGAAATTTCTGATTATATCATCAAGCAGCGCACCGGTATTTTTGATCCGGCCAGCGGCCTGGAAATCGCCAAATGGGAAAATGTCGGCCGCGCCTTGCTCTATGGTATCGAAACCGAGGGGGAGTTTGCCCTGGGAGGTGGTGTTGCCCTGTTTGCCAATCTCAATTACGTGCGCGGCAAGGACCAGACCGCGTCCACTGATCTGCCGGATATACCGCCTTTAAGAAGCAACTATGGCCTGCGTTATGAGCGAAAAATTCAACCGGACTGGGAACTGTGGACCGAAATGGCCGGGCTGACCGCGGCCCGCCAGGGTAAAGTCGCGCCCTGGGAGGTGCCTAGCGGGGGCTATACCACCTTTACCTGGTCGGCCGGCGCCATCTATCGCCAAAACCTGCGTCTGAGCCTGATGGTGGCTAATCTGACCGATAAAAGCTATCATGACCATCTCTCCCAGGTCACCTGGCTCAACGAACAGCCGGGCCGCAACGTCCGGGTTAATTTAAACTTTAAATTTTAAGGGGAAATCTATTATAATAACGACAATCTGAGTGGAACAGGCTTTCGGCCGGTTCCAGAGCAACGGCAAGATGCCGGTGCCGCCAATGATTCCCTAATCGAATCTGGGGTGATCATGAACAAGCCGCAACAACGGTTAGAATCGCTGGCAAGGATGCTGACCTACATCCTCAGCCATCGCCCGGACGAGTTTGGCCTGGTGTTGGACGCCCACGGCTGGCTGTCCATTAAAGAGCTGCTCCGGGCCTTGAGCGAAGAGCCGGGCTGGGGATTTGTCCGGCGTTCGCATCTGCAGGACGCGGTTTACCTCCTGACGCCGCGCCGTTTTGAAATTGCCGAGAATCTAATCAGGAGCCTGCCTGCTAATGCCGCGCTCTGCCGCGCCACGGAAAGCGAATGGCCACCCGCCCTGCTGTATCGGGCCATTACCCGCAAGTCCCATCCGGTGGTCGCCCAACAAGGGCTGAGACCGCCGCCTGACGGTCAGCTAATCCTGGCCCGAAATGTCGAGATGGCCCAGCGCATCGGTCACCGCCGCGATCCCCAGGCAGTGCTGGTCACGGTCCAGGCCCCGGCCGCGGCCGCGGCCGGCACGCAATTTTATCGCTATGGCGAAGAGTTGTTTCTAACCACGGCGATTCCGCCGAATTTCTTACAGATTCCACCCTGTCCGAAAGAAGAACCAAAGAAACCGGCTTCCAAGCCCTCCGTCTCCGAAGAACTCGGACATTCGACGGCCATTCCCGGCTCAGTGCTGTTGGATATTCAAGGTAAACCGCTAAACCGCAGCAAAGAGCCACGGCGGAAAAAAGGGCCGGAGTGGAAAGAACAGGCGCGGCGGGAACGGCGTCAGCGCCGCCGCCAGCCGCGTTGATCAGCCTGGCAGATATAAGACCAAGATTTAAAAGCTAAGCCTGGGTCTGGTCATGACCGAGTAATTTCTAAGGAGCCGAAGTTCCTAAAAAATTATTCTTAACATTCTGGGAAAGCTGGTTCGGGTCATTATATCGAAAGTAAAAAAGAGATTAGCCGCGAAATGGACGCCCTGATTGTCCTGGGTTGCGTGATCGGGAAGGACGGATACCCGGGACGGGTGGCGCGCTTCCGGGTGAGCCATGCCCTGCGGCTGGCGGTCGAGTACTATCCCCAAAGCTACCTGATCCTGAGCGGCGGCCAGCGCCGTGGCACCCCGACCTCGGAAGCCCGGGCCCTGGCAGCCTGGGGATTGGGTTGGGCCGAATCCCAGTGGGATGGCGATACCCGGTTGCGCCTGGCGGAACGCCTGCTCTATGAAGAACGCAGCCTCACCACCGCGCAGTCGGCCAAGAACACTGTTCAATTGTTGAAAGACCAGGGCTTTACCCAGGCCGGGCTGGTGACTGATAGCCTGCATATGTACCGGGCCGCCTATCTGTTCGCCCGCCAGGTGGCCGATTCCCCGTTGCGCCTCCACCCCTTGCCGGTCTCCGGCCTTTATGCCGATTACTGGCGGCGGCGGCGCTACGCCCGGCTGAGCAAGCTGGTGTTGCGGGAAGGCGGCGCCTGGGTCAAGCTGCTGGGGCAACGGTTGCTCGGCGGGGGACGGGTTTGAAAAGTTCAAGGTTCAAAGTTCAAGGTTTGAGGTTTAAAATAGGTCAGGTTTTAATTAAGCCAGGAAATATTTAATAATTTGCAAGGGTCTTTAGGGTTCCGGAGGAAGGTGGTGGAAGCAATTTATTAAGTTAAAAAATAATATGTTCCTGTTTTATTTATTAAATCACTGCCATACGGTTTGGCTTGGGGCGAAATTTGGCGCGGTCAAGGGCGGGGCCTGGTCTTTCGCAGCGTAACCTCTTAGAGTTTTAAGGAAAATTTAAAAAAAAACTTCTGGTCACAAAATATTCTTGACAAAAAGGCCAGATGATTGTAAAAGCTACCTGTCTTGGGTATAGATGTTCGAGTTGTTGGTGTGATTGTGGATTTTTTCATTAGATAACCATTCTCCCGGTTGAGGCTAGCTAACATGGTGGAATTGAAAAGGCCGGTAAGCGCCGAATTGACCCCCGAGCAGGTGAACAGCATTAAAGAGGTTTGCGCCCGATTAAGTCAGGTGCGGGGCAAACTATTGCCGATCTTGCATGCGGTACAAGACATCTGTCATAACTGGCTGCCGCTGGAAGCCCTACAGTTAGTCGCCCAGGAGCTGGAGATCCCCTATGGCTATCTTTATGGGGTGTTGAGCTTTTACTCGATGTATTCGACCTCGCCGCGGGGCCAATATATCATCCGGATGTGCGAATCACCCCCTTGTCATATCTGTGGGGCCGATAATATCCTGGACATCTTGAAGGCCGAGTTGGGCATTGAAGTGGGGCAAACTACCGAAGACGGCCTGTTCACCCTGGAGCTGACCGCCTGTCTGGGGGTATGCGAAGTGGCCCCGGCCATGCAGATCAATGAGGTGGTGTTCGGCAATCTGACCGCCGATCGGGTGAAACAGATCATTGCCGATTATCGGGCCGGGAAAACCGTGGATTACCGGACCTTGCCCCGCACCACCAATCCTTTGAGTGCCTACCCGTCCGGTCCCGATGAATTGATCCTGTTCCAGAACGTCGACCAGATCGATCCCATGAAAATCGAGGACTATCTGGCCCGCGGCGGTTACGAGGCCCTGAAAAAGGCAGTAACTACCATGACCCCGGAAGAGGTGGTCAATGAGGCCAAGACCTCCGGTCTGAGGGGCCGGGGTGGCGCTGGCTTCCCGGCCGGGCTCAAGTGGTCCTTTACCTTGCCCAATCCCAATACCCCCAAATATATCGTTTGTAATGCGGATGAAGGTGAGCCGGGTACCATTAAAGATCGCTATATCATGGAAGGCGATCCCCACCGGGTGTTGGAGGGCATGGCTATCGCCGGTTATGCGGTAGGGGCCTCGCATGGCTACATCTATGTCCGGGGTGAATATTATCTTTCCATGCTCAGACTGCAAAACGCCATTGATCAGGCCACGGCGCAGGGTTATCTGGGCAAAAGTATTTTCGGCACCGATTTCAATTTTACCATTGAAGTCCAGACCGGCGGTGGGGCTTATGTCTGCGGCGAAGAAACCGCGCTGATCGAATCAATCGAAGGTAAGCGCGGCAACCCCCGGGTCAAACCGCCCTTTCCGGGGGTAGTGGGCGTCTGGGGTAAACCGACCATCGTCAACAATGTCGAGACTCTATCCAGTGTGCCGTCGATTATCATGCAGGGCGGGGAATGGTATAAGCAAAAAGGCACCGAAGACGCGGCGGGGACCAAGATTTTCCAGGTCGTCGGCCACGTCCAGCGCCCGGCGGTAGTGGAAGCCAATCTGGGCATGACGTTAAGGGAGTTGATCGAAAAATATGGCGAGGGGGTCCGGGAGGGCAAGAAGTTCAAGGCCTGTCAGACCGGTGGCACCTCATTTGGCTTCCTTACCGATGAGCAGCTTGACACCCCGATGGAATATGCTGCCATGGGTAAAGCCGGGGGGGCCTTGGGCTCAGGGACCATGCTGGTCATGGACGAGAACACCTGCATAATTGATGTGGTCCGCTGTATCCTGAAGTTTTTCCAGCATGAGTCCTGTGGCTTCTGTCTCCCCTGTCGGCGGGGCACCCGCATTCTCTACGATCTGATTTGCAAGATTGCCAGGGGGCAGGGCGAGGAAGCGGATCTGGATAAAATGATCCATGTCGCCCAGGTCATGGCCGATACCGCCAACTGCGCCTTGGCGATGAGTCCGATCTTTTTTATCAAAACTACCATTGAGCGTTTCCGTGACGAATACCTGGCCCATATTGCGGGCCGCTGCCCGGCCGGGGTCTGTAAGATCAAGAAATAATTAGAAAGATCCGCGGATTAAAGGAGCACCAAAATGCTCATTAGTTATTTACCAATCCTGGTTTATCTGATCATTTCGATTGGATTGGCGGTATTGATTGTCGCCCTCTCCGAGGCACTGGGGAAGAAAACCCATACCGCAGTTAAGGATCTGCCTTATGAGTGCGGTATGGTGCCGATCAGCGATGCCCGCCACCGTTATGCGGTCAAGTTCTATGTCATCACCATGTTCTTCCTGGTGTTCGATATTGAAGCGATCTTCCTCTATCCCTGGGGAGTGATCTTTAAACCGCTGGGGTTATTTGGTCTGATCGAAATGGGGGTTTTTATCCTCATCCTGGTAGTGGGATTGGCCTATGTTTGGGGTAAGGGGGCCTTGGAATGGGAGTAGAAGAGCATTTAGGAAATAACGTCCTGACAACTACCCTGGAGAAGTTGGTGGACTGGGGGCGGAAGAATTCGCTCTGGCCCTGTACTTTTGGTCTGGCCTGTTGTGCTATTGAAATGATCGTCACCGCGGCCAATCGCTTTGATATTGCCCGGTTTGGCATGGAGGCCTTTCGGGCCTCGCCCCGCCAGGCCGATCTGATGATCGTCGCCGGGACGGTCACCAAGAAAATGGTACCCGCGGTGGTGCGTATTTACGAGCAAATGACCGAACCGAAATGGGTGATTGCCATGGGGGCGTGTGCTTCGTCGGGGGGTATCTTTGATAGCTATGCGGTGGTCCAGGGAATCGATTTGTATCTACCGGTTGATGTTTATGTGCCGGGCTGTCCGCCCCGCCCCGAGGGATTACTCTATGGCATCCTGAAATTGCACGAACAGATCCTGAAAGACCCCTTCTTAACCAAGCAATATCGGGAAAGAGTGCAAGCCCGGCAGGAGGCGGCATGAGCGCGGCGGTAGAAAAAGTCCAGGCCCAGTTCCCGGATGAAATCGTGGAAATCTATGAATTCCGCGGGGACACCACGATCATCATTAAACCGGAAAAAATAGTCGAAATCTGCACGCTGTTGCGGGACGACCGTGAGACCTCTTTCCGCTATCTGTCATCGGTGGCGGCGGTGGATTACCTGCCGGCCAGTCCCCGATTTGCGGTGGTCTATCACCTTTATTCGCACCGATATAAAAATCGGGTGGCTTTGAAGGCCTTTTTGGAGGATGATGCCTACCCCAGCATTCACTCGGTGGTGCCAGTGTGGTCGGCGGCCAATTGGCATGAGCGGGAATGTTACGATCTGATGGGCATCCAGTTCCGTGGTCACCCGGATTTACGGCGGATTTTAACGCCGGCGGAATGCGAAGCATATTTCCCTTTACGTAAAGAAATCCCCGTACGGGGTTTATAGGAAAGTAAAACCATGAACGGCGCGCAAACTATGTCTCAAACCGAAACCATGGTCCTGAATTTGGGCCCCCAACATCCCAGCACCCACGGGGTGTTGCGGGTAGTGGTGGAGCTGGAGGGCGAGCTTATTGTCAAAGCCGATCCGGATATCGGCTACTTGCACCGTGGGATTGAAAAGATGTGCGAGTTCCGCACTTATCACCAGTGTTTGCCCTTAACTGACCGGATTGATTATCTGGCGGGGTCGGCCAATAACCTGGGTTTTGTGCTCGCGGTGGAAAAACTCCTGGGCGTGGAGGTGCCGAAACGTTGCCAATATATCCGGGTGATGATTGCCGAGTTGACCCGGATTTCCAGCCATTTGTTCTGGTTGGGCACGCACGGCCATGATCTGGGCGCCATGACTCCGTTATTCTACGCCTTTCGTGAACGCGAAAAGCTCATGGACCTCTTCGAAATGGTTTGGGGCGGTCGCCTGTTTCCCTGTTATTTTCGCATCGGTGGTTTGGCCGCGGATCTGCCGGAAGGATTTACTGACCAGGTGTGGGAGTTTGTAGAGACTTTTCCCAAGAAGATTGAGGACTATGAAAATCTCTTAACTTACAATCGCATCTGGATTGCCCGCACCAAAGGAGTCGGGGTGATGACTCCGGACGAGGTGCTGGATTGGGGCTGGTCCGGCCCCATGGCCCGCGGCTCCGGAGTGGATTGGGACTTGCGCCGGGATAACCCTTATTCCAGGTACGAAGATTTTGACTTTGTAGTTCCCTTGGGGTCTAATGGCGACACCTACGATCGGTACCTGGTCCGAATGGAAGAAATGCGCCAGAGTAACCGCATCGTCCGCCAGGTCCTGGAAAATCTGCCCGCCGGAGACATCAATGTGGCTGATCCCCGGGTGGCCTTGCCTCCCAAGGAGCGGGTTTACAACAACATCGAGGCCTTGATTAACCATTTCTTAATCATTGAAGAAGGGATCATCCCGCCGGTTGGAGAAGTTTATCAGGCCATAGAGGCTCCCAAAGGTGAACTAGGGTTCTATATTGCCAGTGACGGTACCGGGCATCCGCTGCGGGTTAAGATTCGGGCCCCGTCGTTTGCCAATCTGGCGGCCCTGGGCAAGCTGGCCAAGGGCCGGCTACTGGCAGATTTAATCGCCCTCATCGGAACGATGGATATTGTCCTGGCCGATGTGGACCGGTAAGAAGATAATAGTAACAATATAAATTAACTAGCGGCCTGACAGTTAGGAATAGAAGATGATCAACCTGACGATCGATGGTAAAGCCCTGCAGGTGAAAAAAGGTAAGACGATTCTGGAGGCTGCCTTAGAGAACGGCATCCATATCCCGCATCTCTGCTACCATCCCGCCATCAAAGCAATCGGTTCCTGCCGGATCTGTGTGGTAGAGGTAAAGCCGGGGCCACCACGACCACAACCGGCCTGTACTACGCCGGTGGCCGAGGGTATGGAGGTGATTACCCAGTCCGAGCGTCTGCAGGACTTACGCCGGGAACTGGTGAAATTTATCCTGGTTAACCATCCCCTGGATTGCCCCTGGTGTGATAAGGCGGGTGAGTGTCTGCTCCAAGACTTGACGCACGAATTGGGCATTGATGTCGTTGATTACGAGGCGGTAAAAGTGCCGCCGCACATTGATTACGAATCACGGCTGATCGAACGCTATGCCACCCGCTGTGTTACCTGTGGGCGATGTGTGCGGGTCTGTCGGGATCGAGTTGGAGCCAGTGCCATCAACTTTGAAAATCGGGGTTATTTCACCGAACTGGGCTGCGGGCATGTTCCTCTGGAATGTGAATTCTGTGGCACCTGCATCGATATCTGCCCGGTCGGGGCCTTAATCAACAAATTATTCAAGTACACGGCCCGTTCCTGGGAGTTGACCAAGACCAAGACTGTGTGCCCCTATTGCGGGGGTGGCTGTAATTATGAGGTGCATACCAAGAACGGTCGTATTCACCGGGTGCGTAGCCAAGGGTCTTTGCTGCTTTGCGGTCGGGGTCGCTTTGGGTTCGGGGTGGTGGAGGCCCCGGAGCGCTTACACCAACCTCTGATCAAGAAAGATGGGCAGTTGGTCGAAGCTCCCTGGGACGAGGCCTTGGATTATGCAGCCCGGGGTTTAAAAGAAGTAATTGATAATGCCGGACCGGAGGCGCTGTATGGCATCGGCTCCCCCCGGGCGACCAATGAAGCCAATTACTTATTCCAGAAATTTATCCGTGCGGGTTTAGGCCATAATAACCTGGACAGCCCGGCGCGTTATAATTTCGCCCGCGCCCTGGCTGGCATCGCCGCGGTGTTCGGCACAGCCCAGGTTTCAGGGGTGGCTCTGGAATCTGTCAAAAAAGGGGTGTATCAAAGCCCTTGGGAAGTTCAAGAAGAGGCCAAGGGTAGCGGTTTCCCCTTTGTGTTAGGCAATACCCAGCATCTTAGCCACGCCGATGTAATTTTGGTCATTGGGGCTGATGTCACCCCCGAAATGCCGACTTACGGCTGGCGGATTATGGACGCCCTGAAAAATGAAAACTTCCGATTGGTGGTGGCCAATCCCCGGAAGACCAAGTTTGATCGCTATGCCAATCTTAAGTTGCGGTACCAGCCGGGCAGTGAACGGTTGCTGCTGATCGGCTTAATGGAAGCGGTGCTGGAAGCGCAACCCGGTTATACTCCCCATCTGGAGGCGGCAGGGTTTGAAGACTTTAAAAAGACCCTGCTCAAGACCTCGGATAATGCCACCGCAGTAGCCGATCTATTCCTGTTGATCGGTCAAACCTGTAACAAAGGTAGCGCCCTCTATCCGATCGCCGAAAAGAATAACAGCCGCGGCGTCTGCGATGTCGGGGTGATGCCGAATTATTTACCGGGCTACCAGTCCCTGGCCGAGGACGGCGGAGCCTTTGCCAAACTCTGGGGAAAGCCCGTGTCGGAAAAGCCGGGTGTAACCCTGGGGGAGATGCTCGACCAGCTGGAAAACAACGAGCCGGAGGCCCCGCGAGCCTTATACGTGTTAGGGGGTGACCTGGTGCGGCTTTTGCCCAACCGGGCGCGGACCGAAAGGCTTCTCCAGAAGGTCAGATTTATGGTCGTCCAAGATGCCTTTCTGACCGACACCGCCCGCTTAGCGGATGTGGTATTACCGGTTGCGATCCACGCAGAATTAGAGGGGACTTATACCAGCACAGATGGCCGTTTGGGCTGTTTACAGGCGGCTCTGTCACCGAACGGGACGCGGCCCGATTGGCAGATCATCACCGAATTGAGCCAGCGCCTGGGATATCCGATGAAATATGGCAGTGCTACCGCCATTTTCGCCGAGATGGCCCAACTGATGCCGATCTGGGCGGGAATAAGGGAGGGTCATCGCTGGCCCCATAAGAAGATCAGCGTTTCTCTACAGGGGAAATTTGTTCCCTTCCCGACTGAGATCAGCATTCCCGGAGAAGGCAAGTATACTTTGATAGTGGGCAAGACCCTGGCCCATTCCGGTTCTTATACGACTCATGCCCACGGTTCGCAAACCATAATGCCGGGGGCGGCGCTAAAAATCAATCCGGCCGATGCTCAAGTCCTGAAGGTCCAGGAGGGCGAGCCGGTCAAGATCAGTTCGAATCAGGGGGAGATCACCGTACCCATTGCCATGACGGTGGAGTTGCCCCGGGGAGTGGTGTTCCTGGCGGATCACTTCAGTGATACGCCGGCCAATCTCCTGACTTCCAATTCTAACCTTTGCCGCGTACAGCTTCAGAAGGGTTAAAAGATGAACCTGCCGGTGCTCGTAGGCTTGATGGTTGTCAAAATTACCCTGGTCCTGGTGGTTTTCCTCACTACCATTGCCTATGTGGTGTTGATGGAGCGCAAGGTCTTGGGGTTTATCCAATTACGCTATGGTCCCAACCGGGTGGGTCCCTGGGGGTTGCTGCAACCTCTGGCTGACATGATCAAGCTCTTGTTTAAAGAAGAGTTTACCCCGCCCCATGCCAATAAGACGCTTTTTGAACTGGCGCCCATGATTGTGGCCATCACCGCCTTTCTACCCTTGGCGGCGATTCCTTTTGCTGATCGCATCCTCCCCGATAGCCTGACCATTTATGGCTATCAGGTAGATCTAACCGTGGCTGCGCTCAACCGCGGGGTTGTTGCCGATGTCAACATTGGCCTCCTGTATATCTTTGCCATCTCTTCATTGGCCGTTTATGGCGCGGTAATCGGCGGCTGGGCCTCCAATAACAAGTACTCCTTGTTGGGCGGCCTGCGGCTCTGCGCCCAGATGGTCAGTTATGAAGTAGCCTTGGGGCTGTCAGTGATCGGAGTGCTGATGGTGGCCGGCAGCCTGAGCCTGGTAACCATTGTTGAAGCTCAGAAGAGTATGTGGTTTATTGTTTACCAACCACTCGGCTTCCTCCTTTATCTGTGTGCGGCTTTTGCCGAATGTGCCCGGACTCCCTTTGATCTGATTGAGTGTGAAAATGAATTGGTGGCGGGTTACCAGACCGAATACAGCTCCATGAAATGGGGGCTGTTGATGCTGGGTGAGTACGGCCATATGATTATCGCCAGTGCTTTGGCCGTAACCCTGTTCCTGGGTGGCTGGCAAGGGCCATTTTTGCCCCCCATTGTTTGGTTCTTAATCAAAACTTTTGCCTTAATATTCTTGTTTATCTGGGTTCGTGGGACCTATCCCCGCTTTCGCTTTGACCAACTGATGTACTTTGGCTGGAAGGTCCTTATCCCCCTGGCGTTACTTAATATCCTCTTAACCGGCGTCGTCATGATGTATCTCTAGAGGTAAGACCATGATTTATCCCTTAATCAAAGGCTTAGCCACCACTTTAAAACATTGTGTCTCCAAGCCGATTACCCTGCAATATCCGGAAGAGAAACGCCAGGTTTATCCAAGATTTAGGGGGCATCCGGAATTACAGGTGGATGAGGATGGTCGTCTCAAGTGTGTGGCCTGTACCTTGTGCATGACGGTTTGCCCGTCTCGGGCGATTACCAAGATCACCCCAGCCGAAGGTCCAAACCACGAAAAATATCCGGCGGAGTTTGTCATTGACTTGACCCGTTGTATCTTCTGTGGCTTCTGTCAGGAAGCCTGTCCCAAGGGGGCCATTGCCCTGAACAATAAATATGAGTTGGCCCAGTATGATAAACGGGTGTTGATCTACGATCTGGAGAAGCTGAGGGCTAAGGCTTAATTCCTCAAGTTTCGGGGTTAAGGAGTTTTGAGAATGGAAGTGTTATTTTTAATTCTGGCTGCGGTGGCCCTGATTTCGGGGGTGCTGGTGGTTATCCAGGTTAACCCGGTGCGGAGCGCCTTATACCTGATCCTTAACTTCTTTACGGTGGCAGGGATCTATCTGCTGGCCCATGCCGAGTTTATTGCGGCCATTCAGGTGATCGTTTACGCCGGGGCGATCATGGTGCTTTTCCTGTTCGTGATCATGCTGCTCAATTTACGGCATCCAGAAGAAGGCGGGGAAAAACAGCATTTAGCCCAAAAGCTCAGCGGCGCGGCCCTGGCCGGGGTGACAGCTCTCTTGGTGATTTATACTTGCACCCGAATCAATCTGGGGCCTGCCAAAGAAAATGTACCCGGATTTGGCAGCGCCGAGGCAGTGGCCCGTTCATTGTTTACCGATTATCTACTGCCCTTCGAAGTTACATCGGTCCTGTTATTAGTGGCCTTAATCGGGGCGGTTATTCTGGCCTGGGCCAGACTAGATTGAGTTTATCGGGCCGGTTCTCAGGCCTGGCTTAACCCCAGTAAAAATAGTTCACTGGAACTGAGGGGGAAAATAGAAATGGTAGTGCCTTTGCTATACTACATAGCTCTCAGCAGCGCCCTGTTTGCCATCGGAGTTATCGGGGTCCTGATCCGGCGCAACGCCATCATCATCTTTATGTGTATTGAAATGATGCTCAACGCCGTGAATCTGTCCCTGGTCGGGTTCGCCGATCACTACCAGGCCATAGATGGGCAGATGTTTGTCTTTTTTGTCATGACGGTGGCCGCCGCTGAGGTAGCCGTCGGATTGGCGCTGATTGTCGCCATCTTCCGTAATAAAGCCACCGTTAATGTTGATGAACTTAATCTCATGAAGTGGTAAGGAGCAGGCCATGATAGAGTATGTCTGGCTGGTGCCTTTGGTGCCGATCCTGGGATTTTTGTTTAATGGCTTGCTGGGGAAGCGGGTCCCCAAATGGCTCGTCAGTCTGGTCGGCTGCTCGGTTATCGGCATTTCCTTTTTGATCGTCATCTTAATCTTCTTGGAATATCTAAAACTTCCAGCCGATGCCAAACCGGTTGAAGTGGTAGTTTATAATTGGATTAGCTCCGGAAACTTCAATGCCCTGGCAGCATTTTTAGTCGATCCGCTGTCTCTGATCATGATGCTGGTAGTTTCTGGGGTTAGCTTTATCATCCACATCTATTCTGTAGGTTATATGCATGATGATGAAGGCTACCCCCGGTATTTTTCCTTTCTAAACTTATTTGTTTTCGCCATGCTGGTCCTGGTTTCCGCCAACAACTTTTTATTGATGTTTGTGGGCTGGGAAGGCGTGGGTTTATGTTCTTATCTGTTGATTGGCTTCTGGTATGAAAAACAATCGGCCAGCGATGCCGGCAAAAAAGCCTTCGTAGTCAACCGCATCGGTGATTTCGGCTTCTTGTTGGGAATCTTCCTGATCTTTTGGACCTTTAATACCATCAATTTCCGGGAAGTTTTTTCTATCGCCGGCACCAATTTCGAAGTGGGCAGCCTGGTGATCACCGCGATTACCTTGTTGCTGTTTGTCGGAGCTACCGGCAAATCCGCCCAACTGCCGCTATATGTCTGGTTGCCGGACGCTATGGAAGGCCCGACCCCGGTCAGCGCCCTGATCCATGCCGCCACCATGGTTACCGCCGGCGTGTACATGGTGGCCCGTTGTAGTGCCCTCTATGTGCTGGCTCCGGTATCTCTGACGGTCGTCGCCATTGTGGGTGCCGCCACGGCGATCATGTCGGCTTCTATCGGTTTGGCTCAGAATGATATCAAGCGGGTTTTGGCTTACTCCACCGTCAGCCAGTTAGGATATATGTTTCTGGCCTGCGGGGTGGGGGCCTTTGCCGCTGGGATCTTCCATCTCATGACCCATGCCTTTTTCAAAGCCCTGCTCTTTTTGGGTTCCGGCAGCGTTATCCACGCCCTGAGTGGTGAACAAGATATGCGGCATATGGGTGACCTCAAAAAGCACCTGCCTATTACCTATTGGACCTTTATCATGGCCACCCTGGCCATTGCCGGAATCTTCCCCTTTGCCGGTTTTTTCAGCAAGGACGAGATTCTTTTTAAGTCCTTGGTGGACGGACATATTCTCTACTGGATGATAGCTGCCGCTGCGGCCTTTATGACTGCGTTTTATATGTTCCGGCTGATTTTTATGACCTTCCATGGGGAAAGTCGGGTAAAACCGGAAGTCCTGCATCATGTGCATGAATCGCCGCCGGTGATGACCCTGCCGCTGATTGCCTTGGCGGTTCTGTCGACCATTGGTGGATTTGTCGGCATTCCGATCATTGAGGGTGCCAATGTCTTCCATGAGTTCCTGGCCCCGGCCATCGCCCACGTGCACCGGCCCGAAATTCACTATCCCATCAGTTTTGAAGTATTTATGATGGTAGTCAGCGTCATCATTGCTTTATTGGGCATTAACACCGCTTACCGCATGTATATTAAGCGGCCGGAATTGCCCCAGCTCGTTACCGAAAAAATACCGTTACTCTATGACTTGATTTATCACAAATATTATGTCGACGAACTCTATGCCGCTACCGTGGTCAATCCCATCAAAATGGGGTCCGATTTCCTGTGGAAGGGTGTGGATGAAAAGGTAGTGGATGGCGCCGTGAATGGCAGCGCCGGGCTTGTAGAATGGCTGAGTTACCATATCCGCAAACTAGAAACCGGCTATGTGCAAAACTATGCTCTGGCAATATTGATCGGAGTCTTTATTATCGCCGGTTACTATCTCGGGCGCTAGGAGAAGGAGCTGACTGATGAATTTGCCGATTTTATCTATCCTGATCTTCTTCCCCATGCTGGGGGTGGTGCTGATCACCATGCTGAGTCGGGAAAACCAGTGGGTGATTAAATGGACCACCCTGGTGGTGGCAGTGCTCGAATTTATCTTTTCTTTACCTCTATGGTTTAGATTTGATTCGGATACCGCGGCCATGCAGTTTGTGGAGCGACTAAGTTGGTTCCCCAGTTATGGCATCAGTTATCATGTCGGCATCGACGGTATTTCGCTCTTATTAGTACTGCTGACGACCTTTTTGACCCCCATCTGCGTCATGGCCTGCTGGAAAGACATCCAAGACAAAGTCAAGGAATTCATGATCTGTCTGCTGTTCCTGGAAACCGGCATGATCGGGGTCTTCTGTGCCCTGGACCTGTTCCTGTTCTATATTTTCTGGGAAGTCATGCTGATCCCCATGTATCTGTTGATTGGGGTGTGGGGCGCGCCGGCGCGCCGGATTTATGCTGCGGTCAAGTTCTTTCTGTTCACCATGTTCGGCAGCCTGCTGATGTTAGTGGCCATCCTGGTGTTGTATTTCTATCATCACAAGGTTACCGGGGTTTACACCTTTGACCTGCTGAAGATCTATGGTCTGCAAATCCCCTTCCAGATGCAGTTCTGGATGTTTTTGGCCTTTGCCTTGGCCTTTGCCATCAAAGTGCCGATGTTCCCGTTTCATACCTGGCTGCCGGATGCCCATACCGAAGCTCCTACCGTCGGCAGCGTAATGCTGGCCGCGGTCTTACTGAAAATGGGAACCTACGGTTTTATCCGCTTTAATATGCCGTTATTCCCGGAAGCCGCCTGGTATTTTGTGCCACTGTTCAGTGTCTTGGCCATTATCGGGATCATTTACGGGGCCCTGGTGTGCATGATGCAGATAGATCTCAAACGGCTGATCGCCTTCTCTTCGGTGAGCCATTTGGGTTTTGTGATGCTGGGTCTGTTTACCTACAATATGGCCGGAGTCCAGGGCGGCATTATTCAGATGATTAATCACGGGCTGTCGACCGGGGCTTTGTTCTTGATTGTCGGCATCATCTACGAACGGCGTCATACCCGTCTAATCGCGGAGTTTGGGGGCCTCTCCACTCCCATGCCGATCTACGCAGCGATTTTCATGGTCGTGGCCTTGTCGTCCATCGGACTTCCCGGGCTTAATGGGTTTGTGGGGGAATTCCTGATTCTGTTGGGAGCTTTTAAGATAAATAAAATTTATGCGATTTTAGGGGCTTCCGGGGTGATTTTCGCGGCCTGCTATATGCTGTGGATGTTCCAGCGCGTGATGTTCGGGGTGGTTACCAATGAGAAAAACCGCAACCTGCCCGATCTGACCACGCGGGAAATCGCTTATCTGGTCCCGCTTCTTATATTTATTGTTTGGATCGGGATTTACCCCAACACCTTCTTAAATAAAACCAAGGCGTCGACGGAAAACTTTATAGCCCGTATGGAACGGGCTAAAGCACCAAAAGTGGCATTAGTTGATGTGATTAAGGGGGATATAAGATGACCATCAGCATTCCCAGCATTACCTTAAGCAATATTGGGCCGCTGCTGACCTTAACTGTGGCCGGGCTGCTGCTCCTGTTGATGGACGCGCTGACCCCAAAAGGCAAAAAAGGTTACTTTCCCTACCTCAGTCTGATCGCCCTGGTAATTGCCGCGGTCCAGACCACGATGCTGTGGAACCGAAGTGGCACTGATTTTGCCCGGATGATCTACGTCGATAATTTTGCTTTCTTCTTTTACCTAATATTCCTTTTGGCCACGGCCCTGACCATCCTGATTTCTATTAAGTATCTGGAAGATTATCACCGTAACCTGGAAGAGTATTATACCCTGCTGATCTTTGCGACCATCGGCATGATGCTCATGGCGGCCGGCGGTCATCTGATTCTGATTTTCCTGGGTTTGGAAATTTTATCCATCGCCATCTACATCCTAGCCGGGCTATTCCGCGAAGACATCAAATCCAACGAAGCCGCACTCAAGTACCTGATCCTGGGGGCCTTCTCGTCGGCTTTCTTATTATTTGGCATGGCCATGCTCTATGGGGCGACCGGAAGTCTGTTTCTGGATGATTTAGCCCAGGCAATCAAGGCCGGGGTAGGCACAAATCCCCTGCTGTTGTTTGGTATGGGGCTGTTGATTGTCGGCTTCGGATTTAAAGTATCTTCGGTACCCTTCCACATGTGGACCCCGGATGTCTATGAAGGGGCGCCTACCTCAGTAACCGCGTTTATGTCGGTGGGCACCAAAGCTGCCGCCTTTGCTGCATTCGTACGGATATTTTTCCTGGTATTCCCCGAAATCAAGATGGAATGGAACATGTTGTTGTGGGGGTTGGCCGTCGCTACCATGACCCTGGGGAATGTGGTAGCTATCGCCCAAACCAACATTAAACGCATGTTGGCTTATTCAT
This sequence comes from Desulfobacca sp. 4484_104, assembly GCA_002049795.1. GTDB lineage: Bacteria > Desulfobacterota > Desulfobaccia > Desulfobaccales > Desulfobaccaceae > Desulfobacca_B. The sequence goes on along the minus strand of MUKC01000019.1, from coordinate 39,126 downwards.
CTATTGCGCATGCCGGATACCTGTTGGTAGCGCTGGTTGCGGCTAACCAGTTGGGTGCCATCAGCTTCCTGTATTATCTGGTGGCTTATACCCTGATGAATATAGGGGCCTTTGCCATTGTTATCTTGGTAGCTCGGAAAAAAGACAATTATATTAATATTTATGACTATTGTGGCTTAGGGTTTCAGTACCCGGCCTTGGCCGCCGCCATGAGCGTCTTTATGTTTGCCCTGGCGGGGATTCCTCCTACGGCCGGCTTTGTCGGGAAATTTTATGTCTTTTCCGCCGCGGTGGAAGCGGGCTATATCTGGTTGGCGATCATCGGCGTGATGAATAGTTTGGTCTCGGTTTTTTACTATTTACGGATTACCGTCTTGATGTATATGCGCCCGGCCGAAGCTGAGTTGGGGCCAGTGACTATGACCCCGGCTATTTCTTCGGCCGTCTTGTTAACCGCGGCCGGGGTGCTGGCAATCGGGGTCTTCCCGGGACCAATTTATGAGTTGGCTCTGAATAGTGTCAAGATCTTTGTCGGTTTATAATTAAACGGTGACAATGTCGAGCTGAGGAGAGAGCCCCGACCTTCTCCTCTCTCCGGAGAGATAAAACAGGCCCTGGAGGCTGACCTTCAGGGCCTGTTTTGGTTAAAATTCAGGGAAGAAACTGATTCACTTGACAAAAATTCTTACTGGGTCTTAAATATTACCGAATGGAAAAAAAGATAGATCTCTAGAATCTTTAAAAATTGGCCACAAGCATGGTTTAGGGGAGGGTCGGTCAATGGCGGTAGAAAATGCGGGCCGGGTGGACAGAGAACTTCCAACCTGGCTTCTGAAAGAAGATAACTGGGCTATTTACCTGGCGCTGGGACTGATTGCCATTGCTCTACTGTTCTATTGGGGCGGGGCCAGCATCAAGTTGGCCGCGGTTTCGCCCCCCAGCAATTGGACCTCGCTCGGCCAGGTAGGCGCCGACTTCGCGGCCCGGTGGCCCTGGTATGTGATCAACTTTATTATCTGGCTGGTCATCTTTACCATGAGCTGCGGGATCATGAAGGTGGATATCATCGATTATGTCCGGGGCTTTACTCTGCTCTATATTATGTGTCTGATCATCTATGTGGTCTCCAACTCTAAGTTTTTTAAGGAAAACAATCTGGAGGCGCCCTTGGTGGCCCTGGCTGTCGGGTTAATATTAGGCAACCTGGGATTATTCCCGCGCTGGATGGAGGTCGCCTTTCGGGTAGAATACTACATCAAAACCGGCATCATCCTGTTGGGTGCCACCCTGCCGTTTACCCTGATTATCTACTCGGGCGGGATTGCCATCTTACAGGCCACCATAGTAGCGGTAACCACCTTCCTGACCGTTTATCTGGCCGCCACCCGCCTTTTCAAACTGGAACCCCATTTCGGGGCCTGTCTGGGGGCCGGGGCCTCGGTCTGCGGGGTGTCAGCGACCATTGCCGTGGGTGGAGCGGTGCGGGCCCATAAAGACTATATGTCAGTAGGGATCTCTTTGGTGGCGCTGTGGGCCTTGGTGATGATCTACGTCCTGCCCATTCTGTGCCGGGCCTTGGCATTGGATCCGGGGGTGTCGGGGGCCTGGATCGGCACCTCGGAATTTGCTGATGCGGCCGGCTTTGCCGCCGCGGTGGCTATCGGTCACGAAGCTGCCATTCGCTCCTTCACCCTGATGAAGGTCATTGGCCGGGATATCTTCATTGGCATCTACTCCTTGGCTCTGGCTATCATTTCAGTAGTTTATTGGGAAAAGCGCGCAGTCGGCGCGGCCCACATCGGAGTCGGAGAAATCTGGCAGCGGTTTCCGAAATTCGTTATCGGCTTTTTTATTGCATCATTGATCATGTTCGTTATCGGCATCTCTTACGGGGCCGAGCTTTATTCCAACTCCATCAGTCCGATGGTGATCAAGCCGATTAAAACCCTGCGCACCTGGACCTTCCTGTTCTGCTTTCTCAGCATCGGTTATACGACCCGCTTTAAAGAACTGACCCAGTTCGGCTGGGCGCCGATGTGGGCCTTTACCATCGGGGTGGCCATCAATGTGCCGCTGGGCTATTTTCTGTCCGCCGTGGTCTTCAAAGGCTACTGGATGAGGGTCATGGAGTATATGTATTAATCAGTGCCGAGGTCGGGTGAGGGGTTGTTGCCCGAAATTAATCAATCTGATGTCCTAAAGATAATTTTCTCATAAAGCCGCCAGACGAAGTCTCATTAAGTCGGAATTATGATCAAATTGCTCAAAAACTCCGGTGCCACAGGTTTCCAACCGGTGCCGCTCTGACTAAAGACTGGGGCTTAATGAAGTCAGTAATTTTGCAATAGGCCCTTTAGTCAAGGAAATATAGGTTACCGAAACGGCATGGCTGGCGGAAATGGTTCCCCGGCCATTTCCTTGCCGGGCTCTCTGGTGGCCTGCAAAGCGTTAAACTCCGGGGGTGTCGGGGCCACGCTTTCACATTAATTTGGTCGGACGGTCTTCGGTCTGGACTGCACTCCCGGGCCTGCGGCAATGACTTTGCCTTGTAACTTTTCTTTGAGCCGGTAACTCTCCCAATCACAGGCAATGATGACCGACCGGCGTTCCTGCCGCGCCGCCAAGACCGGGAATAATAATTCAGCACCTTCCTTGGAAAAAGGAACAGCACCTCGCTTCCCGACGTTTCGAGCTTTAATAAATAAGGAACAACACCTTCAGCAGCCCAGGTGCTTCGGGTTGCTTGGATTATTACCTCCTGACCATTATTCTGCCAGGCTAAGCAAGAAATACCGGTAGTTTTTAAGTATAAAGAAAATTAATAATTGAGCTCCCGGATTGAGATAAAGCAGCGATCGGCTTGCACTAAAATAAGGGTAATGGTAAGATATCGTTAAAAATACTTTCAAGATCAAGACAGGCCCATCAAGATGACTCTGTTATCCCGCTTAAGTCAGATCCACATCCGCACTCTTATCCTGAGCATTATCGTTACTGCGCTGGTGATCTCCTCTGCCTTTTTCTTTCTCGGACAGCGGATCCGACAGCGGGTGGAAAACCTGGTCACCGAGCAATTTAATCAACAGCAACTGATGCTGGGCCGCAAAATCGCTGACAGCATTGAATTCTATTTTGACGTTCTGGAAACCGAAATGCTCAGTTATCCTCACTTCTATGTGACGGAATTGCAGTCTTTGAATGTGTTGAGGATCTATCTGCGGCAGCATTTCACCCATTTGCAGACTTTGGGCATCATTGAGGTACGAAAATACGACGCTAATGGTCAATTAGAATACTTTTATGGTCAAGGCTCGCCTTACCAACCGGTGCAGACCCGTAATCTAAGCTCCAAATACCAGAATTGGGCTCAAGATCCCCAGCATCAAGGGAAGGTATACCTGACTACCACCTTTTCATGGCCTGATGCCCCTTGGCCCGGCCGCAAAGTAATGGCCATGTTAACGCCTCTTTATTATCCGCAGGCTGGCTCCTCGGAAGGTCCCCAGAGCCAAGCCAAACAATTTGCCGGTACCATTGAATTGATCTTCGATCCCTATTATATTTGCCGGGAAGCCACTAAGGGGGTGCAGTCCGGCCAGACCGGATACGCCTGGATCATCGATGCCGATGGCACCCTGCTGGCTCATTATGAAACTGATTTTTTAGGCAAAGATGCCATCCAGGTCAGGAAACAGCGGGGTCCGGGATTATCCTTTGAAAGACTTCAGAAAATCCAGACCAGGCTCCTGAAAGGTGAAGAGGGGACGGATTGGTATGAGTCCGGCTGGCATCGGGAGCGACTCGGGCGGATCAAAAAGTTAGTGGCTTATGTCCCCGTCCGTTTTGACCGGGGATTGATCCGTGGAGTGGTAGCTGTTGAAAATCGTCAGCACAATTTATGGGGCGTGGCGGTGGTTGCTCCGGTGGAAGAGGTCTATGGCCTGATCAGGAATTTTCAGACCCAGGAAGGTATCCTGTCGGGGTTTTTCTTCCTGTTGATCTTGGTTATCAGCGGGGTGTTGATCGGGACGGTCATCACCTGGAACAAGGCCCTGGCCAAGGAAGTCGAACTCAAGACCGAAGCCCTGCGACAGAGTCATGAACGGCTGTTGCGCTCCGAGCGCTTTGCTGCCGTGGGCGAAGCTGCGGCTTATGTCAGCCACGAGATCAAAAATCCCCTGATGGTGATCGGTGGCTTTGCTCGCCAGTTGGAACATACTCCCCAGCTTAAGGAAAAGGATCGCGAAAAACTCAAAATCATGGGCGACGAAGTAGCCCGACTGGAGAACTTTTTAGGCGATTTGCGGGATTTCACCCGGCCCCAGCCGCCCGCTAAACAACCGGTTAGCCTTAATGATATTGTCCATGAAGTTGAAGAGCTGATGCGAGAGGCGGCCCAGGACTGCGGGGTAGAGCTTAAGACTTCTCTGAAGCCCGACCTGCCGCTGGCTCGATTAGATGTCAATCAGATCAAACAGGTATTAATCAACCTGATCAAAAACGCCATCGAAGCCACCGAGGGACAAGGCCATGTCCTGATTTCCACCTGGTTCCAAGATGAGCACCTCCACCTGTCAGTGCAGGATGATGGCAAAGGTATCCAGTCGGAAATCTTGAGAGATATCTTCGATCCATTTTTTACTACTAAAAAGGCGGGGACCGGCTTAGGCTTATCAGTGATCAACAAAATCATTGAAGATCACCAGGGCACCATTAGCGTGGAGAGCACTGTCGGCCAGGGGAGTACCTTTACGGTGATTTTGCCTTGTGACCATTCAGAGGCCCAGCATGCCTACTCCCACCCCTCCTAACGCCGGTCCCTCCTCCCAGGAAAAGGAATACCAGCGTCGGCGTCGGGAACGGGTCATCATATTTATCATCTTCTTATTAATTGTGATTATTACCTATGTGGAGGTCCGACTGGTAAGCCGCGGCGGCGAGCCGGTGACCGGCAGCATGTTGGCCTTCGGCCTGGTCAATATCAATACTATCCTCCTGTTGTTGCTCATCTTTTTAATTTTCCGCAATCTGTCCAAACTGTTTTTGGAGCGCCGCCGGAGAATATTCGGCTCGCGGCTGCGGGTGCGTTTGGTGCTCACCTTTGTCACCCTATCGCTGCTGCCGACCTTGCTGATGTCCTTTGTCGCTTTTCAGTTTATTGCCAATCGGGTGGAATATCAACTGGATAGCCGGGTAGAGCAATCCCTCAAAAATGCTCTGGCTCTAAGCCAGGAATATTATCAGGGCATGGAGCGCAAGGTGCATGCCTGCAGTCGGGTCCTGGCGCGTGAAATTAACGACCAGGGGTTATTGGCCCCGGAACAGGCCCCGGCGCTGGCCGCCTTCCTGGCTCAGGCTCAGACCGAGTATCATCTTACCGGCATCGAGATCTTTGATCAACAGGGCAACCTCTTAAGCCAATCGCCTCCGCCCCCCAGAGGGGAGTTGCCGCCGACCGACAACGAGCTTTTACAGTCTGCTGCGGGGCAGGAAGCGGCCCAGGTCCACCGGCAGATAAGCGATCAAGGCGAGGTCCTGCAAGGTTTAACACCCTTGGGGTCCAATCCTATGACCGAAATTCCCAAGGCTTATCTGGTAGTTAGTCAGCTAATTCCCAAGCCCCTGCCCGCGCAAATCGCCGGAATCGCCCGGGGGGTATCAGATCTCCGAGATCTACAGCTGTTGTTGCGGCCGGTACGGGTCAGCCATTATATCGCCCTGCTGATCGTCACTCTGCTGGTAATTATGTCGGCCATCTGGCTGGCCCTGTATATGGCCAAAGAAATCACTACGCCGATTCAGCAACTGGCCGAAGGCACCCTCAAGGTGGCCGACGGGAACTATAATATTCACATTGATCTGGAGGGCCGGGATGAGATCGGCTTTCTGGTCCAATCCTTTAACAAAATGACCCAGGACCTTCAGCACAGTCGGGCCCAGTTGGCCGCGGCCAATCAACAACTGTCCCAGAGTAACGAGGAATTGGAAGCGCGGCGGCAATATATGGAGATTGTGCTGAAAAACGTGGCGGGCGGGGTCATTTCGTTAGACGCTGACAACCGCATAACCACCATCAACGATTCGGCTCAGATGATGCTGGGAGTGCGGGCCGAGGAGGTTTTAGGGCGCAATGGCCGGGAGTTATTGTCGGCCGACCCGTTTGATAAAGTGGCCGAGGTCATTGCCCAGGCCCGGGGTTCCAGCCGCGGCAGCCTGGAAAAATCAATACATCTGCATTTACCGGATCGAACCCTGTCTTTGCTGATTAAACCCACGGTATTGAAGGATGATCAGGGCGATTATCTGGGCGTGGTGGTGGTATTCGAAGATTTAACTGAACTGGAGCGGGCCCAACGCCTGGCCGCCTGGCGCGAGGTCGCCCGCCGCATTGCCCATGAGGTCAAAAACCCTCTAACCCCCATCCAATTATCGGCACAACGTCTGTGGCGACGCTATGCCGATCGGTTCGGCGCCGACGGCCAGATTTTTCGGGAATGCACCCAGATGATTATCAACCAGGTGGAAGAACTGAAAAATTTGGTCAATGAATTTTATCAATTTGCCCGCTTCCCCCAGCTTACCCTGACCCCCTGTGACCTCAATGCCTTGATTAATGAGACCATGATTCTCTATCAAGAAATGCAATCCCAGATCAGCCTGGAATTTCACCCCGACACCTCACTAGCCCCAGTACCGCTGGATCGGGAACAGATTAAGCGGGCGTTGATGAATCTATTGGACAATGCGGTGGCCTCCCGCTCCGAATCGGTGGCTATACACCTCAGCAGCCGCCAGGACTTGGATCACCACCGGGTAGAGGTGGTGATCGCCGATAACGGTGCCGGGATCTCGGACCGCGACAAACCACGCGTCTTTGAACCCTATTTTTCCACCAAACGGAGTGGCACCGGCCTGGGTCTGGCCATTGTGCAATCCATCATCACCGAACATCAGGGCAGTATCCGGGTGGAGGATAACTACCCCCAGGGGAGCCGTTTTATTATTGAACTCCCCCTTAGCCGGTAGAAGTTGATGGCCAAAACTATCCTGGTAGTGGACGACGAACCTAACATCCTGAGCACCGTTTCCGGGATTTTGCAGGACGAAGGGTTCGAGGTGCTGACCGCCCTGGAGGGGGAAACCGCGCACAATCTGGTGGCCGAAGAATCACCGGACCTGGTGCTGCTGGATATTGCCTTGCCCGGTCAGGACGGCCTGGAAATCTTAAAGCAACTCAAAGGAAACTATCCTCTCTTGCCAGTGGTCATGCTGTCCGCCTATGGCAGCGTCGAAAACGCGGTGCAGGCCACCCGCCTGGGGGCCTATGACTTCATTGAAAAACCCCCGCACGCCGATAAAATTATCCTGACGGTGCGCAATGCCCTGGAAATGGCCCGACTTACCGAGGAAAATCTCCGGCTGCGTCAGAAGGCCACGCCCGCTCAGGAAATCATCGGCAAAAGTCCGGCTATCCAGACCCTCCGCGAACAGGTCCAGATCGTCGCACCGACCAATGCCTGGGTGCTGATCACCGGCGAAAACGGCACCGGCAAGGAGTTGGTCGCCCGGGCCATCCATCGCCACAGTAAACGCCGCCATAAGGCCTTTGTCGAAGTCAATTGCGCCGCCATCCCCGAGGAATTGATTGAGAGCGAACTCTTCGGCCACGAAAAGGGGGCCTTTACCGGCGCCGCCAGTAAACGCCGGGGGAAGTTTGACCAGGCTCACGAAGGCACCCTGTTCCTGGACGAGATCGGCGATATGAGCCTCAAAACCCAGGCCAAGGTGTTGCGCATTCTCCAGGAGCAACGCTTTGAACGGGTGGGGGGCAGCCGCCCCATCCAGGTGGACGTGCGGGTGATCGCCGCCACCAATAAAAATCTTGAAGAGGAGATTGAACGGGGGACTTTTCGGGCCGACCTGTACTACCGCATCAATGTCATCCCCATCCAGGTGCCGCCCCTGCGGGAACGCCGCCAGGATATTCCGCTGCTGATTGAATATTTTTTAAAGGACCTGGCCACCGAACCCGAAGGCCAACAAAAGATCATTACTCCCGAGGCGGTGGAAATCCTCCAGAATCAGCCCTGGCCGGGCAATGTGCGGGAACTGAAAAATTGTATCCAACGCCTGGCCATCCTCAGCCACGGCTGGGTCATCGATGTCGAACACCTGCCGCGGGAGCTGCGTCAGGTCGGATCAGACCCGGAGGAGGGCTGGCCCTTCTTTCAGCTCAGCTCCTTGAAGGAGGCTCGGGCCCGGTTTGAGCGCGAATTCATCCGGCGCAAACTGGCCGAATATCAAGGCAGCGTCAGCCTTACCGCCGAAGCCATCGGCCTGGAGCGTTCCCACCTCTATAAAAAAATGCGGGCCTACGGCCTGGACCCAGGCCTGGAACGTGAAGCAAGCGAAGGAAATTAAGCAGTTATGTTTGGCTGATACCAAGTGGTTTTCAAAAAGCTATTTCCCCGCCAGCGCCGGACCTCCAGCGGCGGAATGAAACTGGCGCGCCGCAGGCCATGGCGCCAAAGTCCGGCCAACCATTGGCTGTCGGCCACGTCAGTCTTGCAGCCGGGAACATTCTGGATGTGTCGGGCATTGACCAGAACCACCTGGACGCAACCTTCCAAGATATTATGCCCCGGTTGCCACTAAACCCCAGTGCTTGCCAGGGCGACAAGCGGACAGCCATGCTCCCGAAGCCAATCCCGCAGTCGGAGCAATTGATCCGTCAAAGTGCCAAATTCCGCCATTGCCAAATCATCCAAGCCATCTTCGCCGGGGAACCGGAGGCAGGCGGAAACAATTTGTTTATCATGTTTATGAGCCCTGACTATCATCCATCTAGGTATTTTTGCTTTGGCAGCTGAAAAGAGGTCAGCTGGGGCTCCTTTATTTGGCCGGCATTCTCATTCTTCGTTGTGTCCCAAAGGACATGAGCGTTGGTATAAATCTCGCGGGGTTTATGAACGGGGATTAATAAGGCCAAGTTGGTGGTCTCAGATCAGGCAAAATCGAAACCGACCACATTGCCGTTGATCTACGAGCAACTTTTTTATATAAAACAGGAAATGGCGGAAAATCTGGTAGAGGTCCGAAGTTTAAGTAAATATTTTAATGTCTCCAGTCCTTGGGGGGCCGGCCGCCTCTATCTAAAAGCGGTGGATGGGGTCAGTTTTCAGATCAAGGCCGGGGAGACCCTGGGGCTGGTGGGAGAATCGGGCTGCGGCAAATCAACCCTGGGCCGGTTGATCCTGGCGCTGCTGCCGCCGACCCTTGGAGAGGTGTGGTTGGCTGGCGAAAACCTTTGGACTTTGCCGAAACGTCGAGTCCGACAACTGCGGCAAAAAGCCCAGATTATCTTCCAGGATCCCTATTCCTCCTTAAACCCCCGGATGACTATCCGCCGCATCCTGGAAGAGCCATATATCATTCATAAATTAGGCAATCGACGCCAGCGTCGGCAATGGTTGGAGGAGTTGGTCGAGGAGGTAGGTTTAAGCACCGAGCAACTGGACCGCTATCCTCACGAATTCAGTGGCGGGCAGCGGCAGCGCATCGGCATTGCCCGGGCTTTAGCCCTGAAACCGCAATTAATTGTGGCCGATGAGCCGGTTTCGGCCCTCGACGTCTCCATTCAGGCCCAGATCTTAAATCTGCTCAGTGAGCTACAGGACCGTTTCGGCCTGACCTTCCTGTTTATCTCGCATGACTTAAGTGTGATCAGCCATATCAGCAACCGGATTGCCGTTATGTACCTGGGCCGCTTGGTGGAATTGGCCCCCCGGGAGGTTTTCGGTGGCGGTCATCTCCACCCATACACCGAGGCCCTGTTGGACGCCATCCCGGTAGCCGACCCCAGCCGGAGATTGCCGCCGCCCCGTTTGAAAGGCGACCCTCCCAGCCCGATTCAGCTGCCGGCGGGCTGTCCTTTCCATCCCCGTTGTCCTTATGCCGAGGATAAATGCCGGAAAATCGTCCCGGACTTCCGGGAAACCGCGCCGACGCATTGGGTTGCCTGCCACTTCCGTTAATGTTAATGCCGGGAAAAGGTCAGATCAGCAGAAGTGGTAAAAATTCCTTAACTTAAATATAAGGTGCGTAGGGGCGCCCCGGCGGGTCGCGCCTACGCTAAAATTGCCAGGGAGGTCAGACATAGCCATTCCAAATTCCGCAGATCCATTCCATAAACACAAAACACCAAACTCGAAACTTTTACCAAGAGGAGGTATAAACGTTGTCTTTTGTAATCGCCATGGCTGGTAAGGGCGGTACAGGAAAAACAACCGTCGCGGGAATGGTGATGCGCTATTTGCTGGAGCGCGGCAAAAAGCCCATTCTGGCAGTAGACGCGGACGCCAATTCCAATTTCAATGAGGTCTTAGGGCTGACGGTAAGCCATACCGTCGGCGAGGCCCGGGAGGAAATGAAACGCGGCGCCGATATGGTGGGTATGACTAAAGATCAATTGATTGAGATGCGCATCAACCAATGTCTGGAGGAAGCAGATGGGTTTGATCTGATTGCCATGGGACAACCGGAAGGCGCGGGCTGCTATTGTGCCGCCAATAACCTGGTGGCGCATTTTATGGGGGTGCTGTCCAACAATTATCCCTATATCGTCATGGACAACGAAGCCGGGATGGAGCACCTGAGCCGACTGACCACCAAAAATGTCAATATCTTGTTGATTGTCTCCGACCCGTCCTGGCGGAGTATTCAGGCGGCCAAACGATTGCATGATCTGACCAAGCAGTTAAACATCGTGGTGGGCCAGGCCTATCTAATCGTCAATCGAGTAAAAAATGGCCTGCCACCACGGACCCAAGAAGAGATCGACAAACAGGGACTGACTCTGGCCGGAATTATTCCGGAAGATCCCTTGATTGCCGAATTCGACGCCCAGGGCAAGCCTACCTTTAACTTGCCGGCGGATTCGACTGCCCTCCAGGCCGCGCTTCAGATCTTCCAGCAAGTAATGGATTAGACGGCTGAGGGCTGCCTAGCATCATGATCTAATCCCGAAGTGGTTTTCCAAAACTATATACCTTGACTGATAGGGGCGCAATTCATTGCGCCCCCAAGGTCTTCAGCTGCTGATCATAATATCCAAACGCCGATTGGGGCGTCAGGGTAAAGGACTCTTGAGGTAGCGGTAATAGCTTTCCAGATTATAGACCGCGGCCAAAGGATTATGTCCTAATAACCGGTCCTTAACCGCCAAAACGGTGGTGGGCGCCTGGGCGAACTTAAAAAACAACGAATCATGGCCCACACACAGTCCCAGGGCGATGTTAAATTGGGTCTGGCCGGCATTGACGATCTTGGCCTGCAAGATGGGGTTGCACATGGTTTCGACCGTTCCCGGAATGATATGATCGGCCTCGGTTAACCCCAGAATGGTTTTGGGAACCCGGCCCACCTTGCAGACCACCGAGACTATCTCCAGACCCTGGTTTTCCAAAAATTGCGCAACGAGGCGCGCCTCACGACGCAGGCCGACACAGAACACCAAACCCAGGCGCTGATAACCCATCCGCCGCGCAAATTCCAGGGTCTCCAGAATGCGTGGCTTTAAGGGCCGGACCCGCGCATAACCCAAGTCCCGGTCGGTGTAGCCCTGAGCTTCTTGAATCGAGGATTGCTGGGCCATTTTTAAGATATCGACATTTTGTAGTTCTTCTAAAGCCCCGGGAATCAGCTCCGGGCAGGTGAGCAGCGGACAGTTTTCCGGCCCTCGGCCCCCGACATGATGACAGGCACGTTCCCCCCAGGGAATCGGACAGGTGGCACATCGAGGCGACGCAGTGCTCATTCTAAGACCTCCAGCACATCAGATTTAACCTTTGAGGTTAGCAAAGAGTCAGCCGCCTTTCAAGGTATATGTGAGTCGGAAGGATATTAGCCTCATTCCTGGCCTGTAGGCCAAGCCCTGAGGACGTCCGAGGGCTGGCATTGCTTCTAGGTGCCGGTTTTGCTCCCCACAAACCTCTAGTCCGGGTTAGAAGACTTAAGGGAGGCGATATGGCGGAATCGCAGGGCGTGTGAAGAACTCCCCGGCATGATCCCTTCTTCTGCTTTCTCTAAAATCAGATTAGATCTGATTGATAACTTCGGAATCGGCTGAGGCTTAGCTTACCAGGTTTTCCCCAATAATAGGTTGACGCTTTTTTAAATCATGATAAATTTCATAGAAATTCCCGAAATTTTAGCAAAGGATCGAAACGCATGGTTGAATTGGCCCCCCTGCGCGGGCTACACTATAACTTAAACATGGTGCCTGATCTTGCTCAGGTTGTTACCCCCCCTTACGATGTCATCTCTCCGGCCCAACAGTCAGCTTTTTACATCCAACATCCCTACAACATGGTACGGCTCATTCTGCCCCGCACGAAGTCGGCAGACACCCCCGAAAACAACCGTTATACCCGCGCCCGCCGGGATTTTAACGCCTGGCAACAGGCCGGTATTCTGGTCCGGGAGCCCCAGCCGACGATCTATTACTGGGAAACCACGTTTAATTATGAAGGTCGGCGTCTGACCCGCGGCGGCTTGGTAGGGCTGGTGCGCCTGGAGCCCTTTGAGAGCGGCGTTGTGCGCCCGCATGAAAAGACCTTTTCGGCCACCAAAAATGATCGCTTCCAGTTGATGCAGCAGTGTCAGGCTCATTTCTCCCCGATCTTCTCTCTCTATCCGGACCCCAAGAACCAGGTCCTGGATACCTTAAGGCAAGGGCGGCCGGCAACTCCACTTTTTGCCTTTGAGGATGCCGATGGCTTCAAACAGCGATTTTACCGAGTGACGAACCCGGAGATCTTGGGGGATACGGTCAACAAGATGGCCGAGCTGTCCATCTATATTGCTGACGGGCACCATCGCTATGAAACCGCGTTGGCCTACCAGGACTGGCTGCGGCGGCAATTTCCGACGGCCTCGCCGCGAGCCCCGTTTAATTACGTTCTGATGTATCTGAGCAACCTGTTGGATGACAACCTGATCATTCTGCCGGCCCATCGACTGCTGGTCACCCATCGCCTGGCCCAGTTCGATGAGTCCCAGTTGCTGGCCCAGTTGCCGGAATATTTTGACCTACAAAAGTTTACCCCCTCGGTTGGAGATTTCGCCGCTAATGGCACGCAACTGGCCGCGGCCCTGGCGCAGGCCGGAGAAACCGGCACGGCCTTGGGGCTGGCCGCGCCCGGTTCCAGAATATGGCTCCTGAAATTGAAACCAGGGGTCATGAACGGCCGGTTAGCCGCCGACATCCCTCCGGCCCTGGCCCAACTGGATGTCATGGCCTTGAATTACCTGATTTTTGAAAAAATCATGGGTCTTAGCCGCCAGGAACAGGATGACGAAGAGACCTTCAAGTATGCCAGCACCGCGGCCCAAGCCCTGGAGGCGGTAGCCTGCGGTCGGGTGGGTCTGGCCTTTTTGTTAAATCCCACCCGCATTGCCCAGGTGCAGGAAGTTGCCGCCGCGGGATTGATTATGCCGCGCAAATCCACCTATTTCTATCCCAAGATCCTGGCCGGCCTGGTGATCCACCCGATCAATCCCCAGGAGGAAGTAGGACTCTGAGCCATCCACCGGATTGGACCCCGGGGCCGGATGAAACCCTGGAACCGTTTGCCCAAGGACGCCTGTGGTTATTGCAGCAAAAACGGGGCTACCGCTTTTCCCTGGACGCGGTGCTGTTGGGGGCGTTGGCCACCCTCCGCTCCGGCGAACGGGTGATTGATCTGGGCACGGGCTGCGGCATTGTCGTCTTATGGCTGGCCTGCCGTTTTCGCGATTGTAGCTTCACCGGGGTCGAGTTGCAACCGGCCCTGGCCCGGTTGGCAGAACAAAATGCGCGTCTTAATGGGCTGGCAGATCGGGTGCAGATTGTCCAGGCCGATATGCGAGGCGTGGCCCAGCATTTTCCAACCGCGGCCTTTGAAGTGGTGGTCAGCAACCCGCCTTATCGACCTTTAAAGGCCGGCCGCCTGAATCCCGACACCGAAAAGGCCATTGCCCGGCATGAACTGGCCGGCTCCCTGGGCACGGTGGCCCACGCCGCCGCTTACCTGCTGCCCCATGGCGGACGTCTTTACTTGATCTACCCGGCCTGGCGTCTGGTATCCTTGTGTGGCATCCTCCGAACCCACGGATTGGAACCTAAAACCTTGCGGTTTATCCATTCCCGGGCCACGGCCCCGGCCAGCCTGATCTGGCTCGAAGCTCGCAAACACAGCCGGGAGGCCTTACAGATTTTACCCCCTCTGACCATTTATGATGAATGCGGACAATATACTTCCGAAGCCCAGGCTTGTTTCGACCTTTGAACCTGCAAGCCCGAGGTAAGTAAATAGTTGCCTAACCAGGGTGAGTTGGATTAATATAATAGGTATTCTATCGTTAACTCTCTCATTTGATAACAGAGCAGGAGAGGTAGCAAAATGTTCGGAGATCGGGTTAGAAGTGAACGAAAGCGCATCCTGGTCGTCGATCAGGACGGGACTATCCGGGAGTTTTTGGCCAATATTATCAAACTGTTGGGTTGTGATTCGCTGTTGGCCGAAAGCGTCGAAGAGGCTCGGCGAACCCTGGAAGAGCAGGCCTTTGACCTGCTTATCACCGACCCGCAGCTCCCCGAATGCCGCAAACTGATTGAAAATTGCCTCCAGCGGTTGCCCAATCTGCGCGCCATCTTTATGGTTCAGCATCGGCAAGTAATGGCCGAGGCCTTCCATCTGAGCAATACTAGATTTATTCCTAAGCCCTTTAATTTCGATGACATGATCAATACCATCCGCCAGGCCATGCGTGACAAACATCTCCAGGAAATGGAAGCGGAGTTCCGTCGCCTGCGCCGGGAGACCTTTAGGATCCTGATTTAAGAAATTTCAGATCATTACTCTGTCATCCTTTGGAGTTGAGGACCTGACTCCGGCGGCTCATTGCTACTGAGGTGATTCCGGCTCTGATCACGGGGGTTAAAATAGCCAAGCCGTCTGGCGCACCCCCTTATAAATGCAGATCGTCATGACCGCATCCCAGCCCTTCAGTTTCATTCACTGCGCCGATCTTCACCTGGACAGTCCCTTTGAGGGCCTCCATGCCCTGGAACCCCAGATCGCCGCCACCCTGCGGGACGCTACTTTTAAAGCCTTTGATCAGGTTATAGATCTGGCGATTGACACCCAGGTTGATTTTGTGATTATCGCCGGTGATGTCTATGACGGCGCGGACCGCAGCCTCAGGGCCCAGTTACGTTTTCGGGAGGCCTTGCGCCGCGCCGTGGCGGCCGGGATCGAGTGCTTTGTGGCGCATGGCAATCACGACCCGCTTTCAGGTTGGGAGGCAAGTCTAAAGATGCCGGAGGGGGTGCACCGCTTTGGCGGCCAGCAGGTGGAACACCTGATAGTCAAACGAGGCTCTGAACCACTGGCTGAGATCTACGGCATCAGCTATCCGGTCCGGGAGGTGCGCTACAACCTGGCCTCGCAGTTTCAGCGTCAACCGGGCCAGTCCTTTCATATCGGCGTCTTGCACTGCAATGTCGGCGGTGATCCCACCCATGACAATTATGCCCCTTGCACCCTAACAGACCTGATTGACTCTGGGATGGATTACTGGGCCTTGGGCCATATCCATAATCCCAAGGTCATCCGCGACCGCGAGCCGTGCGTCATCTATCCCGGCAACACTCAGGGCCGCAATGTGCGGGAAGCTGGCCCCCGCGGCTGTTATCTGGTCCGCGTAGATGAGAACCGACGCCTGCAGACGAAATTTGTGGCCACCGATGTGGTGCGCTGGTCCACGCAAGAGGTGAATATCGCCGACCTGAGGGACATAGATGAACTGCTTGAGGTGCTGGCTGAGATTGTGGAAGAGACCCGGAAGACGGCGGACGGTCGGGCCGCCATTTTGCGGTTAGCCTTGATCGGTCGCGGCGAACTTCACCGCCAGTTGCGGCACCTCGACCCGGACCGGGACCTGGCCCTGCCCTTACGGGAAGGAGAGCTTAACCGGGATGACTTTGTCTGGGTGGAATCGGTCCAGAACCGGACCCGGCCGCCCGTCGATATAGCGCGGAAGCGCCAGGTCCAAGATTTTATCGGTGATTTTCTGCGCG
This sequence comes from Desulfobacca sp. 4484_104, assembly GCA_002049795.1. Classification (GTDB taxonomy): domain Bacteria; phylum Desulfobacterota; class Desulfobaccia; order Desulfobaccales; family Desulfobaccaceae; genus Desulfobacca_B. The sequence continues at coordinate 23,006 of MUKC01000019.1, read as the reverse complement.
CCGCCGAGGCCCTCCGCCAGGACCAGCAACCCACGGCCCGCCTTCATAAATTGTTTGCCGCCCGCTCTGAACATACCCTGATCGCCCGGCACCTTAAGCAACTGGCTCAGAACGACTGGTCGGTCCTGCTGGACGACGCCGAAACCCTGGGACTGGATCTATTGTTGGGGGATCAAGAATAGCTGATGCGGATTAGCGGCTTCCATATCGATGGTTTTGGCATTTACCACAGCCAGGGTATTTCCCACCTTCCCCCCGGCCTGATCCTGTTTTTAGGGAACAACGAGTGCGGTAAAACCACCCTGATGGAATTCATCCGCACCATGCTGTTCGGGTTTCCCGGCGTTCGGGAAAAGCGCAACAATTATCAACCCTTGCGCGGCGGCAAGCATGGCGGTCGCTTACACCTGCTGATGCAAGACGGTCAATCTCTGATGGTGGCGCGCACGCCGCGCCAGGCTACGATTAGCGTCGAGGGCGGCGCCCCCCAAGCCGCGGAACTGGCCGAACACTTCCTGGGAGGGCTGGACCGGAAAACCTTCGAGCATATTTTTGCCGTGGGCCTGACGGAATTGCAGGGTTTGAATGTCCTGACGGAAGATGGCGTGCGGAGACGGCTGTTTGCCGCCGGGGCGGGGCTGGGCGCGGAGTCCTTACCCGCGGCCTGGCAGACCCTGGAGAACGAATTGAGCGGCCTTCTCAGGAGAAGGGGGCGCAAGCAGATCATCAATCAACTCGTCAACCAGATCCATCAGACGGAAACGCAGATGCGCCGTCTGCAAGGGCTGGCCCCGGCCTATGCCCAGGCCCAGGAGCGCAAGGCCCGATTAGAGGGGCAGATCAGGGAAAACCAGCTTCAGGCTCAGAGGCGGCGTCAAGAACTGAGGCGTCTGGAACAGTTGGAGCAGGCCCGCCCGTCCTGGGTCGGTCTGAATCAGGCCCGGGAAAAAGCCGCAACTCTAAAGTTTGCTGAACATTTCCCTGCGGATGGCTTAAAACGCTTTGATAACCTCCAAGATAATCTGGAAAGCACCAAGCAAAGTTTAAAAGCCCGCCAGGACCAGGCGGCACGGTTAGAGTTAGAATTACAAAATCTTCAGGTGGACCGGCTGGTTCTCGATCACCAGGAAGACATTGCGGCGCTGCTGGGCGAACGGGAAAAACTGGCCTCGGCCCTCAATGACTATCCCTTGATTAAGACTGCTACCGAGCAGGCCGAGGCGGAATTTCAGCGCCGCTTGCAGGAGTTGGGACCGGACTGGGACTCGACCCGCTTGGCCCGGTTGGATACCTCGGTAGCAGTGCGGCAGCAGGTCCAAGAGCTGGGGCGCTATCTTGGCGTGGCGGAACGTCAGCACCACCAGCAGCAGACCCTGAAACAGAGCCGGGTCGAAGCCGCGGCCGAGGCCCAGAAGCTGGCCGAGGAGACTCAGGCCCGGCTAAACGAGCTTCCTGAGCCGCTTCTATCCGAGGTGCAGGTGCAAGAGCAACAACAGGCGGTGCGACGGCTGCGGCCCCTCTGGGGGCAGCGCGACCTGGCGACCACAGAGTTAAATGCCCGACTGGCGGTCCAGGAAGAGGCGACGGCGCGTCGTGAGTCGCTGCTGCGGCAGTTAGAGACTCCGGCCGTCATTTTGCCCTGGTGGCTGCTGCTGGCGGTGCTGCTGGCCGGGCTGGGCCTGGCTGCCTGGTTAGCGGTGGAACGGTTTTATCTCCCGGCCGTGCTAGCGGGCAGCACCGGAGCCGCAATAGGGGCCTGGTTGCTGGTTCTCCGCCAGCGTCAGCAGAAATTTAACCGCCGCCACCTGGCTCAACTTCAGGCCGACCTGGAGACGACAAAGCACCGGCTTGAGGCCCTGGCTACCGAGATTCAACACCTCGAAGCGCAAATCAATAATATTGACACTGAATTAGCTGATGAGGCACAAAAGGCCGGGATCGACCGGCTTGCGGATCTAGTTCAACTGGAACGCCGGGCCGCGGAATTGGAGAGCATGGCGGGCAACTGGCGGGAGTGGCAGGAACGGCAACGACAATACCAGGAGGCTCAGGGTCACTGGCAGCGGGCGCGGGATAAACTCAAGGATGCTGAACAAGAGGCCGCAAATGCTGCTCAGGTCTGGGAAGCGCGTCAGGCTGAGTGGCAGGACTGGTTGGCGCAGCGGGACTTGGCAATGACAATGCGCCCCGAGGGTTTCGAGGCGGTTTTACAGGCGGTCGAAAGGGCTCGGGCCGCGGAACGCGCCTTGAAGGAATATCAGCAACGCCAGGGCCAGATGGTATCCTATATTAACTCTGCCCGCCAACGGCTAAGCGCGGTAATTACGGCTTGCGGCCGCCAACCGCTAGGTACTGAGGTGGGGGTGGAGGATTTGGAGTCTCTGCGCCGGGCTTTAGAAGCGGCCCGAGCAGTTCAGCAGGAGCAGCAACAGCTGGAAGGTCAACTAGCTGAACTACAAGCGGAACTGGCCCGCCTAAAGGAGCAGCAGCATGCCCAGGAAATGGCCCGGCAGGCCTTGCTGCAGCAAGCCCAGGCCCATGATGAAGATGATTTTCGGCGCTTGGCCAATGATTATCAAGACTGGTGCACTGCTTGGCGGCAAATCGAGGATAATCAGCTGGCCTTAGCCACCATTGCCGGAACCCCGCAAGCCCAGGTCAGGCTGGAAAAAGAACTCAGCCAGAGCGATCCCTTGCAGCTTCAAACTGAAAAGGAGCAGATCCAGGCTGTCCTGCAAGAACTTGAGGCGGCCCTGGCTCAGGACTTACAGGAACTGGGGGGCCTGAATCGCGCCCTGGACGAGATGGCCGGTAATGAGGAACTGGGCGATATGCTCCTGCAACACCGCAGCTTACAAGAGCAGTTAGCCGATGCCAGCCGACGGTGGGCGACGCTGGTCGTCTGTCACCATCTCTTAGACCAGGCCCGGAGCATTTACGAACGGGAGCGCCAGCCCTTAGTGATTCAGGAAGCGGGCCGATTTCTGGGGATTATGACCAGGAACCGCTATCGGCTGGTATGCGCGGCTGATCAGGGTAGCCTGCGACTGGAGGACAAAAGTTTGCATCGCAAGGAACCCCTGGATTGGAGCAGTGGCCTGGCCGATCAGGTCTATCTGGCCATCCGTCTGGGCCTGGCCCGGGAGTTTGGCCGCCACAGCGAACCACTGCCTGTAATCTTGGACGAGGTGCTGGTCAAGTTCGACCCCAGCCGCCAATTGGGGGCCGCGCAAGTCCTGCTGGAATTCGCTCAGGAGCAGCAGGTGCTGTTGTTTTCCTGTCACCCGCACTTGAAAGCGATCATGCAACAGGCCCAACAAAAATACCGCCCAGATATCCCTCGGGTTGCTTATTATAGCATCAGCGATGGACTCATTGCGGCCTTAGAACCTTATTCCTAATTGCTAATCCTGGCAATAAGATATATAATTTCAGATTAGACGATCCAGCAGTCTGAGGGCGGAAACCACCAACCCAGATAAATCCTTGGGTTTTGAGGGGAGAAAACCAATGGGCGACATAGAATGTCAACTCCCGGAATTCAACCCGGAAGACGATGAAGTCAAGGCCATTCTCAAAAATAACCACACCATCGCCGTGGTCGGACTCTCTACCGATCCCGACAAGGATAGCCATCGGGTAGCCCAGTACCTGCTGGACCACGGCTATCGCATCGTGCCGGTCAACCCCAAATGTGATCAGATTCTGGGCCAGAAATGTTACTCCAGCCTTAAAGACATCCCTTTTGCAGTGGACATCGTTGATATTTTTCGCAAAATTGACGCCATCCCCGGCATTGTGGACGAGGCTATCGCTATCGGCGCTAAGGTAGTATGGATGCAACTGGGACTGGCGGAGAATGCTTCGGCCCATAAAGCCCAAGAGGCCGGTCTAGAGGTAGTGATGAACAAATGCATCAAGATCGAGCATGGCCGATATTTTCCGATCTGAGCCAAAGCGACGTGCTAAAGGTTGCCAGTATCCACGCCTGGTAGGAAGGCGGATCAGCGTGCCATGATTAGGTTGGCAATGCCTGATAATCCAGTAGTTAAATCATACCAGATGACAGTCTAATCCTAAATTTATAAAACCAGAGGTGATATATGCAGTCCAAGCTAATGAGAAGTTTGTTGTTCTTAATCATTATTCTGGTATGGGGGGTAGATTCAGGGTGGCCTCAAGCCCAAGCCCCGGTGCAGCCGGTCAACTTTAAGGAATTGTTGCCATTCGTCAAAATCGAGCTTCCCGGCTGGGAATTGGTGAAGGAGCCAGAGGGCATGACCATGAAGCATCCCGGCATGATGATGAGCCAGGCTGGGGCGGAATATAAGTCAGGGGAAAAATCCTTGGAAATCAATGTGGTCGATAGCAGTATGACTCCCATGGCGGGCGCCAATTTCGGCCTGATGAAAGGACTGGAGGTCGAATCCACGGACGGAACCACCAAGAATATTGAGGTGCAGGGCTTTCAGGCTATCGAGCAATATCAGCAGAATGACCAAGAAGCCCATCTGACCATTATGGTGGGTAATCGTTTTATCGTTAATCTAAAAGGCGAGGAGCTGGAAAATACCCAGGTGCTTAAAGACGCCGCGGCAAAAATGGACCTTAACAAATTGGCGAGCTTGGCCTCGGCGCAGTAAATTTAAATCAGTATTTTGGGGCCAAATCATTAAACCATGTTAGCCCGGGTCAGAAGCGGTGCCTTGCGGGGCGTAGATGCCTATATTGTCGAAGTGGAGGTGGATATTGCCCCCGGACTGCCGGCCTTTACTACCGTGGGCCTGCCGGAGGCCGCGGTCAAAGAGAGCAAAGACCGGGTTAAGGCCGCCCTTAAAAATTCCGGCTATCAGTTTCCCGGCAACCGGGTGACCATCAATCTGGCCCCGGCGGATGTGCGCAAGGAGGGCACCGGGTTTGATCTGCCGGTGGCCGTGGGTTTGCTGGCCGCCCAGGGCATTGTGCCGTCCGAGAGTGTAGATAAGTATTTGATCATCGGCGAACTATCGCTGGATGGCCGTCTGAAGCCGACCCGCGGGGTACTGTCCATGGCCTTGGCCTTCCGCCAGGACAGTGGCGCAGGATTGATCGTCCCGCGGGAGAATGCCGCCGAAGCCGCGGTAGTCCAGGATATTGCGGTATATCCGATCGAAACCCTGTCGGAGGTAGTGGAATTCTTGCAGGGCCGCCAGGAGTTAACTCCGGCGCCGCCCCCTAAACTGGACCTGGAAGCCCTGGAGCCGGCGGATGAGGTGGACTTCCGGGAGGTTAAGGGGCAGGAGCAGGCCAAGCGGGCCTTAGTTATCGCCGCGGCCGGGGGGCATAATGTCATCATGGTAGGGCCGCCCGGAGCCGGGAAGACCATGCTGGCCCAGCGGCTGCCGACCATCCTGCCGCCCTTAAGCTTTGAGGAGGCCTTGGAGACCTCAAAAATTTATAGTATCGTCGGGCAGTTGCCCCCCGATCAGCCCTTGGTGACCAAACGACCCTTCCGCCCCCCGCACCATACCATCTCGGATGCCGGGCTGATCGGCGGCGGCCGGATTCCTCGACCTGGGGAAGTTAGTTTGGCCCATAATGGGGTCCTTTTTCTGGATGAACTACCGGAATTTAAACGTCAGGTGTTGGAGGTGCTGCGGCAGCCTTTGGAAGAGGGTCAGGTCACGCTGTCGCGGGCTAGCGCCTCCCTGAGTTACCCGGCCCGCTTTATGTTGGTGGCGGCGATGAATCCATGCCCGTGTGGTTTCTTGGGGGACTCCAAGCGGGTCTGCACCTGCACGCCGCGTCAGATTCAGACCTATCAGGCCCGCATCTCTGGGCCGCTGCTGGACCGCATTGATATCCAAATGGCGGTGCCGGCGGTCCGGTTCCAGGAATTAGCCGACCCGACCGAGGGCGAGGGTTCCAAATTTCTGCGGCAACAGGTGATGGCGGCTCGGCAAATTCAGGGCCGGCGCTTTGCCCGCAGCCGCTACCACTGCAACGCCCAGATGTCGAGCCGCTATCTGAAACAATTCTGTGTTTTAAGCAGTGAGGCCCGGCGGCTGCTGGAGACCGCCATGGAACGCCTGGGGCTATCGGCTAGGGCTTACAATCGTATCCTGAAGATCGCTCGCACCATCGCCGACCTGGAGGGCGAGGAGCACCTGAGCCTACCACATGTTGCTGAAGCGATTCAATATCGCAGCCTGGATCGCCAATTGGGGTAATTATGGGACTATTTTCAAAACGCCAATACACCAGCCAAACTACCCGGCTGATGGCCTATGAACGCCGCCGTCGTCGGGCCCGGCTGGTGGGCCGAATTTTTATCGGCTTGTTTCTGGTCGTCCTGCTGGCCGCGGCTGGTCTGGCGGGCTACGTTTATTACCACTTTTCCCAGGATTTACCGGATTATACTGCCATCCGTGATTTCCGCCCTCATCTGATCACCCGAGTTTATGCCAAAGATGGCCGGGTGATAGGGGAATTCTATGCCGAGAGGCGGATCGAAGTTCCTTATAGTCGGCTTCCCTGGCATCTGGTGGCGGCCTTTGTGGCCGCCGAGGACGCCCGCTTTTTCGAACATCCGGGGGTGGATTTCTTCGGCATCGTCCGGGCCTTTATCCGCAACCTGCAAGCCGGCGAAATCGTTCAGGGCGGCAGCACCATTACCCAACAGATCGTCAAAAGTATCCTGTTGACCTCTGAAAAGAGCTATTCCCGGAAGATCCGGGAAGCGATTCTGGCCTATCGCATCGACAATTACTTGAGCAAAGAGCAGATTATCAATCTCTATCTCAATCATATCTATCTGGGCCATGGGGCCTACGGCGTGGAGGCCGCTGCCCAGGAATATTTCGGTAAACATGTAGAGGACTTAGACCTGGCCGAAGCCGCGCTCTTAGCCGGGCTGCCCAAGGCCCCAAGCCGCTATTCGCCCTATCTTAATCCTTTGCGGGCTCAGGAACGTCAGGTCTATGTCCTGAATCGCATGGTGGAGGCCGGCTTTATCCGACCGGAAGAGGCCCGTCAGGCTCTGAACCAGCCGCTTACCCTGAAATCCCGGCATCACAATCGCGGTAACGAAACCGGTTATTATGCCGAGTACGTCCGCCAGTATTTAGAAAACAAGTATGGTCGAAACCCACTTTATCAGGCCGGATTTCGCGTCTATACCCCGGCTGATGTCGATCTGCACCGGGCGGCTCAAGAGGCCATCAAATCAGGTCTGGACTCTCTATTTAAACGTCATGGCTATCGCGGTCCCTTGAAACATTTAAAGCCGGCCGAATGTGCGTCATTCTGGGCCCGGCAACAGCAGAAGTTTGCCAAATACCCACCGCGACGGGGGCGACTGCAGATCGCCGTGGTGACGCAGACCGAGTGTCGGGATCGAGGTCTCAGGGTGCGGTTTGGAGATGAATATGGCGTCGTGGTAACCGGGAAAAGCGGCGTCTGTCTGGAAAAGAAATCCACCCGGTATTTGGACCGCTTAAAGGTCGGGGATGTCATCCAGGTGCGGTTGGCCCAGGCTGCTCTTGTATACCTGGAAAATCGTACCGGCAAGGTCCGGGTCCTGATGGGCGGCAAGGATTTTGATGATAGTCCTTTTAACCGCGCCGTGCAGGCCAAGCGCCAGCCCGGCTCGGCTTTTAAACCGATTATCTATGCCGCCGCGGTGGAAAAGGGTTATGGCCCCCATTCGATGCTGTTGGACGCGCCCTTGTCGCTCCCGGGCGGTAAGCGGGGAGAATTATGGACCCCGAAGAACTACGACGGCAAATTCTTTGGTCCCACCCCGCTGGCCACGGCTTTGGCCCGCTCCCGCAATATCCCCACCATCCGGTTATTGATGAGCATTGGCCTGCCGCAGGTCATGAAGGTAGCTGACCAGCTCGGGATTGAGTCGAAAATCTATCCTAACTATTCTTCCGCCCTGGGGTCCTCCGAGGTAACTTTACTGGAGCTGACCCGGGCCTATTCCGTGTTCCCCAACCAGGGGCAATTGGTAACGCCGATCTTTATCGAACGGGTGGAGGACCGCGACGGCCGTATATTAGAGGAACATCAGCCTTATAAGCAACCGGCCATCAGTCCCCGCACCGCCCAGATCATGACCGAACTGCTGGTCGGGGTCGTACAACGCGGCACCGGCCGACGGGTAATGGCCCTAAAGCGGCCGATTGGCGGCAAAACCGGCACCACGAACCAGTGCCGGGACGCCTGGTTTATCGGCTTTACCCCGGCGGTCACCGCCGGCGTCTGGGTCGGGATGGATGACGAACAGTCGCTGGGCAGCAAAGAAACCGGTTCCCAAGCCGCCGCCCCGATTTTTATCGATTTTATGCGGGAGGCTTTAAAAAATCAACCGGTGGAGGACTTTCCGAACCTGCCGGTGGGCCGCTATGCACGGAATGGTAGTGACTCGCCGGGGTACGATGACGAGATTGCGGTGGACGAAGAAGGCGAGGACCTGGACTACTGGCTCGAAGAACGGCGAGGTTCCCTGACTCGGGCCAATAGCCAGAGTTTCTTCAAACGGGATCTGGAAGAATAGGTTTGTTTCGGCTCTTAGTTTAAGCAGGGGCGACCCGACGGGTCGTCCCGACCGTGACCTGGCCTTTCCAATCGCCTTGGGCCAATCAGCATCACGTTTCTTAGGCTGAGATTAAGGTTCAGCCGATGATTACGTTTAGAGATATCAAGGATCATTACCGGTTTTCGGAACCGGAGGTAGAAACTCTCCGACACCTGTTGCCACGGGTAGAACCCCCCGTTGGTCAGATTACTGATGATTTTTACATTTTTTAAGAGACATGCCCGGCACCGCGCGTTTCCTGGAGGACGACGTCCGGTTGGCCAGGCTGCGTCAGTCTCATCACGACTGGATCTTGAATCTTTTCAAAGGGACATTTGACGAAAGTTACCATAAACGCCTACAGCGCATCGGTCACGCGCATGTGCGCATCGGTCTAGCGGCCCATTATGTCTATGCGGCCATGAACTTCATCCGGGAACGCCTGCGACTGATCATTGATGATGAGGTCGATTCCGAGCTGCAAGCTAACGCGCTACGGGCAGTGAATAAAATTCTCGACCTCAACCTGGATGTGATTGCCCGTACCTACCATGAAGAAGAATTACGCCGGGTGTTTTTAACCTCTAAATTGGATGACGCCGTAATCCGCTTTGCGCACCGCTTTACTTTCGGGCTGAATATGACCCTGGTGATCGGCTTATTGGGCCTCTCCTTAGGTGCGGTAGTGATGATCGTGATCGACGTCGTCAGCGTATTTTCCGGCCAATTTGAAAAAGGGCTGATCGGCGCCCTGGGTTCTTTGTTGGTTTTATGGTTGGTGATTGAATTATTGGAAGCGGAAATTGATCGTCTCAGAGGCGGGGCCTTTAAACTGCATCTATTCGTCGGGGTCGGTCTAGTGGCCTTAATCCGGGAAGAATTGATCTCTTCCATATCTCACAAGGATATCACTGTCCAGGCGCTTTATATCGGTGGCATCTTAGTCTTAGGCTTTATCTCTTGGCTGCTGTCCCGCAGCGAAGGCAAAAATAAAGTCCGACCCAGATAAGCTTTATTCAAATCTATTTCATTTTGAGCTATTTCAGGTCCTTCCGTCCAGGGCTAGGCAGGACGGAAAATTCAAATTTCAGCGATAAGAGCTTCCGCGGTTTGTTTTAATTCCAGATCCTGCGTGGTCAGAGCCAAGGCCCGGAGTTTGCCTTGCAAGCCCTGCTGTTCCACTCTGGTGCGGGATTTAACCTGAGCTGCCAGACTTTGTAAAACTTCATTAACCACCTTCGGGTCAGAGTAATCCAAAAGCAGCATCAGGGTGCTCCATTCTTCCGGCAAACCATATTCGGCGAGAAATTTTTTGGTCGTGGATTGAAATTTGGGGGTGCCGCGCTGTGCTTCTAAAGTGCGGAGCGCCTTCTGGTATTCCGGCCGCCCCCGTTTCCCGGCAAACAGAGACTCGGCCGCTTTCAGGGCCTGTTGTCTGATGCGTTCTGCTTCAGCTTTACGGCCGCGGCGACGTTGGGTTTGCGGGGTAACATGGCGGGACCTATCCTTACGGCGATCAATCTCCCGCCAACTGGGGCGTTCCCGGTCGTCATCATCGTATTTAGGGACCATCCGTTATTCTCCTTCAGGTTGCTCTTCAGGTTAAAACATTTATTGGGCTAAGCAAATGATTTATCTTTAATAACTCTGGTGGCCGGACACTTCTTCCCGAAAACTCAAGCCTCGGAGTTCCGGTCGATAACCAAAGATTACCACACATAATAACCCGGCCAGGCTGCTGCCCAGCCCCACGGTCAGGCACGGGCCCCAGTAATCGGCCAGGGTGCCGAACAGCAGACTGCCTACTGGATTAAGGCCAATCAGAATCAGGCTGAACAAGGACATAATCCGCCCCCGCAGAGCGTCCGGGACATTGAGTTGCAGCAGGCTGTTCGTGGTCGAAATATTAATAACCATCCCCAGTCCGGCCAGAAACAGCCAGCCCAAGGCCAGGGTATAATTCCGACAAAAGGAGAAAAAGATCAAAGCTAGACAGAGTAGAGCGGCGCCGCCCCAGAAAAAGGGCATGGGGGAGTAGCGGCGGAGGCAGTTTGCTAAAATCAAGGCCCCCAGAAAGGCCCCCGAGCCGGTGGCGGCCATCAGGAAGCCGTAGCCCCGGGCCCCGGTGCCCAAAACATCCCGGGCGATCATGGGCATCAGCACCAGGAAGGGCAGGGCCAGCACCGAGATAATCGCCATGACCACCAGCATCCAGATCAGATCGGCGCGGCTGCGCAGATGGCTGACCAGTTCCAGCATGCCGGTCCAGGTCCGGGGTCGGGGTCGGGCCACAGAGAAGCGCGGCAGGCGCATCAGCATCAGCCCGAAGATGGGGGCTACATAAGTTAAGGCATTGATAAAAAAGCAGTTGGCCAGGCCCACTGAGGCAATCATCAACCCCGCGGCCGCTGGCCCCAGGACCCGGGTGCCATTAAACAGGCTGGAATTCAAGGCGATGGCGTTGGGCAGATCTTCCCGGCCGACTAATTCCACAATAAAGGACTGCCGCGCCGGGATATCAAAGGCCATGACCGTCCCCAGTCCGAAGACGATCAGCAAAATATGCCAGATGGCCACCCAATCCCGGAAGATCAACAGGCCGAGCAGCAGGGCCAGCAGCAGGGCGAAGGTGTTGGTCAGGGTTACCATGGTGCGGCGATTGACATGATCGGCGACCACGCCCCCCCAGAAGGAAAACAGCAGGATGGGCAGGGTGGAAAGCGCCCCCACCAGGCCCAGCAGAAAGGCCGAGTTAGTCAATAATAATACCAGCCAGCCTTGGGCCACGGTTTGCATCCAGGTGCCCACCAGGGAGATGGCCTGGCCGAAGAAGAACAGGCGGTAGTTGCGATGCCGAAAAGAAACAAAGGTGTCGGCCAGATATAGCGGCATTTCAACTCCGGGCCGGTCTGACGGGCATCGCCGGGTTGGGGTGATCGCTGATGATCAGGCCATCTCGCAACATCAGCAGGCGACTGGAAAAGGCGGCAATATCAGGGTCATGGGTGACCAGAATGATGGTCAGCTCCTGCTCCTGGTTCAATTGCTGAAACAGGGCCATGATTTCCAGACCGGTGGCAGTGTCCAGATTGCCGGTCGGTTCATCGGCCAGCAGCAGGACCGGGTTATTGATCAAGGCCCGGGCAATGGCCACCCGCTGTTGCTCGCCGCCGGAAAGCTCCGAGGGTAGGTGCTCTTCCCGTCCGGCCAGTCCAACTTGCGCCAAGGCTTGCCGAGCCCGTACCGATCGTAAGGACGCGGCCAGGCGGGTATAAAGGAGTGGCATTTCCACGTTTTCCAGGGCGCTGAGCCGCGGCAGCAGATAAAATTGCTGGAAGACAAAGCCGATCTTCTCGTTGCGGATCTGGGCCAGGGCATCCCGATCTAAGGAGGACACATCGACGCCCTCCAGATAGAATTGCCCCTGGCTGGGGGTATCCAGGCACCCCAAGATATGCATTAAACTGGATTTACCAGACCCTGACGGCCCCATGATAGATAAAAATTCTCCTTTTTCTAACTCGAGATTGATGTCCCGCAGGGCCGCTACGGTATAGACCCCGCGGCTATAGGTTTTGGCAACCTGGTGCAATCGGATTAAGGCCATAATGGGAGTCTTAAAACGGGCGCCGTCGGCCCCCTGGGGTCCGGCGTCCCTGCTCGGCCGCGTCCGTGCCTGATATCTGGGCGACAATGAGCTGATCAGCGATAGTTAGGTCACCCTCCAGCACCTCAGTCCATTGGCCATCGCTGAGACCAGTAACCAGGGGTACGGGGACCGGACGCTGATCAGCGTCCAGACGCCAGACATGGCTTCCCTCCGGGATAGCGACGTCAGCCGGTGCCGACGGCCGAAAGCGGAGAGCGGCGTTCGGCACCGCCAGCACTTGTTGCCGTCGGGTGACTAGAATATCGACGCTGGCGGTCATGCCGGGTTTGAGGAGAAATTCAGGGTTTTCGGTTTCAATCACGACATTATAAGTGACGACGTTTTGCACGGTTTGGGGAGACAGCCGAACCTGGGTGACCTGGCCGGTAAAGCTCCGCCCCGGATAGGCATCGACCATAAAAGTGGCGGTCTGGCCTTCTTTGACCTTGCCGATATCGGCTTCATCCACGGAAGTATCAACCTGCATCTTGGTCAGATCCTGGGCAATATTAAACAGGGTGGGGGTCTGGAAACTGGCCACCACGGTCTGGCCGACATCGACATTGCGGGACACCACTACTCCGTCCACGGGCGACATGATAGTGGTATATTGCAGATCGGTTTCCGCACTTTTGAGATTGGCCGCGGCCTGGGCCACCTGCGCCTGGGCGGCCCGCAACTCGGCGCGGCTGGTTTCATAACGGGTATAAGCATTGTCGAAATCATCGCGCGCCACCAGATTCTGTTGCCACAGAGTCTGATAACGCCGATAATCGTTGCGAGCGTCCTCCAGGTTGGCCTGGGCTTTGAGGACATTAGCCTGGGCCACCTGATAATTACCCTGGGCCTGATCCACTCGGGCCTTGAACAAGGCCTGATCGATCTGGGCAATCACCTGACCTTTTTTGACCTCGGAATTATAGTCGGCATAGATTTTCTTGATCATGCCGGTGACCTGCGTGCCGACCAGGACGGTGGTTACTGGGTTCAAGGTGCCATTGGCGACTACCTTGACTTCCAGGTCAGTACGCCGTACGGGCTCCAACTGATAGCGGACCCGCGGCCTGCGCTCGGCCAGCCACCACCAGCCGCCGCCGAGCAGAACCAGCAATATGCCGCCTAGAACCAAGTATTTCAGGTAACGCTTGATGCCCATCATCCAGACTGCTCCCCCTAAAGTCGAAAATATTGTATGGTATTAACGGCAACATTGCAATCTAGTCCTCCGCCTTCTAAAACTCCAGTGGTACCGGATTCCAACCGGGGCCGCGGCTTACAAAATTTCGGTTGCTTCCCCTACTTAAAAACATTAATATTTAAAGATTTGAATAAAAATTAATTTGATTGTCAGACGAGGGCAAGTTGACATAAAGGGAGGAAGCCAGATGGCACGTAAAAAGATTACCGTCGTGGGGGCCGGCAATGTCGGGGCGACTTGCGCCCATTGGCTGGCGGAGCGAGAATTGGGCGATATCGTCCTGGTTGATATTGTCGAGGGTATGCCTCAGGGTAAGGCCTTAGACCTGATGGAGGCCCGTCCGATTTTTGGATTCAATGTCAATATCATCGGCACCAATGGTTACGAAGAGACCGCGGCTTCGGATGTAGTCATCGTTACCTCAGGCGTGGCTCGCAAGCCGGGCATGAGTCGGGAAGATTTGCTGAATACCAATACCAAGATCGTCGCCGAAGTCACGAAAAATGTGGTAGCCCATTCCCCGGAAGCGATTCTGATTAATGTCGCCAACCCGCTGGACGCCATGTGTTATGTTATGAAAAAGGTCAGCGGCTTCCCCCGCGAACGGGTTATCGGCATGGCCGGCATCCTGGATACGGCCCGATTCCGCTGCTTTATCGCCATGGAACTGGGGACCGCGGTGGAAGAGGTGCACTCCGTGGTCTTGGGCGGCCACGGCGATGACATGGTGCCGTTATTGAGTTATACTACAGTGTCAGGCATTCCCATCACCCAGTTAGTCAGCTCGGAACGTCTGAATGCCATGGTGGACCGGACCCGCAAAGGCGGCGGCGAAATTGTCGCCCTGCTCAAGACCGGCTCGGCCTATTATGCCCCGGCCGCGGCCGCGGCCCAAATGGCCGAAGCCATCCTGAGGGATCAGAAACGTCTGGTGCCAGTGTCGGTTTATATGGCAGGCGAATATGGCCTGAAAGACATTTATTTCGGCGTGCCGGTAGTGCTGGGGGCCAATGGCATGGAGAAGCTTTTGGAGCTGCCGGTTACTCCGGAAGAGCAGGCCATGCTCCAAAAATCCGCGGCTTCGGTGACTAAAACCCGGGATGAGTTGCCATTATAAGCCTAACGGCTTGCTATGATCCTTTTAACGGTGAGGTCTCGGGATTAGCTTCGCGGGATTCCGTCCGATAATCAGAAGTGGGAAGTGTTCAGTTATCAGTGAGCAGTAAACTGAGCAAAATTCCAGGTTATCCATAAGACTTTGATCTTACAACAATAACCAGTTCCCCTATATGTGCTTATTTTAACTGGCCGTTGGTAGTTGTAAACTTACCAGGGCCGGAGACGGTTGATGGCCATTGATTACAAAGCTACGTTGAATCTGCCCCAGACCAAGTTCCCCATGAAGGCCAATCTGGCCCGGATGGAGCCCGAGATCTTAAGGCGCTGGGCAGAAATTGATCTTTACGCGCAACTGCGCGCCCGGAATCAGGGACGGCCGCGTTATATTCTCCATGACGGCCCGCCCTATGCCAATGGTCATATTCATGTCGGCCATGCGCTGAATAAAATTCTGAAGGACATCATCATTAAATCGCGCCAGATGAGCGGCTTTGATTGCCCCTATGTGCCGGGCTGGGACTGCCATGGACTACCGATTGAACATGAGGTTGACAAACAGACCAAAGCCAAGGGGCTGCAACTGGCGCGGCCCGAGATTCGTCAGCGCTGCCGGGAATATGCCCTCCGGTTTGTGGATATTCAGCGCCGGGAGTTTATCCGCCTGGGGGTCCTGGGCGATTGGCAACATCCCTACCTGACCATGACCAATGACTATGTCGCCAGGATTATACGGGAATACGGGCGCATCGCTCTATCTGGGGCGATTTATCGCAGCAAAAAACCGATCTATTGGTGCAACATCTGCCATACCGCTCTGGCCGAAGCCGAAGTCGAGTATTACGACCACGAAACCCCGTCGATCTTCGTAAAGTTTGCCTTATTATCTGATCTAGCGGCGGATTATCCGGAACTGGCCGGCCGCCCGATCTCGCTGGTAATTTGGACTACCACCCCCTGGACGCTGCCCGCCAACCTGGCCATTGCCCTGAATCCCCAATTTGAGTATGCTGCCCTGCAAGTAGGCGAGGAAATCCTGATTTTAGCCGTGGACTTGGCCGAACTGGTGCTCCAGAGCTTGGGTTTATCCGGCGTGGAAAAAGTGCGGATTCCGGCCACCCGCCTGGAAGGGCTGATCTGCCAACACCCCTGGATTGATCGTCAGTCGCAGGTGATCCTGGCCGATTATGTAACCCTCGAAGCCGGTACCGGGCTGGTCCATATTGCCCCGGGCCACGGTCAGGAGGACTTTGACAGCGGTCGGCGCTATGGGTTGGAGACCTACTCCCCGGTGGACGATGACGGCCGCTTTCTTCCCGAAATAGCGGAGTTTGCCGGTCAGCAGGTCTGGGAGGCGAATCCCCATATCATTGAACTCCTGAAAAAACGGGGGGCGCTCTTGGGGATGGAAAAGATCAGCCATAGCTATCCGCATTGCTGGCGTTGCAAGCAGCCGGTCATCTTCCGGGCCACCGAGCAGTGGTTCATCTCCATGGACCATAATGATCTTCGGGCTAAGGCCCTCAAGGCCATTGATCAGGTGACCTGGGTGCCGCGTTGGGGGCGGGAGCGCATCTATGGCATGGTCGAAAATCGCCCGGACTGGTGTATTTCCCGGCAGCGGGCCTGGGGAGTGCCGATCATCGCTTTCTATTGCCAGAATTGCGGCCGGATTCTGCTTGATCAGGAAATCATCGATAATATCATCGATTTGGTTGCCCGGGAAGGGGTCGATGCCTGGTTTAAGCGCCAGGCCGCGGACTTACTGCCCGCCGGGAGCCGCTGCCCCCAGTGCGGCGGCACCGAATTTAACAAAGAGAGCGATATCCTGGATGTCTGGTTCGATTCCGGGGTCAGTTTTGCCGCAGTGTTGGAGACCAATCCCGGTCTGCGGTTTCCGGCTGACCTTTACTTGGAAGGCTCGGATCAACATCGCGGTTGGTTCCACAGCGCCCTGTTAACCGCGGTGGCGACCCGCGGTCAGGCCCCGTATCGGGGGGTGTTAACCCACGGTTTTGCAGTAGATGGCGAAGGCAAGAAGATGGCCAAATCCTTGGGCAATGTCATTGCGCCCCAGGATGTGATCCAACGCTTTGGGGCGGAAATCCTGCGGCTTTGGGTGGCGGCCGAGGATTATCGCGATGATGTGCGGCTTTCCGATCCGATTCTCAAACAGCTCACTGAGGCCTACCGTCGCATCCGCAACACCGCCCGGTTTTTGCTGGGTAACTTATTTGATTTTGACCCCGACCGGTATCTAGTGCCTGCGGCCGAGCGGGAAGAATTAGACCGGCTGGCCTTGTCCTGGCTGGCGCAGCTCATCCGGCGGGTGCGGGAGGCCTACGATCGCTTCGAATTCCACCGGGCCTACCATCGCCTGCATAAGTTCTGCGCCGTAGAATTATCTGCCCTGTATTTGGATATTCTAAAAGATCGACTCTATGTGTCGCGGGCCGATGCCCCGGCCCGACGCAGTGCTCAGAGCACCATGTATGACCTGCTGACCAGTCTCATCCGGCTGATGGCCCCGATCCTGTCGTTTACTGCCGAGGAAATTTGGGGTTATCTGCCCGGCAGCGACCGGGAGCCCAGCGTCCACCTGGCGGCCTTTCCCGAGCCCCAGCCCGGATATCCGGACGAGGAGTTGTTGAGCAAATGGGAGATTTTGCTTAAGGTCAGAGGAGAGATTTATCGCGCCCTGGAGGAGGCCCGGCGGGTGAAGCTGATCGGTAACTCCCTGGAAGCCCGAGTGACCCTGGGGGCGACTGGTTCCCTCTACGATCAGCTTCAGACTCACATTCCCGAATTGCTGACCCTGACCATGGTTTCGGAGCTGGAGGTCCGGCCCGAGGTTTTGTCTGGCCTGGAAAGTCAAGAAATCACCGGACTTACTATGAAAGTGGAAAAGGCTTCGGGACAGAAGTGCGAACGCTGTTGGTATTATTCCCGGACTACCGGCGAGGACCCCGATCATCCCACCCTCTGCGCTCGCTGTCGCCAGGTGCTGGAGGTCTGAGTATGGCCACTGCCCCGAGGCCGATTTCTCTCAAGTATCGCCTCCTGCTCTTGATCGTTCCCTTGGGGGTGGTAGTCGATCAGCTCAGCAAGGCCATAATCAGCCTGATCTTGCCGCGCTATGCCTCCATTGTGGTTATTCCCCAGTTCTTTAATCTGGTACATGTGCACAACCGCGGCGCGGCCTTTGGACTGCTGTCCAACTGGCCGGAGGCCTTCACCAGTATATTTTTAACCTGTACCACGCTGATCGTGTTGGCCGTCCTGGGTTACCTGTTTTATCGGCTGCCCGACACTGAGGCGCTAGCCGCCAGCGGCTACGGTCTGATCATGGCGGGCGCTTTAGGCAATCTGATCGACCGCCTGCGTTTAGGGGAAATTATTGATTTTTTGGATTTTTATATTGGCCAATACCACTGGCCCGCCTTTAATGTGGCGGATAGTCTGGTCTGCCTGGGCGCCGGCCTGCTGTTTTTGGCCATTTGGGGCGCGGAGGAAGCTAGCAATGCATCCCATACTGTTTAAACTAGGGCCGGTATCGATCTTCACCTATGGCTTTTGCCTGGCCCTGGCCTTCCTGTGCGGCATCGGCATGGCCGGTCGGGAGGCCAAACGCCTGGGCGTTCGGGTCGAGCAGATTTATGATTTATGCTTCTGGATAGTGGTCGCCGCTCTGGTCGGTTCTCGATTGTTACATATCTTAATGTCACCCGCGTATTTCCTGGATAATCCCCTGGAAATGGTTAAGCTCTGGAAAGGCGGCCTGGCCTTCCAGGGCGGGGTGATTCTGGCGGTGATGGTGTCGATTTTTTATATGCGGCGACACCAGATGCCGATCTTGGGAACCTTTGATATCCTGGCGGTCGGCGCGCCCTTGGGGCAGGCGATCGGCCGCATCGGCTGCTTCATGGCCGGTTGCTGTTATGGCCGCCCCTGCGATTACTTCTGGTGTGTGACCTTTACCGACCCGCAGACTCTGGCTCCCCAGGGCATCCCCATTCATCCCACGCAGCTTTACGAATCGCTGCTGGCCTTCGGTAATTTTGCCATTATCTTGTGGCTGCGGAAGCGGAAGAGTTTTGCTGGCCAGTTGACCTGCGCTTATCTGGCCTTAGCCGGGCTGATCCGCTTTGTGGTGGAATTTTTCCGCGGTGATTTTCGCGGTCCGGTGATCGTGGCCGGTATGCCCTTGACCCAGGTCATTGCCCTGTTGCTGGCCGTCGGCTGTGGTGGCTGGCTATTATTTCGTTCCTGGCAGCTGCGTTCCGGGAAAGGAAGTTATTTACACACCAGAACCTGACTTTAAAGCCCGCCCGACCCGCTGGAGGTAATGTTGCAGCTTCAACGTTGGCTTACCGCGCTGATCGGCATTCCGATCCTGCTTCTCATTCTCCTGAAAGGGTCCCGGCTCAGTTTTGCCCTGCTCATGCTGGCGGTCAGCGGCCTGGCCCACTGGGAGTATCTGGCCCTGGCCTTGCCTAACATCGAATGGCCCCAGCAGGTTCTGGGTTTGGGGCTGGGGTTGCTGTTGACCTGGAGTTTTTGCGCCTTTCACCAGAGTTGGCCGATATTTCTGCTCATCCTCAGTCTGTTCGTCTATTTCCTGTTCTATCTGCTTAATTTTGAATACTCTCCAGGGTTATTGCCGGAATTGGGACTGAGTTGTCTGGGACTGGTTTATGTCCCTTTCCTGCTCGGCCACTTTATCTGGCTACGGGTGTTACCGGGTGGCCAATATTGGGTGTTATGGTTGCTCTTAGTGATCTTTGCCGACGATACCGGGGCTTTTTATGCGGGCCGCTGGTTCGGCCAACGCAAACTTTACCCCGCGGTCAGCCCCGGCAAAACCATGATGGGCTCGCTAGGCGGGCTGATTGCCAGCCTGGTAGTCGGGGTGGCCGTGGGCCGCTGGCTCCTGAATGGTATCAATATTCCCACTTTGTTCGGACTGGCGCTCATCCTGGCCTTGATCGGGCAATTAGGGGATTTGTTTGTTTCAATGCTCAAACGGCGGGCCCAGATCAAAGACACCGGCAGCTTACTGCCGGGTCATGGCGGGCTGCTGGACCGGCTGGACAGCCTGTTATTTGCCGCGGCGGGAGTCTATTATATCAAGCTGTTTTTCCTGATGAAGCACGCCATCTGCTATTTTTAACTGCACCGGAAAAACATTATAATAATGAGGCTCTGGCAAAATAAGAGAATCATGCTTGATAAAATCGGAAGGACAGATTTCCGACTGGTTTCAAGCCTATCTGAGGTAAAATGAAAAATCTAGCCATCCTGGGGTCAACCGGGTCCATCGGCCGCAATGCCTTGGCAGTAGTGGCCCAACACCCGGAAGAATTTGCAGTACTCGGTCTGGGGGCCGGGAAAAATGTCCGGTTGTTAGCAGAGCAGATCAGCCGGTTCCGGCCTGCCCGGGTCTCAGTCCAGGATGCTGATAGCGCCGCGGCCCTGGCCCAACTTTTGCCTGACCAGAATGGCCTGGAAATCCTGGTGGGTACCGAGGGAGCCATGGCCCTGGCCACTGATCCGCAAAACCACCTGGTGGTCTCGGCCATGGTGGGCGCGGTCGGCCTGCAACCGACCCTGGCGGCCCTGGAGCATGGCATCCCGGTGGCCCTGGCCAACAAAGAGACCCTGGTGATGGCCGGCCCCCTGGTCATGGCCGCAGCCCGGCGGCAAGGGATAACGATCATCCCGATTGACAGCGAGCATAGTGCCATTTTTCAATCCTTGCAGGGACATCGGCCCCAAGATATCCGCCGTCTATGGTTGACCGCCTCGGGGGGGCCGTTCTTACATCACTCCCGGGAGCAGTTGACCACCGTCACTCCGGCGCAGGCCCTGAACCATCCCAATTGGAGTATGGGGCCCAAGATCACCGTTGATTCCGCCACCATGATGAATAAGGGTTTGGAGGTGATCGAGGCCAGTATGTTGTTCCAGTTGCCCCCGGAGCAGATTGCCGTCCACATCCACCCCCAGAGTATCATTCATTCCCTGGTGGAGTATATCGACGGCTCGGTGATTGCCCAACTGGGGATTCCGGATATGCGGGTGCCGATTGCTTATGCCCTGGCCTATCCGCGGCGGTTGCCGCTAGATTTGCCACCTCTGGATCTGTTTCAAGTCGGGCAACTCACCTTTGAACCCCCGGACCTGGAGCGGTTTCCGAGTTTAGGCTTGGCCTTTGCCGCGGCCCGCACCGGGGGCACTGCGCCGGCCGTGCTAAATGCGGCTAACGAAGTGGCGGTCGCCGCGTTTCTAGCGGAAAAGTTGCCCTTCCTGGGGATTTGCCAGATTATCGCCCAGACCCTAAAGGCCCATCAGGCGCAGGCCTTAACTTCCCTGGACCAGGTTCTTAGGGTAGATCGCTGGGCCCGAGAGTTTGCTCATAATTTAATATCACCACCATCAGGGGCCGACGCCTTAATTTGCACCCCTGAGGTGAGGAGGGAGTAGAGCCATAATGTCAACCATCCTGGCAACGATCGTGGTCATCGGCATCTTGATCTTTGTCCATGAGCTAGGTCATTTTTTGGTGGCCAAATGGTACGGCGTGGGGGTAGAGGTCTTTTCTCTGGGCTTCCCCCCCAAATTATTGCACAAGCAGGTAGGTGAAACTGATTACCGTCTGTCGGTCATCCCGCTGGGCGGTTACGTCAAGATGGTGGGGGAAAACCCCCGGGAGGAAATTCCCCCGGAACTGATTCCGAAATCCTTCAGCCATCGACCGCTGGGACCGCGGGTGGCCATCGTCGCCGCCGGTCCGATGTTTAATCTATTATTCTCCATCGTCGCTCTTACCCTGGTTTTCACCTTTTCGGGAATGCCTTATTTTACTACGGAAATTGGCAATATTCAGCCGGGCTCGCCTGCGGCCCAGGCCGGTCTGCAACCCGGTGATCGGGTTTTACAGGTTGATCAGCAACCAGTAGCCCGGTGGGAGGAATTGGCCCAGCTTATTCGGGACTCCGGAGAACAACCGATTGAATTAACCATTCAGCGCGGTGAGGAAACCTTTAGCCGCACCATAACTCCGCGTCGCATGGAGACTACTAATGTCTTCGGGGAAAAGGTCTCAGCCGTCATGATCGGCATCTCGGTGTCGGATAAAAGCGTGGTCGCACGGGTCAACCCGGTAGTCGCCCTCTGGGAGGGCGTAACCCATACCGCCCGCATTCTGGAGATCACCACCATCAGTGTGGTTAAATTAATCAGCCGCCAGATTCCCCTGGAATCTTTAGGCGGTCCGATTATGATTGCCCAGGTGGCCGGGCAGCAGGCCGAATTGGGGGTCGCCAATCTGGTTCATTTCATGGCCGTGCTCAGCGTTAACCTGGCCCTGTTAAACATCTTACCCATCCCCATGCTGGATGGCGGTCATCTAGTCTTTTTCCTGTTGGAGGCCGTCCGCGGCAAACCAGTCACCCTCAAACATCGGGAAATGGCGCAATCCATCGGCCTGATGGTCATCCTGCTGCTGATGTTTCTGGTTTTTTACAACGACATCATTCGCTTGCTCGGGCCGTCGCAGCCCTGACTTGGCTCAGATAAGCGATAATACAGGGATGATTTTTTAAAAAGGTACTGGTCATTGATTCTGCCGTGCAGACCGGCAGAGAAGGATTGGTGAACGATGTTTTGGAGAATTTATTACAACGCTCCTATATCACTGATTTCACCCAGAGCAGCAAAACCAGGCGCTATGATTTCACGGTTTGCATTACCAGAAATCCAGATTACTTTACTGCCATCGAGGTAAAAGGGGGAGAGGGTAATAGCATTAATATATCTGAAAGGCCGTTATGGGCTAAAGAGTTTGCCGTGTGGTGCCATTTAGATGGTGCTATCGTAAATCAGCCGGCCCATGGTGCACATGCCATTATTAACCGCCTGACCAATGAACTGGTCATACCGTTTTCTGTTTTTAGTTTTCTGTTTTCTGTTGAAATACTTAATTTAATCAATGTATTAAGCCATGAGTTTGTTGCATTTGAATAAGAACTTGGTATCAGACGTAATAAAGTTGTAGATGTATTATTTTTTAAAGATCTACTTTGCGGCACCCGAGCCCGGCCATGTCCCAAATATCCTGGTCAGGAAGCAAGCCGAAGGCTACGGACTGCACCAGATATTTTTTTATTTCCAAGGCGAATTCCTACACTTGCTGACCCTGATCCACCTATTCACACATTACATACACTTAAACTACCAAAGCTGATCCTTGAGTTGTTTCAAGTTCAAAAAGCCCAAGAGGCTGATCATGTTTGGGAGGTTCATGTTAAAGAAACTAGACAATTATTTTTGCTAAATGAAGAGGAATCGATTGATCAACTTGACGCGCGGCTTTGGCGGGGTTCCTTTAATGCTAGAGAAAGCTCTTTACAGCAATTATCTCCCTATGTGGGAAAAATGAAATCGGGCATGGCCAGGGCCTTAATAAAGCTGTTTTCCAAACC
>MUKC01000109.1 GCA_002049795.1 Desulfobacca sp. 4484_104 | reverse complement strand
GTTTAGAAGAGTTGAATTGAGTTGCGCTCGGTTAGCCGCTGGACGGTTAAAACAAAAACATAAAGGAGAAGGATAATGCCAGGAGGCGGTAAAAATAAAGGTGGTCGTGGTTCAAGAGGAGCTGGCCGCGGCCAAGGTTCAGGCTGGTGTCAGGGACAGGGCCGGGGCGGCCAGGGTCAAGGTGCAGGTTTTAGACCGGGTGAGTACGGCGGTGCCGCGCCGTTGAATAATTACGGCTCGCGCTCGCCAGCCGATGGCCGGCAATCGTCCTGGTGGAATCGCTGGTTTGGCGGTCGGTGGTCAAAGTCAGCGGCTTCCGGCTCCAGAGGCAGAGGCAATAGCCGGGCGGTTGGCCGCGGACAGGGCCTAGCTGCGGGTGGCAAATCCCGGGGCCGCAGTTATTAAATAAAAATATTGACATTTAGGAGGTTTAAAGATATGCCCAAATTTGATGGTACCGGACCGCGGGGACAAGGCCCCGGAACCGGTAGAGGAAGAGGATACTGTCGAAGTGGTTATCAGCGCCAGAACGGCCGGGGCCGCGGCCCAGGATTAGGCCGAGGTCAAGGGCGGCGGTTCTGGGGCAGCAGTTATGTAACGCCGGCGTTAAGGGCTAATCAGCCGGGATACGGGTCTTTACCGCAGATTTACTCAAACCCACAGGGAGAATTGGCCGATCTTCAGGTTCAGGAAAAGCTGCTCACCCAGGAACTGAAGGAGATTCGGAACCGGATAGCCGCAGTGGAAAGCCTGAGCGGCTCAAGCATTGCGGCTTAGGGTTTCAAATATACCATAAACCCTTAGCGCCAACTTAATCCGGGCGTGAGGTTGACCTTCACGCCCGTAATGATTAACAATTATAAAAAATCGAAAATGGCGCGATAACTGGTACCAGGCTGGTGGGAGGCGTGGGGCGTAAGACTCTGTCCGATACCTCAAAAACGCGGGCTAAAACCAGCCGCAGGGGTATATAATCAAAACAATCGCGCCATTTAGGAAAAAATCTGTTAGGGAAGGAGTAGTTAAGGAGCACCATGAAGACGATCGCAGTCAGCGCTACCGAAAAAAGTCTTGATTCACCCGTAGATCTTCGCTTTGGCCGGGCCAAATACTTTGTTATCGTAGATCCGGAAACCATGGACTGGGAGGCTTTGGATAACACTCCCAATATTAATGCCGCCCACGGGGCCGGGATTCAAGCCGCCCGCCTGGTGGCCGAGAATCGAGTCAAAACCGTGCTTACCGGTAACTGTGGTCCCAATGCCTTTGAGACCCTGCAGGCGGCTGGCATCCAGGTCGCTACCAATGTCAACAGCACCGTGCGTCAGGCCATAGAAAGATTTAAACGCGGGGAAATAAGTTTTGCCCAGAGTTCCAATGTCAAAAAACACTGGGGTTAAATCCGCCTTGTCTCGGACGCAACGGGTCATGAGGGTTTTTCCTGGACCTTTGGGGTTTTTATTCCGATGAGTCCGGAGCCTTGGCTTGACTTTGGGCAACATTAGTAATCTAATAAAAAATAAGAACTTACTAAGGAGGATTTAACCATAATGCATGACTGTTCTCATCAGCAGGGGGGCGGCAGTTGCTCTACCTGTGGACACCAGCATAATCATGACGAAGCGGCTCAACAAGAGGAACGCCAGGTACGCAACGTCCTGCAACAGATTCGCCATAAATTGCTGGTGATGAGTGGTAAGGGCGGCGTGGGCAAAAGCAGTGTGGCGGTAACCCTGGCCTTAGCCCTGGCGTGGCGGGGGTTTAAGGTCGGGATCATGGATGTTGACCTGCACGGCCCCAATGTGCTGAGGATGTTAGGGTTAAGGGAGGCCTTGGACCTGACCCAGGGCAGTTTTGTGCTGCCGGGCGATCTGTCCGATAACCTGAAAGTGGTCTCCATCGAAGCCCTGATGCAAAACCGGGATTCCGCGGTTATCTGGCGGGGTCCCCTCAAGCACCGGGTGATCCAACAGTTCGTCTCCGATGTCGAATGGGGGCGGCTCGATTACCTGATCATTGATTCGCCGCCGGGCACCGGTGATGAACCCCTGTCGGTCGCTCAGACTATACCGGAAGCCCAGGCCATTATAGTTACCACTCCCCAGGAAATTTCGCTGGCTGACGTGCGCAAGTCGATCAATTTCTGTCGCAAGGTCAACATGAAGATTCTGGGCCTGATTGAAAACATGAGCTTTCTGACCTGTCCCAAATGCGGCGAAGAAATTCCCTTGTTTAAATCAGGCGGCGGGGAAAAGACCGCCCAGGTGATGAATGTGCTGTTATTGGGAAGTCTCCCCTTTGATTACCATATTGTCGAGGCTGGCGACGCCGGGCAGATGCCGCTGTTGAAACTCAAAAAGAGTCCGTATCTGGATACGTTTAACGCTATCGTGGATAAAATCATCGACATCCTGGATAAAGAGGCCAGTGAGCAACCAACCCCGATGCGGGAGCCGGGGACCCATAAATTTGCCATCCCCCTGGAAAATGGGCGCTTAAGCGAGCATTTCGGGCATGCCCAGCAATATGCCCTGGTGACGGTCAAAAATCATGATGTTTTAAACCAGGAGATCCTCACCCCGCCGCCTCATGAACCCGGGGTCTTGCCGGCCTGGATGGAGCAATTAGGGGCTACCCACATCTTTGCTGCGGGTATGGGGGCCAAGGCTCAGGAGTTGTTCAACCAGAAGGGCATCGAGGTCATCACTGGAGCGCCCCTGCTGTCGCCTCAGGAGTTAATCCAGCAATATTTTGATAAAACTCTGGTTACCGGCCCTAACGTTTGTGACCACTGATGAGGCCGGGATCTCATGAAAATTGTTATCGCCAGCGGTAAGGGCGGCACTGGTAAGACTACCCTGGCAGTCAATCTGGCGGCGGCTTTAGGAAATCAGGCGCAGCTGCTCGACTGCGACGTCGAGGAACCTAATGCCCATCTGTTTCTACCTCTGGTGCAGGGCCAGAATGAGACCATTACCGCCCTGGTGCCCGAGGTTGATCTGGAGCGCTGCAATTTCTGCGGCGCCTGTGGCCAGCTCTGCCAGTTCAGCGCTATTGTCCCCCTGGAGCAGACGGTACTGATTTTTCCCGAAATGTGCCATAGTTGTGGAGGCTGCTATCTGGTCTGTGAGCCAGGGGCCTTGCGGGAACGGAGCCGGGAACTGGGAGTGATCGACAGTGGCCTGAGCCAGGAAGGGGTATATTGTGTCTATGGCCGCCTGCGGGTGGGCGAAGCCATGGCCCCACCGTTGATCCGCGAGGTTAAAGCCCGCATGGACCATAGTCGCACGGTAATCATTGATGCTCCCCCTGGCACCTCCTGCCCGGTCATCGCGGCCATGAAGGGCGCGGACTATGTGGTACTGGTGACCGAACCGACCCCCTTTGGTTTCCATGACCTGAAACTGGCGGTGGAGACGGTCCGGACCATGAAGCTGCCCATGGGCGTGCTCATTAACCGTTCGGATATCGGGACCGCCGAGGTCAAGAACTACTGCGCGCAGGAGGCTATCCCGGTGCTGCTATCCTTGCCTTATTCCCGGCCGGTAGCCGCAGCCTATTCCCGCGGGCAACTGCTGGTCAAGGCGATTCCAGGATTTAAGGAGCAGATGCTAGCTCTGTTTGAGCAAATTTCGGGGAGGCGGCAAGGATCATGAGGGAACTGGTAATCTTAAGCGGTAAAGGCGGGACTGGCAAAACCTCGATTACTGCCGCCCTGACAGCCTTAGGGGAGTCGCTGGTAGTGTGCGATTGCGACGTCGATGCCGCAGACCTGCATCTCCTGCTGGCTCCCACTATTAACGAGTCTTACCAATTTTCAGGGGGGCATGAAGCCCAGATCGACCCAGAACGCTGTACCCAGTGCGGCGAGTGCCTGGAATTATGCCGGTTCGACGCCATTACCCCAGATTTTCAGGTGGACCCGTTTTCCTGTGAAGGCTGTAAAGTCTGTGTTCATTTCTGCCCGGCACAAGCGATTGATTTCCTGGAAACCGTGGACGGGGATTATTTCGTCTCCGACACCCGGTTCGGACCGATGGTCCATGCCCGCTTGCACATTGCCGCAGAAAATTCGGGAAAACTGGTCACGGTGGTCCGCCGCAAGGCCCAGGAAATCGCCGAAGCCCAGAAGAAAGATTATATCCTGGTGGACGGTCCCCCAGGGATCGGCTGTCCGGTGATCGCCTCCTTAACCGGAGCCCATGCCGTGCTGCTGGTCACCGAACCGACGGTCTCGGGCCGTCACGACCTGGAACGGGCCGCGGGGCTGACTGCCTTTTTTAAGATCCCGACTTACGCCCTGATCAATAAATGTGACCTCAACCCGCAGATTACCGAGGAGTTGATACAGTTCTGTGAGGAGCGCAATTTTCCGGTCTTGGGACGGCTGCCCTATGACCCGGTCTTTGTCCAGGCCATGGTGGCGGGCAAGACCTTACCGGAATATACCGATGGGCTGCTGGTCGAAGAGCTCAAGAATCTCTGGCAGAAACTGCAAGTGGCTCTGCAAAAGACCGCTCAACCCAGCATTTAGGGTTGTTGGCCCTGTGTAACCTCATAAACAATAAGGGGACCTTGATGGGGGCAATGAGTTGCGCCTCTAGTTCAAGGGATTAATTTTTTTAGCGCTTTTTCGGTGCAGCAGCGGTTTTTCCCTTGTTCTTCAGCAAGTTGCAAGGCCGCTAATCCTCGGTTAGAGATACTTTCCCGGGTGTCACCGGCGTGATACCGGCACAACCCGACACTGACCGTAAAGCGGAGGTTGAAGGTTTGCTCGGCAAAGGTAAATTGGTACTGGGTGGCGGCGATTTCCCGGACTAAGCGGTCCAGGTTTTTGCGCACCGTGCGAAAGGTATCCGCGGGAAAGATAATGGAAAAGGTTTCCTCGGCATAACGGCCAATGAAATCGGTCGGACGGCTGACCTGCTCACAAGCCTTATAAAGCGCCACCAGCACCCGATTGCCGATATTAGACCCGAAATTCTCTAAGATCATGGGAAATTCATCCACTCGCAGGAAGGCCAAATTAAAGGGATGGCGGTGGGCCGCGGCATAATCCACGCAGGTGCTTAAATGACGCTGCCAGGCGGAGCGGTTATAAGTGCCGATTATGGCATCTTTTTGGGCATCTTGTACGGCTTGCTGCAGTTGACTCTCTAAATGCTTAATCTGGGCGGTATATTGGGACAGACGTTCTGCTTCTTGATCACGTTTTTCAAAGACGCTATTTTTTAGTTGGACCACCTCGGCCTGCAAGGATTTCTTGAGCTGCCGAATATCATCCAGCCGGGAAATATCCACTAAGCGATCCCCTAATAGCAGGATGCGCACATGGTAGGCTTCGTTTTCCCCCAGCAAGGTAGCCAGGCCATCAGATAACAGCCGGATACTTTCCTTGAGCTCGGCCTCTTTGCGATTTAGATAAGCCTTTTGCTTCTGTAAATGTTTGCCCACTACCTCAAAGAGACCGGTTTTTATACGCTCGGCCTGCAGGGCCTTGAGTTGGGGGTTGAAACGGTCGGACACCTCGTCTAACTGACTCAATAATTTTTCAGTGCCTAATTCCTCAATGTCACAAAAAGACTTTTTGATGAGCGATCCAGCAGCTTTAACCGCATTCCCAACAATTCCTGGAACCTGGACGGATCTGGCATTTCCGGTAAGGCCTTGATTAATTGCCAGCGACCCCAAAGTTTCATATTTTTCCTTGTAGCTGGTTTAGAAGAGTGAGGAGATAACTCTATCCTCCCCCAAAAGAAAACTTTTATTTTGAGGGCGATTTTGTTATTCATAAAAATATCGGCTGTTTTTTGGAAAAAGGTAAATCAAGAGGCCAGCATTGTTTATCTTCACTAAGATTGCGGAAAATCGGATTCGGGAGGCCATGGCCGAGGGAGCTTTTGACAATTTGGTGGGCAAGGGGCAGCCCCTCAATCTGGCGGATGAAAGTCACATCCCACCGGAATTACGCCTGGCTTACAAGATCTTAAAAATGGCCAACTGTCTGCCGCCGGAGGTGGAATTAAAAAAGGACATCTTGCGTCTGCAGGATCTGGTTGCCGATCTCCCTGATGAGGCGGAAAAACTCAAACAGATGCGGCGGTTGAACTTTTATGTGATGAAATTGAATATGATGCGCAAAGTTTCGCCGCGGTTAGAGGAACATGAGGAATATACCGCCAAGATTCTCGAGCGTCTGGGCTCCGACCGCAAGAAAGGTTCAGGGGCCTGAAATTGAGATTTGGGTAGCGCGGATCCGACTGCGGCATCCCTCCCCGCTTATTTAACCTCCATGAGAATCAACTCACCGTTGTTGAACAACCTGTTGCCCCGCCTGGGGGTATTACTAATGCGGGCCATATATGGAACCTGCCGTCAGACCACCCGCGGTATCGAGCAGGAGACCAAGCTGCTGGCCCAGGGTAAGCCGATTATCTACACTATCTGGCATTGTCAGCTCAGTTATGTGATCTATTATTTCCGACAGCGCCAGGGGGTGTTGATGGCCAGCCCCTCCCGGGATGGCGAACTGATCAGCCGCATCGCCCAAGGTTTCGGGTTTATTGTGTGCCGGGGTTCCCGGCAAAAAGGGGGACTGTCGGCGTTGAAAAGCATGGCCGCTTATCTCCGCCAGGGACACAGCGCCGGTCTGATTGCCGATGGCTCCCGGGGCCCGGCCCGGGTGGCCCAAAAAGGTCCCCTGGTGCTGGCCCGCGAGACCCAGACGCCGATCCTGCCGCTGGCCGTGGCCAGCCGCCATAAAATCACCTTCAATAGTTGGGACCGTTTTGAGTTAACCCTCCCCTTCAGTACCATCACCCTGATCTTTGGAGAACCCCTGTACATTCCCGTGGACGACCGGGGGCCGCGGCTGGAATACTGGCGTCAGGAACTGGAAGCCCGCCTTAACCACCTTTTCCGAGCAAGTCAGCAGCATTAAGCGATATTTTGCGCTGCCCTTAGGGTAGTAATTCCGGGAATAAGTTCCCAAATAGGCTCCTTGCCACCATTTCAATTTGAGAATTTGCCGAAAAAATTTCTCCAATTGCCGATTTATCGTTTGCCTTTTGCCCTGGAACTGGATATAAATCTACTCAGGTTAAGGAAATTATAAGAGGAAAACAATGCGTTGGGAAGAATTAGACAGCGACACCGTGCGCAGTTTGGGAACACCGGAAAATATGGCCCTGGCGCAGGAGTTGGTGGAAAAAAATCAGGTGCGTTATCGCTACCGCCTGCCAGATCGACTTCAAGCGGGAATTTTGGCTAATAATGGCTTTCAGATCGAAGTCCTTATCGAAAATGGCCAATTAAAATATAATTATCCCTACCCCTGGGAAGGGGAGGCCTGGTCGCCTTATGCCCTGGCGGTTTTATGGGCCTGGGTTAACGAGCCGGATAGCTTTTTGCTTCGCTCTGCAATCAAGGAAAGATTGAAGCAATATTCAAAAGCTGAGCTGGTGCGTATAATCCTTGAGTTGGCCGACCGGGTTCCGGAAGTTAGAGAAATTCTGAAGCAAGAAAACCCAGAATTAGAAGATATTCTGGAAAGCATTGATCAGATCATGGCGGAAATCACTGATTCCCCTGCTCCGGCCATCGCCAAAATTGAGGATAAGTTGCGCCAGGCGCAGACCCATGCCGACCGTCTCTCTCAGAGCGGCCGACTGTCTGAGGCGCGGGCCATCTATTTTTATATCTTGGACAATATCCTAGGACTGGAAGAGGAGCAAGGCCAGATCGATCTGTTATCCCCGGAGCTAAAACAAGAACTGTACGAGGAATATTGCCAGCTTATCCACGAAGATGACAATCTCGACCGCCAACTGGTGCAGCAGGAAATTGAACAACTGGAAAGCCGCCCCCCGGCGGCGCAGAGCCATTTAGATTTTACCGAGGTCAAAAAGGCCATCTCGGAAGGGCCTTAGGACCGACAACCAACGACATCAGGAAGCGCCGGACAATAATTATAGCTCATGGATGGTTCTGCCCAAAATGCCGCAGGGTAGTGACAGGGTCATCGCCGGAGAAAATTACCTGGGATAGATTTTCCCGGTGCACCTTGCCTCCGGCCCATTGGAGTTCGAGAATGGAGCTGGCATCAAACCGATCTTCTCCCACTACCATTTCCACCTGGCCGCCATAATGCTGGACGATTTTCGCCACTAACATGCAGGGACGACAATGGAATCCTAGTTTCACGGGGACCCCCACGGTGATTTCCGAGCGCTGGATATAATGATTAAGCAACTCCTGAGACAGGCCTTTGCCTTTGGCCAAATATTCATTGCAATAGAAAATAGCATAATTTACAATGGCATCCACTAGGCGATCCTGATCTACTAATTCCATGAGCACCCCCTGAATCTGGCGGTAGAAATCTTTATGGCCGACGTCGTAGATATGGCGTTCATAAAAATGCGACAGACGGCCGCCCAGTTCCAAGAGGTGCAGCGCAATGGAAATATGGTCCCGCAGACGCTTGAGTTGGTGGCTCTCCGGTCCATGCGTATGGCGACCGACATAGGTATCAAAAGAAGACTGCAAATTGTGGATGGCCATCTCATACTTGCGCAGCAGCTCTTCATTGGCCTTTGAAGGAATGATGGTGCTCAACCCCGCCGCGGGGATCTGTTTATAAAATCCCAGGGCTTCGAATTCCTTGGAAATATTTAAGTAAGCAGTGGTGATCCGCACGATATTCTTTTTTTCTTCCAGTAGATCCTGATCGGCAATATCTGATTCCAGCAACTGGTCGGAAGACAGATTTGAAAAGCGCTCGCGCTTGAGCGCAAAGGGAGGAATATTGAGCCCCAGGCGCCGCGCCTCTGCCAGCAGCTCCTGACAGAGGCGGGCCAGACTGGTGAACAAGAAGCCGTGCACCTTATAACTCGCACTTAAAAAAGCCAGCTCTTGCCCGATCTCATAAAATTCCATGCGGCTGATAATATGCTTCATGGTGAACGACGCCGACGAAAAATTCAGCACCGAGGCCACCAGCTCCCGATATTTATACCAGCTCAGGTTGTTCTTGGCCCCATGATAGTCAAGCAGATCTTCTACCAACTTGGAGGCATACATCAGACGGGCATAGAGACGCTCGGTATCACGTTCCTGATCCAAAGAATCATGGACAATAAATTGACCCAGTTCCAACAGCTCATCAGAGAAATTGTTGACCAGCTTGAGAAAGACCTCAAAGGGTATTATCTCGAATTTGGAGCTCATCCCGTCTCACCTCTGGGGTGTCAGTTAAAACCTAAATTTTTATGATACCATAAATTTTTTTCGGTCAAAGCCTTTGCCGCAGCTTAGCGAGTGTGCATCTGGAAACTCGTTGTTCTTTTCCCCTTCGATGGGGTAAGGGGTAAAAAAATATTGCAGGCTCTCAATGCCTAAAAATCTAAGTCCCCCTCCCCCAAGCCCCTCCCACCAGGGGCGGGGAGTTTACGGATAAAAACTAGCAAGGCTACTAACTGAGGGCGGCGTCCGGCTCGACCATCTCGAAGTTTATCATAACTATGATCAGACATCAGACCTGCTCTAACCTTTAATAACCAAAAGGGAATTCCGATTAAACAAGGTTAAATTATGAGTATTGGAGGAAAGGCATTGAATA
>MUKC01000018.1 GCA_002049795.1 Desulfobacca sp. 4484_104 | reverse complement strand
GGCAAATCGGCTCAGGGATT
The DNA here is from genome assembly GCA_002049795.1 of Desulfobacca sp. 4484_104. GTDB lineage: Bacteria > Desulfobacterota > Desulfobaccia > Desulfobaccales > Desulfobaccaceae > Desulfobacca_B. Next base: position 29,416 of record MUKC01000018.1, on the reverse strand, counting down.
TCAGCAGGGCATCAATGCCGCCCCTGGCAGTCAAACGGTCCACTCGTCCCAGGGTCGCCAAGACGCGTTGCACGGTGCGTTTGCCCTCACGGTGATTTTCGACAATTCCTTGCCTTTGACTCGCACAAACATGCGGTGCCTTTGACCCGGACAAACATACGGCGCCTCCTCGATTGAGTCACCGCAATAATGCCACTTTAAACTTTTTATATCAAGGATATCATCTCGTATATAGTTATTTTGTTGGCACCGCATTTTTCCCAAATGCAGCCTCTGAGAACGTAATTTCAACTAGTTATCCTTGATTTTTGGCCAATGACTGTAGAAGATGAGTAACACATTATTCACATGCGTACAAGTCAAAAATGCAATTTTCCCCAAAAAATTGCCGGCTTCAAGGCCTAGGGTGAACGGTTACAGACCTTTAACGGCAGAAGGGGGCTGGATAAATGTGGTCTGTTTTGGGACTGCAAACGATGCGGCCTGGGGTGGCTATATCTACCATGTGAAACAATTCCTGGGCATGATGCGTGAATAATCGGACGCAGCCAGCGGAATCGTCGACGCCCGGGAGGGCCCCGCCGTGAATGTAGTAAGGCCGTTCGATTAGCAGAGCCCACGGCATCCAGGACTCGTAAATGGTGGACCAATGGTTCTGGAACTTGTCCTTGATCTCAAAGTTGATTAACGGGGTCTTTTTGCCCGGCGCTCCGGCGGAAATCGGAAAGACTCGCTTGAGTTCACCTTTCTGGTAAAAACCCAGAAAGCCCTTGCCAATATCTACCAGCAGGTATTTATTGTACTGTACCAGGGTTTTGTCATAAGCTGGGAAAATCTCCGGCATTTGGTAGAGATTTAAAGGGACCTTCAGGGTCTGGCTTTCGATGGAGAAAGGTTCTCGGGTGCGAGTCTTGATATAAGAGGGATGGAGGGCATTGAAAAAAGCGATTCTATTCCGGCAGCGATCGAAATCGCGGCTAAAGCTGGGGATATGGCGACAGAAGCGGGTGATGGAAAAGCCTTCGGGTATCTTGATTTCCACGAACGGGACACCGTAAACTAGGCCGGAGTACTCCGTTTTAAACCCGGATTGTTTTAACTCCTGGCAAAGATCGCTATAATCAGCTTCTTGTGCACGGCTGGGAGCCATCCAGACGACCAGAGAGCAGCACGCTATCAAGAACCCAAAAATTATTAGTTTAACGCAGCTTTTTGGAATGAATTTCTTTCTTCCCTCCGAAAAAAAATAGCTAGATAATCGCTTCAAATAAAATACCATGATTTTTTCCGCAAATTCAATTCGTTTGGAAACCTTAGATCTTTCCTCTCCCTTGAGGGAGAGAATCAGGGTGAGGATGATTAAGCTTTGGAAATTAATAATTTTTACCCCTCACCCTAACTCTCTCCCCGCCAGCGGGGAGAGGAAATTATGGAGTTTCCGGATGGACACTATTTAGGAGTTTTGGCCGGCGTTTGAATCAATCAACTTCTACCGGTACGATTCCCAGGTCAGGTGACTGCAAAAAGACCTCGGCGGCCCGCCCCGCCTTAAAATACTGGGCAATCTTTTTCAGCCGGGCCAGGCGCTCCAAGGGTGCCGGATGCGAGTCTAGAAAATAGGTCCGTTCAAAAGGGTCATTTACTACAGCCGCTAAGCGTTCTAATAAATTTAGGGCTTGATCAATATCATATCCTGCCTGGTAAGCGTACCAGAGACCGTATGTATCAGCCTCCCTTTCATCCTCTCGAGAATAGACGCTATAAACCGTGTCTTTTAGTAATTCACCAGGATCAAGTTCGCCATAATATTGCCAATTCTGTAAATTCTGACTGATAAACCAGCCGGAAAAAAAACTTATCACTCCAGTAAGGGATGCACTAAAAACCTTTTGGCCGGTGCTTCTGGCTAGATGACATTTGATCTGGTGGGCCAATTCATGGCCGATAATAAAAGCCAGTTCGTCATCGCTGCGGCAGAGATCAATCATGCGCTGGGTTAGAACAATCCTGCCCGGAGCCGCAAAGGCATTGATTTTATTCCCAGTCGAGATCACTATGCCGTAATCTGCGGGGAGTTGCAAGGGGTAAAGAGTAAATTCGGTTTTTTCCCTACCCCGTTGAATCAATAAACAGACGGGACCGGTTTTGTAAAACCCTTCTGATTCCTGACGGAGACAACGAACATCTAGTACTAGCGAATATAATAATTCTCCGGGTAGCATTAACAGAGAACGTATAGTTTGGGGAGAGTTCCTCAAATATAGTTTTATCCCGGGGAACAGGCTTGGAATTATGTCTCTGAGATGATCAGAAAATGACTCCCAGTCCCTGACCCAAAGAGGTAAGGGCCAGTTATTCACCGCCAGGATAATATCGCCTTGTTGCAATCCCGCGTCGTCAGCGGGAGAGGGAGACCAGACATTATCTATTATGGCCTTGCCGGTTTCAGTTACCCACCAGTCAAAGCCCAGAAAAGGATAGGTGCGACCTTGGGTCTGAGGGGTGGTAAGAAGTAGCTTGATGAATACCCGAGAGGTGCGGGCCAGATTCCAGGTCTTAAAGGGATGCCGGGTTACCGCTAGTTGTTGGGCGTTTTCGATCTCCGGCCCTGCCGGGTAGGGCTGCTTGACTTCGGCACAGCCACTAACCATAATACCCACCAACAAAAGCCAGGTCAAAGAAGACATTTTCCTTAAAAATGCCATCGCAATGCTGCCCCGAAACTCATTAAGCGATAATTATCGACCCATTCGCGAAAATAAAACCAGTGAGCCCCGGCATAAAAATTCTGGACTGGCTCCCATTCTAAAGCGGCCAGGCCTTGCAGGGCCGGGCCCCACTCCGAGTGCTGCCCTACTGCCTGGCCCGTTACTTGCAGTATAAGTGTAGGCAAGCGAAACATCTGCCGATCAAAATCTAATCCCAGACCCAGGGCCCGGTAAGTTCCAGGGCTGAAATAGGCTTCCCGCTCCTGGCGATAAGCTGCCATATAGAAATGCGGGGTGAGTGCTAAATTCATCCGGGGTTGGCGCACTGCCTGCCAGGCCAGGCCTTGATACAGAGTCAGACGCCGGTTATGGTCCGAAAAATATGCACCCCCCAAGTTGCCCCGCCATTCCAGACCCGGACGGAACTGATGTTTATAAGATATCTCCACCTGATGTAAAGTAGTAAGTCGAGACTTTTCCAGATCTAGCACTGACTGGTAAAGGCGGGGATATAAGTGCGCCTCTTGGTCGAACAAGTCCAGGCGAGAATATTTTAAACTGGCGTCAGTGTTGTGGGTTACAGGAAAATTAACTGCTACCGTGCCCAACAGGCGGTTGCGGTCATCTCGGTCTGTCGTTTCATGAAAGACATCGATTATGGAACCAGGCCCAACTATCTTTTCGACGATCACCCGGTCAGTGCGCTTCCAATAACGCCTCCCGATAAGTTCCGCGCTAATCCCTACCCGATCCCTTAAGGTTACCGGACCCAGTCCCACTATGACTTCGGCCCGATGCAAAATACTATCCTTTTGCTTATAGTGACGATATCCTGCAGCAACCTTTACCGGCAACACCTTGGTAAGCCAAAAACTTCCAGAAAGGCGGAGGTTATGGACATAAAAATTATTACTATCGCTAGTCCAGGAATATTCGGGCAGCAGCACCGGATTGGGGTGTAATGATAGACCCAGGCTGAATATCGAACTGGTAAATCCCACCGCCGGTTCCCGGTCAAACCGGCAAAATTGCCAAGGTCGCAGTAATTCTTCAGGGCGGCGTTCCCCGCGGCCATAGGGAAAATTGCGGGCGCCGACCTGGGGTCGCATTCGTTGGCGGATATCTTCCAGTTCATTCAAAAGCTGGCGGTCTTGGGGGGCTTGTTGCAGGGCGGCGGCCAGTTGTTCATAGGCCCTCGACCAGTTGCCATTGACGCGGGCCAAGCGGGCCTGGGCCACGCAAGCGGTCTGGGGATTCTGGGTCTGACGGATAATTTCTGCATAGGCGGTGCGGGCCGCCCCCTGGTCAGCCATGGCTTCCAGGGTTTGCGCCTTTTCCATCAGGATATCATCCGAAGAAATCCCTTTAAACTCCCCATTAGTTAAGAGAGGGTTGCTACTATTATCCTCTTTTTTTAAAGTGTCAGAGTGGGGATTTTTTATCTCCTGATAGCCTTGGGCCGCCAATTGCTCCAGGGTCTGCAGGGCCTGTGGATAATCGCCCTGGCTGCGATAGGCTTGCGCCAGCATCAGCAGGGCTTGGGGCCGCTGGGGATCAGCGGCGGGGAAATTGTTCAGCACTGCGATGGCGCCCTCATACTGCCGCCGATACAGATAGATCTTCGCGGTCTCCAAGATCGTCGCCGCATCCTGGGGCTGGGATTCCAGCACTTTCAGCACCTGGCCAAAGTCTTGCATGACCATCAGATTCTGCATTTTGAGGGCGGCCAGTCGCTGATCGTCCGGACGCAATGCCACGGCCCGACGATAATAATAATCGGCACTGCGTCGATCCCCCAATTCGCTGGCCAGTCCGGCCAGGTAGATTAAATCCGCGGGGTTGCGGGGACGATAATGTCGCCGGCGCTCCTCCAGCACGTTGAGGAGATAATCGAGTTTACCGCCGTGGCGGCCCAATTTGCCGGTGAAAAAACTGATGGAGGCAATGTATTCCGGAGAACCGACCTTTATCCCCGGAATGCGGTAAACCAGGCCAGCCAGATCATCGTAGTGCGTCAAGCGGGGCATTAAATAGGCCAGCATCAGCAAAGTAGCATGGTAATGGCGGCTGCGGGTGATGCCTTTGGTGTACAGGTTGTCGATTAACAGCTCTACCGCCTCTCTGATCAACGCCGGCTGGTTCTCAAGGTCAGGAAGATGGCATAAGGCGCGGGCTACCCAGGTCCGTTCCTCCAAGTTGAGTGATGATGGTTGCTTTTCCGGTGGCGCGGGATTTTCTGCCTGCGACCATTTCAGGGCTTCTCCCCAGTCATGCGCAACCCGGCCCTTGTCGGGGAATTGACCGCAGTATAATTTTAAGGCCCAGCGGTTGGCCTCCGCCCAGTTCTGGATCGCCAGGTTAGCTTCAATAGCGACCATCACCAGGTCCCGATCTCCAGGCTGGTCTAGTAGAGTCTCCGCCCCCGGCTGTTGGGGAGGTATTCGGCGTAATATTTCCAAGGCCTCGGGGCCGCGTTGCAGATAGACCAGGACCCGGGCCTGTTCCAGGCGGGCCGAGCGATCATTTGGCACCTGACGCAGATATTTCTCATAGCCAGCCAAGGCCTGATCCAGATCTCCTAACCAAAGATTAAGACGGGCCTGTTGAACTAGGACTTCCGGGTCGTCGGAACTAGCCGAACAATGCCGTAATTCAGCTGCGGCCGCGGCCCATTTTTGGGGGGCCAGATTCCGCTTTGTTTTTTGCCGGTCGGTGCTCCATTCTTGGGCCAATTGCATCAAGACTGCAGCCCGTTTCAGACGCAAGCGGACATCGTCGTTAATCTTTAAGGCTTCCTCATATTGGCGGGCCGACTCTTCCAACGTACCTGGCTCATAAGACAGCATCTCGGCCAGTTGCACCCGCACGTTCAGATCTTGGGGGTGGTCTTCCAGATAAGCCTGATAATAATTTGCGGCCTGCTTCCAATCCTTCTGGTAGAAGTGCATCTGTCCTAGAAACAACTGCACCTGGGGATGCCGACGACGATCCACCGGGGCCAAAATCTTGATGGCCTGGCGATAACGATGCGCATAGGAGAAGGTTAAGGCCGCCTCCCAACGCTGTTCACCTCTGATTAACTGGCGCCGTTCAGCTTCTTCCCACATTTCCGCGGCTTTAGTAAATTGCCGTTTTTCGGCATAAAGCCGGGCCAGATTGAAGATGGTCTCCTGGTGCGTGTCTCCGGCCTCCCAGGCGGCCCGATAGGCCTTCAGGGCTTGGGAGTGATTCCCGGCCAACAACAGTTCCAAGGCATACCAGCGCTGCTGTTCAAGGTCAGGGTGATCTCGCATCAAAGGAGCCAACACCGCCGCGGCTTCGGCATGATTGCCTTTCTGCGACCAGAGGCGGGCCAGGGCCAGGGCGTGTTCTTCTTTGCCGTTTTCCTGAGCATACAACTGCAAATAATGGTGAATCGCCTGGTCCAGATCCTGGGCCGCATCCGCAACCTGGGCCGCTTCCAGACGGAGGGCCTGGTTGTCGGCTTCGATCTCTAATAAACGCTGATAAATCGGCACTGCGGCCTGGTAATCCCGCTTCCAGTAATGGAGGAGGGCCAGTTGATGCAAGGCCTGAGGATTGTCTGGAAAATCAGCAACTTCAGCTTCTTGGAGGGGAATGGCCTCTTCATAATGGGCCTCAGCGACCAGCAGATCCAGGAGTTGCCGTCGCACCAAGGGATCACGGGAATTAAGCTGATAAAGGCGACGGTAATAATCTAAGGCCTGGGCCCGATGGAGCCGTTGGTGGCCGGCAAAATCCGCGGCAAACTGCAGGACGTGGACATCGTCAGGGTGGGTAGCAAGATAAGTATCCAACAGAGTCAAGGCGGCCGGAGTGTTACCGAGTTGTTCCAAGGCCTGGGCCTGACCTTTAAGACTATCAGTAGCGCTAGGTTGGCGGGACCAGACCTGGCGAAAGACGGTCAGGGCCTCGTGCGGTTGTCCGGCTTTCAGATAAAGCCAGCCCAAGAAGGTGCCATAGCCGGCATTGGTGGGCTCCCGTTTATAGGCCTTTTCAGCCAGACTCAGGGCCAGTTTCAGGTCCCCTTGTTGGGTGGCAGACTGGGCTGATTGATACAAGGTGTGCGAGGACCGCCAGAAATCCGGGTCTTGCTGCCAGATCAGGCAGAACAACAGACCCAGAAACAGGGCAATGCCCGCCAGCCAGATTAGCCTAAGATTCAAACCCATACACCAATCGTGGATCTGTACTGCTACTCCATTGCGGTTTCTGGAGACCCAAGATTACCATCTCTCCCAGGACCCAGATGGTAAAGGCCGAAAACAGCGCGTTGGTCGCAATCAGTCGGAGGGAAGCCCAACCAGAATACATCGAGATAAATGGCAAAGTCAGGTGCAGGAGGATTAAGCTCAGATGGGGCAAAAGGTAGACGGCGCTCGAGGTCTCTTTCCAAGGGGTTACATTGTTAACCCGGTATCTAGGCTTACGTCCCGGTGGATACCACAGGGCCGCCAGGGTGGCCAGGGCATAGACCGGAAATAATCCACAAAGCATCTTAAATTGTTTTAAAGCGGCTTTTTTAAAGAACAGGTATCGGAAGCTCCAGATGGTTAGGATCAGATAGGCGCCTCGCATCACTAAGAAATGCCATCCCTGGTCATATAGAAAAGAGATGCCCGAGTAATAGCAATAAAGGGGCATGAGATAAAAGATGGGCAATACCACGCCACTGATCAGGTAGGTGATCATGAGCACCAGGAAATGAAGGCGTTGCCTTAGGTTCAGGCCTCTTTTCAACAAGGGGTTGTCCCAGAAAAACAGCCGCATAGTGTCCAGACACCACTGAAACCGTTGCCGCCACACCCCGGCCAGGGTCTCGGGAGCTAGACCGCGGGACAGAATGTAAGGGAAATAGATGCCTTTCCAACCCCGGCTCAGCAATTCATAAGAGGTAGTCACATCCTCGACAATATTCCAGGTGATAAAACCACCGATTTCTTCCAGGGCCTGACGCCGATAAAGGACTCCGGAACCACAGGAGATCACGGCATTGGCCTGATCATTGCTTAATTGGATGGTTTCATAAAAGATTTCATCCCGGTTGAAAAAGGGATCGTCATCGGGAAGGAAAAAGCTCTGCTGACTCTGAACATAAGCAATGCGGGGAAAGTTAAAAAAGCCGATCATGCGGCGGATAATGTCAGGTTGGGGCACCTGATCGGCATCTAAGACCAGGACAATCTCCCCCTGACTGAGGCCCAGCCCAAAGTTAAGGTTGCCACTTTTATTATTAAGTAATGGGACGCCTTGCAGGGGGCGGGAATAATAATGGAAGCCCAGAGATTGGGCCACGGTCGCCACCGCCGGCAGGCCGCGGTCATCTAACACATAAACCTGGTAGGATTCATAGTTAAGTTTCTTAACCGCTAACAGGGTAGTCTGTATGATGGGTAACGGTTCGCCACAACAGGTAATAAAGACGTCAACCGAATAATTGCACCGGCCTCTCAAGCCATCGGGGCGATGGCAACGCAGGTGCCAGACATCAAACGCCAGGGGCAACAATAAGAAATAGGCCAGGAGCTCGGCCGCCAAAAAGACATAGGCCTGAAGCTCTCCCGTCTGATAAGCTTGCCCCCCTAGCCAGTACAGGTAAAAACCGCCGCTGGTTAAGGTCAGCAGACTAAAGAATTGGGCTCGCAAGCGTCGGGGGCGGTCCTCAAAGTCGAGGTAACGCCGATAAGGCAACCTCTGACGCCAATCGGCCCAAAATCTTTTGATGGCGCTGGGGGTCATGACCATAAGCTCCCGAAATATTCAGGAGTGCAGTAGTCCTTTACCGCAGGTTTACCCCGGCGGTCACGCATAAAGATAAAGCGGGTTAATGATTTCTTTGTTAAGAAATGAATTTAATCAATGTTTTATAAAATGAACTAAAATTGACATTACTATAATCAACAACTCATTGTCAATTTTTTTTGACATAGTTTTAAAATTTATTTGGCCATTAACTATTAGATTAAAATGAATTTAAGGAGGCGGGGGGCGATGCAAGCGTAGCCCAATAATGCGGCGGGTTTGAAATGGCCTACCCCTTGGGCTCCCCCGTCCCTGGAAAAGCTGCGGCCCAAATTTAGTGATTTGGTGTAATCCGACTGGAAGCAGACCATAGATTCCAAACCCGCCAGGTGAATCCTATGGCAGTTCATTTTTTATTATATAATTTATAAAATGTCAACAAAAATTAATGTTACATGATTAACAATTAAAACAATTGACAAATTGTTTTAATTATGAAACTTCACTGTTACAATATGTTAACATTCGGATGATTTATGGTAATCCAGATACCATTGCACAAATCTGGGGATGCCAATTTCGATCGGGGTGGTGGGTTGAAAGGCCAACTTGGTCTGGGCCCGGCTGATTTCGGCAAAAGTGGCCGGCACATCTCCGGGTTGAATAGGCAGGAGGTTAGGGGTTGCCTTGACGTTAAGTTCCTTTTCCAACAGGGTGATGACCTTGTTTAGCTCTTCCGCCTGATGGTTGCCGAGGTTGAAGATTTCATAGGGTTCTAGTCCTGGAACTAATAAGGCCGCCACCACTCCCTGGACAATGTCGTCGATGTAAGTAAAGTCACGCCTCATGTTTCCGTAGTTAAAGACCTTAATGGGTTGACCGGCCAGCATCGCCTCAGTAAAAAGCCACATGGCCATATCCGGCCGCCCCCAGGGACCGTAGACCGTAAAAAACCGCAATCCCACCGTCGGCAAACCAAAAAGATGGGAATAGACATGGGCCATCAGTTCATTGGCCTTTTTGGTGGCGGCATATAAGCTGATGGGGGTGTCGACGCGCTGCTCTTCGCGGTAGGGCAGTTCGGTCAGGCCCCCGTAAACGCTGGAACTGGAGGCATAGACCAGGCGTTCCACCGCATAACCTTTACAGAGTTCCAAGAGATTAAGAAAGCCCTCTAGATTGGCTTTCTGGTAAGCAAAGGGATTGATAAGGGAATAACGGACCCCCGCCTGGGCGGCTAAATGACAGATTTTCTTAGGTTGATAGATCTGGAAAAGCTGATCCACACTAGCCAGATCGGTGAGATCGGCATTGATGGAAGTAAACTTTGGAAATTGCCTTAATTGTTGGTCCCGATCCTGTTTCAGACGGGGTGAATAGTAATCATTGTAATTGTCCAGGCCGATCACCTGGCCACCCTGGGATAGGAGATAGTGACTGATATGATAACCAATAAAACCAGCACTGCCGGTGACCAGATAAACATGATCTTTGATTTCGGAAATCCACTCAGACATGGGGGAGAAGCCTTTCTTGATCGGAATAATTTAATAAAGCTGAAAAGCGAGCTAGCGCCCGATCTGAGGTAACTTAGCAGATCGGTTAACAAATCGCAAGATGCCCCACGACATAATCCCCTTGACTCAGCTAATCTGAAAAGATAACCTTGTCAAAACCATGCGCTACTGTATTGCTATTCCCACTTTTTGGACCCATCCCTCGGGAACCGGGCCGGGAGAAGTCATCTACGACCATCCGACCCCGCTGCATACTCGAGGGACTCTCAGACGGACCCTGGACAGCCTGAGTCCCCTGGTGTCGGACGCGGTCCAGGTAGTGGTAGTGGCTGCGGTTACGGCCCCCCAGCTTGAGGCCCCGGTGGCAGCTCAACTCCAGGAGATCATACAATCTCCCCCCCTCCCCTACCCCGTAGTTATGTTTGGCGCGGCTCAGTTACGGGCTTTGCAGGATATTCTCCACATCCAGGGGGTGGGGCACCTGGCTGGCCTGCTGTCCTTATCCGGCTATTCCCAGGTCCGCAACCTGACCCTGATTCTGGCCAATATCTGGGCAGCCGAGGTCCTGATCAGCCTGGATGATGATGAAATCATCGCTGACCCCGATTTTTTAGATAAGATTGCGGAAGATTTCGCGCTCCTGTCCCAGAAGCATCCGGTATTTGGTCTGGCCGGGATCTATCAGAACCGGGACGGCAGTGTCTTGGTGCCTGAGCCTACCGCGCCCTGGACGGTTTATTGGCCCAAAATCCGCTGGATGAACATGGCTTTTAAAGACCTGATCCTGTCCGGCCCCCGGCTTAAACCTACGCCGCTGGCCTTGGGCGGCAATTTAGCGCTTAGTGCCCAGCTATTCCGGCAATTGCCTTTTGATCCCGCGATTAGTCGGGGAGAGGACATCGATTACGTGCTCAATGCCCGCCTTTTCAAGATCCCATTTTTCCTGGACAATACTCTGGCGGTTATTCATCTGCCACCCGAGAAACCGCATCCCGACTGGCTGCGACTCCGCCAGGATCTGGCCCGCTTTCTTTATACCCGGCGAAAGTTACGGGAACCCGCGCCGCAGCCGGGCCTGGCGTCAATCACCGCCCAACAACTCAAGCCCTATCCGGGTAATTTTTTGGAGGATGACTTAGAAGACCGGGCCTGCCACAGCCATACCCTGTTAGCCCTGGAATATCTGGCTAAGGGACAGCCGCAGGCAGCCCTACATACCCTGGAAAACCTGGCCCTGTTCCAGGCGGCAAGCCAGCCCTCTCCACCGGTTCTGGCGACCTATCTAGACATGGTATCGGACTGGCAGCAACTGCAATCCTGGCTGGCCCGGCCGGAGGTCGCGGCCCCGGCCCGACACGCAATGGAGGGCCAGCTTTGAACGCGGTCCCAACATTGATTAACCCGGCCCAGTGGGGGCGAGCCGCCAGGTTGCCGTCTCTGAGTCTATTACAATCCGGGAGCCTGAGCCTGGAAGAACTGCTCCATATTAAGCAGCATGAAGAGCTGCCGGTACACGTGGTCTTTCCGGTGGGTGCGGCCCGCGAAGCCGCTAATCTGGCCCGTCTGTTGGCTATCTTAGCACCCCTTCATGGGAAGCTGATCGATCAGTTCTGGATTGCCTTTGGCGGACAACGGCCCGGCAACTTGGCGCGTTTGGCCCACTCCTGCCCACAAATACGGTTATTCCCGGCGCGGAAGTCGTTACCCCCCGATCAACTATCAGCCCCGATAGGGAAAGGGGCGGTGATGCGGGCTTTCCTCTACCATCTGTTGACCGAGGAGCAGGTCAGTAAGGCACGGACGGTGGTAGAATTTATTGATGCCGATATCCGTCCCCCCTACTTTAATCCCCGCTGGGTGATCGACCCAGTCGGGGGGATTCTCTGGTTCAAGGCCGTGGAAGCCGCCAAGGTGGTCTATCAGCGGCCGCGTGGCGGTCGTCTCAATGCCATCTGCCGGTCATTTCTGGCGCTGTGCCCGCATCCTGGGGTGCAAGCCCTACAAAAATTGCTCTATCTGCTCTCTGGTGAAATCGCCGGGACCTTAAAATTTTGGACCGCGGTGCCGTTTAAGAGCGGCTATGGCGTAGAGACTCTGATCCTCTTATCCTTTGCCCTGAATCGCCTGCATCTGGTTCCCGGAAGCGACGATCTGCAACACCTGATGCAAGTCTATTTAGGTCAGATGGATCACCGTCATGCCCCTCTTAATTCAACTGCCCAAAAACGCGGGCTGGATCAGATGGCTGGAAACGTCTTTCATACCCTGCTCGAAGTGCTGCGCGAGGCCGGGATCTTGACCTGGCAGCCGGACTTAGCACCGGAGCCGGTGCTAAATATTCCCCTGCCTCAGCCGCAGGTCATGCAGCCGCCGGACTGGCTTCAGGTCCCGATGGCTGATGTAGCGCTGCCGCCGTTGCGCACCCTCCCCGAAATTCAGGCCCTAGGAAATTTTTGAGGCTGCCCATGCAAATCGCCCAAATCGCTCCTCCCTGGATTCCGGTGCCGCCCCGCACCTATGGGGGTACGGAGCTGATGGTAGCGCTGCTGATCCGCGGTTTGCTGGCCCGTGAACATCAGGTCCGGCTGTTCTGTGCGGGTGATTCGACTCTCCCTTTGCCCCATCAAGGCCCCTACCCGGAAGCCTTTTGGCCCCCGGATAAATTTTCGGAAAACTTACATATCTCTTATGCTTGGGCACAGTTGCACAGTAAGCCGCCCCAGGTAATCCATTCCCACCTGGAAAACGCCGCGGGTTTTTGGGCCGCGGGTCCGGCTCCGGCTCCCCTGGCGATTACTTTGCATACGCCTTTAACCCCAATCAAACGCGATTATCTGCTGCATTTTCCCCAGGTCCACCTGGTGGCGGTCAGTGACTTTCAATACCGGCAACTCCTAGACCACCCGCGGCGACATCTCATTCCACATGGCCTGAACGTCAAGGACTATACTTTTCAAGCCGCCAAACAGGATTTCTTATTGTTTCTGGGGCGCATTTACCCTGACAAAGGTTTACACACCGCCATCCGTCTGGCTCAAGTTCTGGGTCGGCGACTGCTGATCGCCGGGCCGGTTTTCGGCCCGGATCGGCCTTATTTTGATCAGCAGATCCGGCCCCAGGTGGACGGTCAGCGCATTATCTATTTAGGCCCGGCCGATTTTGCTCAGAAGGTGGACCTGCTAGGCCGGGCGCACGGCCTGGTGTTGCCCCTGGAGGTTGACGAGGCCTTTGGTCTGGTCCTATTAGAGTCTATGGCTTGTGGCACGCCAGTACTAGCCTATGAGCGCGGCGCGGTCGCTGAAGTCGTGGTCCAGGGCGAAACCGGTTTTGTGGTCCAAAACTATGAGGAACTGAAGGACCATTGCCGCCAATTAGCCGAGATCGACCCTTACCGTTGTCGGGAACATGTAATTCAGCGTTTTTCTTTGGACCAAATGGTAGAGGCCTATCTATCGCTCTACAGACAGATGCAATGATTTTTAACCAGAGAACGGGTTCTATCTTTTCATAGTTTAGGCGTTCCGTAGGGGCGAGCCAGCGGATCGCCTTACCCTAACAGGGGAGTCAGCTCAGGTCAACCGAGGCTTTAAAAACCCCATTCTTTACAAATTATTAGATAACTAAATGTCAATCTCTCCTCTAGTGCTGAAATTAGGGCTGGTGCGCTTCGCCACTTCATTATTAGTGGTGCTGCTGGCCAATGTTCTCAATCGAGTATTGATTGTGGAACTTCAGGTATCGGCCTCGCTGGTCACCTTTAGCTTTGCCTTCCAGCACGTTATGACGCCTATCGGTCTGGTAGCCGGTTATTTCTCTGATACCCGGTCGATTTGGGGGTGGCGTCGCCTGCCCTATATTTGGGGAGGGATGGCGCTGTCCCTGATCGTCATGCCCTTTTTCCCGATCTGGGCCCGGTCCCTGGCCCTGGAGCCTCAGAGCTGGATAGTTCTTAACCAGGGAGTGTTGCTGTTTTCCCTGTTTGGCATCGGCACCACGGTGTCGGCCACGGCCATCAATGCCTTGCTGGTGGACCAGATTCCCGAGGCCGAGCGCGGGTCGGCGCTTACCCTGGTGTGGATCATGACCCTGGCCGGGTTTATTGTCGGGTCCTCCTTATTGCACCATCTGCTGCCGCTATATAACCCGGCCTGGCTGGATGAGGTCTTTGGCATCGTCACCATCCTGGCCTTATTGATCAGCCTCTGGGGGACCTGGGGGATTGAGAGGCGCACCGCCGCGACTCCGACCCCCTTGCCCAGCTTATCCCGCCTGTGGCCCACCCTGCGACTTCTGGGGAGCAATAGCCAGGCCTTGATTTTTTTTGTCTTCCTGTGGGCCTCGGTGATGTTCTTGGCCATCCAGACCTTTATTCTGACCTCTTATGGCGGCGAGGTATTGCGGCTGCCGGTAGCCGAAACCACCAGGTTCGGGATTTATATCTCCTATGGGATAATAATCGGCATGATCGGCGGTCATCTGCTTTTAGGGCAGTGGCGCCACTTCGGAGCCAAGACCATCCTGGCCCTTGGTCTGATCCTGAGCAGCTTGGCTTTTGGCCTGCTCAGTCTGACCTCTTTCCGACCGGCGCTGAGCCTGGGCCTTGGTTCTTTGTGGCTCTTGGGTCTGGCTCGGGGGCTTTATAACGTCGGGATTTCCTACTTAACCATGAGTTTGGCCCCCAGTGCCTGTAGTGGCGTGTTTATGGGGCTGTGGAATCTGGTCAGCGGCCTGGGTCTGGTGGCCGGCGAAATGGCCGGAGGGCTCCTGAGAGACCAGACCTTGCTGATGGTTGCCTTTGAATCGGGAAAAGTACTGGGAACGTTACAAGTTTTTGATTGCCAAACGGTCTGCTTAGTTTTAGTTATAGGTTTTAGTGGTAAGTTTTAGTTTATAATTATTATTTTACATGACGAACGAACCTCAGTCGAGGCCGGATAACTTATCCGAGTTCCTCCCAGCGGTAAAAATTTCTGAAGTTCAGTGCTGACCAAATGTTTCGGTTGTTTCTGCTGATCGTCTTCTGCGTAATAGGTTGTGAAACTCCCACCGATATCGGGTCGCGGAAGACGATAATCTACACCTTCGACGGACTGACCCAAGATCTTATTCGCCAGTTGGCACGGACCGACCCGCTTTATCAAAATTTTGATCGCCGTTTTAAGGGATTATTCGTGCCGGGCAGACTGTTGGAATATGAGCCGTTTGTCTTGGCCCTGTCCACGGCCAGCAAAATTCCCACCGTGCTTTTATTAGATGCGCCCTGGGTCCATCGCTATGCCAAGAGTGGCTGGCTGTACGAGCTAGAGCGGACCGGCATCTACTCCAAAGAGGCTCTGGTGCCGGCCGTGGCTCAGGCCTTTTCGGTCCCGGTGCCTCAAAGTAACGGCCAGTTAGTCGAGGAGTTGATGGCAGTCCCGACCTCCATAAAAGGTAACATTCTGTTCTATCGGCAGGACTTATTGAAACGTTACCACCTGGCTCCGCCCCGAAATTGGACCGAATTAAAGGCCGTGTGTCGGAAAATTCTCCCTCAGGAACCAGGACTGAAATATGGTTTAATCTTTCACGTGACCAATTTTAACAATGACTTCTATCCCATTCTCTGGGGCTTTGGCGGGGACATCCTGAACCGTCGGGGGCAATTGGTGCTGCATGAACCGGAGATCTTGAACGCCGGCATCGCAGCCTTGCGAGAAATTTGCGCCATGTCAGGTAGTTTAACTCCTAGTGTGGAGGACTTAAAAAATTTCGAGGCCCCCCAAAGTCTGCGCCGGGCTTTTTATCAGGGTAAAACGCTGTTCATGATCAACTGGAATACCCGGATGCAGGACCTCAAAGAAATGATTCGGCACGGCGATAAAGTCGGGCCAGGAACACTCACCGATCTGAGCCAGATCGGCGTAGCTCCGATTCCCTGTCAAAGCGGCCATTCTAACCGGTATTCTAATGTAGGCTCGTTTGGCTGGGGGATAAATCAATTTGCCATTACCAATCCCGAGATCAGGGAGACCGCGGCCAGGTTTATTCAACTGGTGGCCGCGGAGCCGGTTCAGGTGCTGGCCGCGAAAAACAAAGGACAGATTCCGGCCTTGGCGGGTGCCTTAGAAAAAGTCAAAGGTACGGATGTCTGGCAGGTCTATCAGCAAATTTTTGCTTCCGAAGAGGTCCGGTTGCGTCCTCGACCCCAGAGTCGTCTGGTAAATAATATTCTCGAAGAACACCTTTTTGAGGCGTTATATGGCCAAAGCTCACCGGAGGCCGCCCTGACCGCCGCCAGTGTTGAGCTCAAAGAGTTGTTAAGGACAGAATAACATGCTTGGCTCACCGCCCTTCTCTCGGAACTCCCTGCGTCACCGTTTGATGGCGCTCGGCGGCACCGCCTTCCTTATATATCTAGTAGTGATTCTGTTATTTTTTCCCTTGCTCCATTTCACCCTGAAAGACCTGATGGAACGCACCATCAGAACGATCGAGGAACAAAAAGCCAATGAAGCGACAACCATTGCCCGGCTCTTGGTACTGGAATTTTCCCATCTGAGTGAGCTGTTGAATGTGGAGCCAGGGGGCGAGCAACAGATTGACCAGCGGGTTATGCGGCTGTTATGGGAAAAAGTCACTTTTAATGAGGTCATCGAAGGAATTGAACTTATCCATGCGGTATCTGATGCCGAAGGCCGACATCTAACTTATTGGTACTATCGTCGGGAAGAACCGGAATTGGAGCCGATGCCCGGACCGCTGCGGGGTTTGAAAAAATTTACCGGCTCGGAAAGGCAATTGCTCGAATCCATCAATACCCAAAGGATAGTCAGGGAAGACCTGTTGGGAGCGGTCAACCGGGGCCCGAAACAGGAAGGGGAAATGCTGCTGCGCTATTTTCCCCTCTATATTCCTTTGCCCGAGTTGGGAGCGATCTATTGGGGGGTTGCCAAAATCGGCATTGACGTGGACAGCATGCGCCGCATGTTGCTCTTTCAGAGCCAGGAGCAGAGTAAGATCCGCAATACCGTCGGGCTGGAAATTATGCTAAGTCTGCTGATTTCCGGCCTGCTGGCCTTTGGGGTGGTCTATTTCTGGACCAAGAAGTTGACCCAACCATTAAATCACCTCAGCCGCGTGGCCTATACTCTGGAAACCGGGCAGACCACAAATCTGGAGTTGTGGCATGATAATGTGGAACAGGTTGATCCCCAGGGTCAGGTTGAGGTTAACTACCTGCGCCGGGTGCTGATGCGCCTGGCCCAGACCATCGCTAAAGTTAGCCAGCAATTAGTCGGGGCCGAGGGCCAGGCCTGCCAAGGGCGAGTAGCTGGTAAAATTATCCCGACCCTGAAAATGCAGAGCCGGACCTGCCAGGAACTGCAGGGCGAAGTACAGGAAAGTTACCAGAGCCTGCTCAACCTGTTGAAAGTTTATGAGTCTCTGCCCTCCTTGACCGCGGCCCAAAGGGAGGAGATGCGAGTCGTCCGGAAGCAACTGGAAAGCCCGTATAAGCGGTTCTCACCTGCCAAATGGACGGCGTTGGCTACCAACCTGCAGACTCTGGACACTTATCTCCAGGACTTAGGGCATTTTCTGGAACCCCCGGAAGCGGTATGGGACTATATCAACCTGATCCCTAATCTGAACCGGGCCTTGAATCTCATCGCCCCGACTCTCGCCCCTGAGGTCAAAATCAGCAAGGGATTTGAGATCTTGCCGGCGATCTGGGGCTGTCAGCGGGACCTCGATCAGGCCTGGCTTTATCTATTGGACTATGCCCGACAGGAACTGGCCGCAGGCGGTGAGTTAGTCATCCAGACCCGCCAGCCAGCATCGAACCAGGTGGAAATTACCCTGAGCTTTTCGGGGCCACCAAAATCAGAGGCTGAAATCCAGACATTACTAGCGCCTTTTCAAACTAGCGCGGCCCCGCCGGTCCATTGGGGGGTGACTCTAGCCGCGGCTATTTTTCGCCAACACCACGGAGATTTCAGCATTAAGCCACGGGACGCGGGCGGGCTGAGCTTTACGGCCCGACTGCCGATCGGGGCATTGCCATGAGTCAGATGACGACGTTCTTGGACACCTTTGCGCTATTTTACCGCCTCTTGTTGGCCAGCTTGGTCAGACCGGTGGGTTTTCCGGTAATCCTGCGAGAAACGGCGCGGCAGATTTACTTCACCGGCGTTCAAGGCAGCATAGTGGTAGGTATCGCGGCCCTAATCCTGGGACTGTTAGTGATCGTTCATACGACTCCGAAGCTAATCGAATTTCAGGGGGAAGAATTCATTGGCCAACTGCTGGTTTTGATCGTTATTCGCGAAGTGGGGCCGGTGCTTACCGCCTTTTTTGTCCTGCTACGCTCCGGCACGGCTATTATCGTGGAAATCGGTATCATGGTCGTAAACCAGGAGCTAGCGGCTTTGCAGCTCATGGGCATCGATCCCCTGCGGTTCCTGGGCGTACCCCGATTTTGGGGAATTACCATTAGTATGCTATCTTTATATATTTTGTCTAGCATAACCGCAGTGTTGGGCGGATTTGTATTCGCCCAAATATTCGCCGAGATTTATTGGCAAGGATTCTGGCTGTCATTGCTGAATGCGTTGGGATGGCCTGATCTGATCGTCGGCTTGGCCAAGGTCCTGCTGTTTGGCATGATGATCGCTACCGTCTCCCTGCATTACGGTTTAAAGGCCCAGAAGCATTTAGGCACGGTGGTCCGTCAGACTTCCCAAGGCGCGGTATTGACGCTTCTCCTCTGCGGGGCCATAGACGCCTTTTTAAGCACTGTTTTTTACTTATGAAGAACCATGCTGCGCGGTCCGAACCGGCAATCCTGATTCAACATAGCTTGGTACTGGACCAGGTAATTTTATCCGAGCATCCCGCAAACTGGCCCTGTCCGTTAAGTCTGGCCTTGGGGTTAAAAGAATTTCTTCTCCTGGAGGGCCTGGAGCTTGCCGCCGCGCCGCAGCTCTTGTCGCTAGCCGCGAGCTTGCAGTTTCCGGTCCGGGGTCGGGTTTGGCTTTGGGGTCTGGATATCGCCCGTGCGGCGCGAGATGACCTTTACCAACAGCGCCGCCGCCTGGCTTATCTGGCCCCCGGCCAGGTGCTCCTCCATCGCCTGACGCTGTTGGAAAATATCACCTTGCCGGGACGTTATTTTCAGCAACGGAACATGAGCGAGATCATTAAGGATAACTCCGAGCTGATCGAGACCCTGGGGTTGACGCCTTATTTTTCCTGTTACCCACCGGAACTCCCGGCCGATATTTATTTCCGGGGGCTGTGGGCCCGAGCCTTCCTTGTGGAACCGGAGCTAATCCTGGCCGCGCCTGGGGCCGGGCCCACCATACCAGAAAATAATCGTTTAATTCTGATGCTGCTCAGGGATTACCGGGAGCAGCAGCGAGGCGCGGTAGTGCTGACCGGCCCCGGTCTGGAAACTTTTCGTTCCCTGGCTGACCGCTATTTACGCCTGGAGGCCGGGGGCCTGATCGAAATCCGGGTTCCTGGGCAAACAGCCCCACCCCTGATCCCGGATCTCCCCTTGTGGAACAGTGGTAAACAAAGATAACTGATACTGGTCAAGTCCTACAAATTAGTTAGAAAAAACCAAAATTCAACCCGACTTTTTATCTACTACTGACCCAAGTCATAGAAATAACTTGACAGGTGGGCAACAATGTGGTACTCCCGATAATAAGTTAGATGGCGATCAGCAAAAATAAAGGCTTGGCAAATGACTTCAGCACCGGGCAAAAAGCATCCTGCGGTCAAAAGTTCTGATCCAGAGAGTGAAGAAGAAATCATTGAATTAACCGAGGTGATTTCCCCTGGCAAAAACATATCGCCCGCAGCTGAAGGGAATGTAGAAACTTTAATCGAACTGCCCCCTGAACTCGCGGCTCTAGATTCTATAAATTTAGAGGCCTTAAGGCCGGATGAGACGGAGAATCTGGAGTCCGCGCGGCCGGAAACCGAGTGGGATCAACCTTCTCTGGCCAAAGCCGAGGAACCGGCGACGACGGTTCCGGCTCCATCAGCCAGCGAAACTGAAACAGCCACCGCAGTTAGCGAACCTTTGGCGCAGGTGGTCGAAGCCCATAGCGTCGAGCAATTAATACAAATGGTGGTAGCCCGTTTTGATGACCAGCGTTTACAAGAAATTGTGGCTGGGGTTATCCAGGAAGTAGCGGAAAGAGTCTGCCGGGAACTTTTCCCGCCCATCGCGGAAAAGATAATCAATAGGGAGATTGAGGCCTTGAAGCAGAGTCTGGAAGACGCCCCCTGATCATCAGCAGGGTTATGATTGCCATCACTTCAGGGATTAGTAACTAATCCCTTTTTTTTATGGTATAATATGCCGGTGATAAACGGTGCTAACCGGTAAAGGTGTCAAATATACTGCAAGGGACCAAGGACTGGGCCACCCGTGGACCAGGAGTAGTCTATGATAGAATTATTAGATAAGGTCTATCATCCTGAAGACATTGAAGATCGATGGTATAAGCATTGGGAAGAACAAGGATTATTTCGGGCGGAGGTCGAAACCAGCCGACCGTCCTTCAGTATTGTCATTCCGCCTCCCAATATTACCGGCTCCTTACATATGGGCCATGCCCTGAATAATACCATGCAAGATATTCTGGTCCGCTTTAAGCGCATGCAAGGTTATAACGTGCTCTGGATGCCGGGTACAGATCACGCCGGCATCGCTACCCAGAATGTCGTAGAGAAGATGCTGGCTGCTGAGGGTCAGGATCGCCACACCCTGGGCCGGGAGGCCTTTATTGCCCGGGTCTGGAAATGGAAAGCCGAATCCGGGGGGCGGATTATTTCGCAGCTCAAGCGCTTGGGCTGTTCCTGCGATTGGAGCCGGGAACGCTTTACCATGGACGAGGGGCTATCCACGGCCGTGCGCGAGGTCTTTGTCCAACTGTTTGAAGAGGGTTTGATTTATAAAGACGACTATATCATCAACTGGTGTCCGCGCTGTCAGACCGCCCTGGCCGATCTGGAAGTGGAACACGAGACCAAGGAAGGCCATCTCTATTACATTAAATATCCGCTGGCCGGTAAAGAGGGTTCTCTGACGGTCGCTACCACCCGCCCCGAAACCCTGCTGGGCGATACTGCGGTAGCGGTCAATCCCGAGGATCAGCGCTATCAAAAATATCACGGGGCCACCCTGGTGTTGCCCATCCTGGCTCGCAAGATTCCTTTAATTGCCGATAGTTATGTCAATAGTGAGTTCGGCACCGGGGCCTTGAAGGTAACCCCGGCGCATGATCTGAATGACTTTGAAATCGCTAAACGGCATCAGCTACCGGCTATCCAGGTAATCGATGAACAGGGTCGGATGACAGAAGCCGCGGGCAAATATGAAGGCATGGACCGCTTTGCCTGTCGGGAGAAGATCGTCAAAGACCTCAAGGCTGACGGCCTGTTAGAAAAAATCGAAAAATATGTACATAGCGTCGGTCACTGTTATCGGTGCGGGGCCATCGTCGAACCGATGTTCTCCAAGCAATGGTTTGTGGCCGTCAAACCTCTGGCCGCGGCCGCGATCGCCGCGGTCCAGGAAGGCCGTACGGTGATTATTCCCCAGATGTGGGAAAAAACCTTTTTTGAATGGCTGCATAACATCCGGGACTGGTGTATCTCTCGCCAGATCTGGTGGGGACATCGGATCCCGGCCTGGACCTGCAGACAGTGCCACCAGTTAATTGTGGCCCGCACCACACCCGAGTCCTGTCCTCATTGCCAGGGGACGGATCTAGAGCCCGAAACCGATGTCCTGGACACCTGGTTTTCGTCGGCGCTATGGCCTTTCTCCACTTTAGGGTGGCCGCAGCAAACCCCGGAGCTACAGCGTTTTTATCCCACCAGCGTGCTCATCACCGCCTTTGACATCCTGTTCTTTTGGGTGGCCCGGATGATGATGATGGGACTGCACTTCATGCACCAGGTGCCCTTCCGGGAGGTTTACATCCACGCCTTGGTCCGGGATGCGGAGGGCCAAAAAATGAGCAAATCCAAGGGTAATATCATTGACCCTTTGGAAGTTATGGATAAATATGGCACGGATGCCTTCCGCTTTTCCCTGGCCGCGTTTGCGGCTATGGGTCGGGATGTCCTACTCTCCGAGGACCGCATTATCGGCTACCGCAATTTTGTAAATAAGGTCTGGAATGCCAGCCGCTTTACCCTGATGAATTTAGAGGGTTATGACCCGGAGGCGGCCCGCTCCGACACCTTACCCCTAAGCATTGAAGAATCCTGGATAATCAGTCGCTTGCAACGAGTCATCCAGGGAGTGACCGAGGCCCTGGACAGTTATAAATTTGACCAGGCCGCGCACCTGGTCTATCAATTTACCTGGCACGAATTTTGCGATTGGTACCTGGAACTGATTAAACCGGCCCTAATGGAAAGCGCTGATCCGGCTCTCCGTCGCCATACCCAAAAGTTCTTAGTAGAAGTGTTGGGCACCATCCTGCGCCTGCTGCATCCCTTTATGCCGTTTGTTACCGAAGAAATCTGGCATAAACTCCCCGGCAGTCAGGGGAACATCATGGTGGCGCCTTTCCCCCAAAGCCGTCCGGAGTTGATTAACCTAGATGCCGAGGCCGAGATGGGGTTGGTAATGGAGGTGATTATTGCCATCCGCAATCTTCGGGCCGAAATGAATGTGCCTTTAACCAGCCGCGTCGCGGTAGATCTATTTACCCCGCAACCAGTATCCCTGCGGATTTTGCGCACCCACCGCCATTCCCTGGAGCTGCTGGCCCGCCTGGGGGAGCTACATATAGAATTTTCCGGCCAGCCGCCCCAGGCCGCGGCCAAAGCCATTGTCGATACCGTGGAAATCTATCTGCCACTGGCCGGGGTCATTGATTTTTCTGAAGAAGATCGCCGTCTGGCCAAGGAAATGGAGAAATTAAGTAAAGATCTGACCGTGGCCCAGAAAAAATTGGCCAACGAAGATTTCCTGGCCAAGGCCCCGGAGGCCGTGGTAGATCGGGAAAAAGAAAAAGTCCATCTGTGGAGCGAAAAATTGGCCAAACTCCGCAGCCATCGAGACAAGATCCGAGAGTTGATGGCCTAATCTGGGGCGGCCACCGCAAGCCTAATATTACAACCCCGGGAGTTAAATAAGATGCCGTGAGGTCTTCCGCTTTTAGTTGATAAGTTCAATTAATCATTAAGTATTTATGCTTAGGAGTCAGGAAATGAACTTAAAAAGCATCCGGCAAATGGCCCGCAATTTTGGGGTGAAGAATTATTCGCGTCTCAGAAAGGAAGACCTTATCCATGCGATTCAGGAGAAAGAAGGTCATTCTCCGTGTTTCAAAAAAATCACCGACTGCCGGATAATGGATTGTCTGTGGCGCGAGGACTGCCAGAAATCTACTTTAGCCTAGCGTCCCACCTGGCTTTGAGCCCTGCATTGACACCGGCTGACGGTCAGGGGAAGCGGTCCGCGCCAGGACTAGAACCGCGCCGGAAGAGTCTTATTTTCTTGATTTGGGCATGCAAGCGTTATCCAAGGAACTAAAAGACAAGATTATCAAGGCCCTCGAAGCGCGGCAAGCTAAACTTCCCTGTCCCCGCTGCGGCCACCAGTCGTTTATCATTTTAGATGGCTTCTTTAATCCAACCCTGCAGACCGCAGGGGAAGAACCGGTCCGCGAAGGGCCATCGGTGCCCATGGTGGTGGTCATTTGTAAACAGTGCGGTTTTATCAGCCAACATGCCTTGGGAATCTTGGGCTTGTTGGGTCAGGATCAAAGTCCTCCGCCGGGCCAGAAAATTCCTTCTTAAAGATGACTCCCAGCCTAAACCCTATGCCGCTGGTAGTTCAGCGTCTCATTGACCTGGCCCTTGAAGAAGATCTGGGACCGGGGGACCTGACCACTCAGGCCACCATCGACCCGCAATTGCAGGCCGAGGCCCAGATGCGGGCTAAAGAGGATTTAATCGTGGCGGGTTTGCCGGTAGCCGATGCGGTATTTACTCGCCTGGGTGCGACCCTGAATTTTCAGACGCAGGTTCAGGAGGGGGCTCAGGTGACCCGCGGTACCACTTTGGCCACCGTGACCGGTCCGGTTGGCCTCATCCTCATGGGGGAGCGGGTAGCCCTCAATTTTGTCATGCGGCTGTCGGGCATCGCCACTCATACCCGGCGTTTTGTCGAAACGGTGCAATCCTATCCGGTACATATCGTCGATACCCGCAAGACCACGCCGGGCTGGCGGATCTTGGAAAAATATGCCGTGCGCTTGGGCGGCGCCACCAACCATCGCTTCGGTCTGTTTGACGGGGTGCTGATCAAAGACAACCATATTGCCGCGGCCGGGGGCATTACCCAGGCCCTGCAGCTCGCCCGGGGCGCGGTTCCCCATACCCTCAAGATTGAAGTGGAAGTGGCTGATCTGCCCGGTCTCAAGGAAGCCATCGCCGCCGGGGCCGATATCGTGCTGCTCGATAATATGGCTGACGCCACCCTGGCCCAGGCGGTACAAGTGGCCCAGGGCCGGGTAGAGCTCGAGGCCTCAGGGGGCATGACCCTGGAGCGCCTGCCCCAAGTGGCGGCCACCGGAGTTAACCTGATCTCAGTCGGAGCCTTAACCCACGCCGCCCGCAGCGTCGATATCAATATGAAACTGACCCGCACCTGGATCTGATTACGTGCCCAAGTACAACTTGGGCAACGAGGAGGGATACGAGAAAAACAACCTCACCTGATCGCCCCCGCGGCCTGTAGGGCTTGGTTCAGGGCCAGGACCTTCTCGGCGACGGTGTTCGGATCCGGGCCTAGAACCCGGATCATCGGTTCCTTGCCCCACTCGCCGCGGTCATAGATCAGGTCCGGCGGCGGTTCCGCCGATTTTAAGACGGTGGCCACCCCCCAGGCCAGGGTACTGCCTTCTTTAGCTTTGATATCAAGGGGTTCGTCGGACCGGTCAAAGCTGGCCACCTTAAAATGCAGCAACGGCGCCAGCCGCTCCAGTTCTTCAAAAAAGCGAATATTCATCGCCGCCCGAAGCTGGGGATGGGTGCGCAAGGCGGTCAGGATGACCGCGGCAATATGACTGGAGGCCCCGAACTCTGGGGCGCGGGGAATGATCAGACCCTGGGGGCCTTTCAAAATACGCCCCGGAAAGGCTGCGACATCCTGAGGGCCTGCCGCATAGAGGGTGGCATAACCAAGGTTGCTCTGGACCTCGGGAATCAAAGATTCGATGCCGCCGGTTTGCAGCCGGGCGACCGCACTTGCCAGTTGCTGCAGCACCTGGTAACGGTCCAGTTCCCGAGCAAATGGTGCATATGGATTGACCGGCCCCCTCCCCTTCCCCAACGGCAGTCCATAACGGATCGCCTCGGCCACCAATGCCCGGGCCTGATTGACCGCCTCCGGCAAGGCCCGCGCCTGGGCCAGCAAGGTAGCCAGGGCCGTGGCCAGGGCGCAGCCGCTGCCATGGGTATGCGGTTGAATTCGGCGAACGCCAGCTAAACGGTAACAATTGACCCCATCAAAGAGGACATCTACCGGCTCCCCAGGCAAATGCCCGCCGGTAACCAGCGCATAACGAGCGCCTTGTTGATGCAGAGCCTGGGCCGCGGCTTCCATACCAGTCACCTCCGTCACATCCAGTCCGGTAAGCAGCGCGGCTTCGGCCAGGTTGGGGGTAATCAGGGTGGCCAGGGGCAGCAATTCCTGTTTTAGGGCCTCTATCCCGGCCGGTGTCAGTAACGGGCTGCCGTCACTGGCGGCCAGCACCGGGTCCAAAATAATGGTCGAGATTTCAAACTGGCGCAGTAGGGCAGCTACCACCCGGACAATGTCCTCGTTGGCCAGCATGCCGATTTTTACCGCGTCCACCCGGAGGTCTCTGAGCACCGCTTCCAGTTGCGCCGCGACTACCGGAGCGGCTACTGGATGCACGGCCTGCACACCGCTAGTGTCCTGCACGGTCAGGGCGGTTACCACGGTCAGGCCATAGGCCCCCAACAGGGTGGTCACCTTCAGATCCTGTTGCACCCCGGCCCCGGCACTAGGATCGGAACCGGCAATCAGAAGGATGTTTCTCATGATGTCTTCCTAGGGGGCGCGTAGGACGCGCCCTATGACAGCCTTTCTATACCGCGTAGACGCGTCTTGTGACAGTTTTAGAGCAAGGGTAAGATCAGGGTTTGGGCGGTGGGATAGCCGCCCCGCAAAATTTACATTTCACCGTCTTATGTTTATCAGCCCTTACCACAAGCTGAGTTCTCCGGCAGCGGGGGCAGGTCCGTTTCAGACCCAGCATGACGCCCAACATCATCATTAAAGGATTCATGGGCTGGATTATTACTCCTCCTCGTCCGGATTTTTAAATAAATAGCCGTGGCCGCTGATATTACGCGGCGAGGCCATGATGATCAGCAGATCGTTGCCGGCCAACTCCATATCCGGTTCCGGGTTGGCCAGCATCTGGGCCTGACGCCGCATGGCCAGCACAGTAATGCCATATTTTTTGCGCAGATCAATCTGGGCCAAGGATTTTCCCGCTAACGGTGATTTTTCCCCTAACCTGACGGTAGTGATTTCATAATCATGCAGATAATGTTTCAGATTGGTAAAGGCGGCCATATCATCAGAAAAACCGCGCAAAACCTTATAACAGTTGGCCCGCACTTCCGTGACCAACTTTTCAATCTGGGCGCGGGGGACCAGGTATTTCTTCAATACCAACGCAAAAATTTCCAACGAGGTTTCAAATTCTTCGGGCACCACCTCATTGGCCCCCAGTTCGTATAACGCCTGGACTTCCTGGATATAGCGGGTGCGGACGATGATATGCACGCTGGAGTTTAGCTGGCGAGTGATGGCAGTTATACGCCGGGTGGCGGACGGATCGTTGATGGCCACTACTACGATACGCGCCTCTTTCATGTTGGCCACCTGGAGAATCTCTTCCTGGGTGGCATCGCCAAAAAAGATCGGTTCGCCCCGAGCCCGCTCAGCTTTTACGGTTTCCGGATTCATCTCAATAATTACATAGGGCACTCCCCCCACTTTGGCGGCCCGGGCCAGATTCCGGCCATTGATACCATAACCGATAATGATCAGATGATCTCGCTCCTCTGGCTCCCCGGCCTGTTTCACCAAATAAGAACCGGATTTCAACCGGGAGGGCCAGGGCAACCGCAAGAGTAGATCGGCAGTCTTGGGAGCCAGGGCCATGACCAGTGGGGTACCCACCATGGTAAGAATGGTAACATCCAGGAAGAGTTGATAGGTATCGCCGGAAAAGATGCCGCGGTTAATGCCGACCTTGGATAAGATAAAGGAAAATTCTCCCACCTGGCTGAGCGCCAGACCGATTAAGATGGCGGTCCGTAGGGGAAATCTGATTACCATGGCCGTAATCGCCGAGATCAGCGATTTTAAGGTTAAAACCCCGAGGGTGAGCAAGACGATCAGACCAGGGTGCTGCAGCAGGAAATCGACGTCCAGAAGCATACCGATAGAGATAAAAAAGAAGCTGGAAAAGACGTCACGGAAGGGCAGAATATAGCCCAGGGCCTGATGGCTGTATTCGGTCTCGGAGATGATCAGTCCGGCCAGAAAAGCCCCTAAAGCCAGGGAAAGGCCGGCGCTGGCCGTCAGCCCGGCGACGGCGAAGCAGATCACTACGATCACCAGCAAGAACAGCTCCCGGCTGCGGGTCCGGGCAATCTGGTATAACACCTGCGGAACGATGAATTTGGCGCTGACAATCAGCAATAGGATGATGACCAGACTTTTCCCTCCCAGCAGCAGCAGATCGGCGCCCCAAGCTTTGGACTGTCCGGCTAGTAAGGGAGTTAATAACATCATCGGCACGATGATAATGTCCTGGAAAATCAACATCCCCAGACTGGTACGGCCGTGCGGACTATCGATTTCGGCCCGCTCCTGGAAGAGCTTGAGGACAACGGCGGTGCTGCTCAAGGATAATAGAAAACCGATAAAAATGGCCTCGCCCAAAGATTTGTCCATCTGTAAGGCCAGGCCCAGACCGGCCAGGCAGGTAGCCGCCACCTGCAAGGGACCGGCCACCAGCACCGATTTGCGGATTTGCAGCAGATTGGCAAAGGAGAACTCCACTCCAATGGTGAAGAGTAATAAGATGACCCCGATCTCGGCCAGAATTTCTACCTCTGACAATCCTTTAACCAGCCCTAAGACCTGTGGTCCGGCCAGGATGCCGGTGAAGATAAAGCCGATAATGACCGGCACGCCGATCTGCGAACAGACAAACAGGACCGCGATAGACAGAGCCAGGACAATGATCAGGTCATTTAAGATTTGCAGTTCCATGCGGCTCCGGGGAGATCAAACTGAATTTGTTATCTTCTCTTAGATGTTCCGCACTGTTCCGAGCCTCCAGGCAACAGCCCAGGGCGCCGTTAAACTGCGGGTCAGGGGGGGTAATCACTTGATAATCCCCCCGTTGACGCAGGCAATTGACCACCGCCAGATTCCGGGCGACGCCGCCGACAAAGACCAACGTGCGACTGGGATAACGGCGGAACATGGTCAGGGCGCGCCGCGCCACCGAGTCATTGACTCCGGCGGCAATGCGGGGCAGCGGCACCCCGTCCAGCAGGTGGCCGATCAACTCGGTTTCGCCGAAAATGGCGCAGGTATTGGAAATGATCACCGGTTCCTGGCTATAAGAAGTAAACTCGGACCACGGCATTTTTAGAAATCGGGCCATATTCTCCAGGTAGCGCCCCGTCCCCGCGGCACAGCGGTCATTGCTGAGAAAATCAAAAACCCGCCCCTGTTTAACATAGAGCACCTTGGTATCCTGGCCGCCGATTTCCAGTAAAATAAAATCCCTGAGTCCGGTTTGCCAAACTGCTCCTAAAAAATGCGCCCGGATTTCGGTAATGGTGGGGAGATAAGCCTGCAACAGATGCTTACCATAACCGGTGGCGACCAGGTGGGCCGGGGATTCCAACCCCAGGCGCGGCCAATCGATTTCGATCTGTTGCGCGTTCCGGTAAAAATAGTCCCGATAAAAGGTCAGGGTATCCAATTTACGCTTACCGAAAGTAACCAGATCGGTAGTATAGGCCAACTTAACAAAACGGCTGCCAAAGTCCAGGCCCAGAAACGCGGCGCGGGTTAATATTTTAGCGGCGCAGGACATCAACAAAGGCCTCCAAACGCATGCGGGTCCGGTGGTCCAAAGCGCTGGGCCGGTCGCCTTCAATGGTCAGGATCGGCACCGTTAGACGTTGCCGGAGCAGCAGATCCTGGGTTTGCCGGAAACAGAAATTCTGAGTGTAATGGATCAGGCCATCCAAACAACGGATCCTAATTGCCTCGGCAATGTCTTTGATGCGGGCAAAGACATCATAGGGGTAAGTATAGGCTAAATACTGTCCGACCAGATCATCCCC
>MUKC01000017.1 GCA_002049795.1 Desulfobacca sp. 4484_104 | reverse complement strand
CAGGACATCGCCCTGATCAAGGGCCTGAAAACCGCCGAGATCGAACAATCGCTGGGCCACAAGGGCTACGACGAGGTCGTCCACCGGGATAATATGGTGGTGTTCCCTGAATCTTAGGTATATTGAGGTGTTTTATCCATGACCGTCCGTGAGGAAATCATCAAGGCTCTTGATGCCCTGCCTGAGGAAGCTCTGGAGGCTGTTCTGCAGTATGTGAAGTTTATACAGGAGCCGGAGGAGGTTGAGCCTACGGCGGAGGAGCTGGAGGCTATTGCCAAGGGAGAGAAGGCATTTGCTAAAGGTGAGTATGTAAGCTGGGGAGAGATATTAATATAGCTAAATCGGAAAACTAAATCTGAGGGTTAGATAAATGGGGCAACAAAGTGCGGAAGAGCTTCTTGAGCTGGCCCACAGCCATTTGAAACGGGTGCAGACTGCATGAGCTGAGCCCACCGATTGGCAAGATTTAAGCCTTTACGGATTCTACTGCCTAGAGGTGGCGGTAATGGCTGCCGCTAAGCACCTGGGTTGGTCAGTGAAACGAACCCATCCGGACAAGGCGGCAGCGGCGGAGAGATTGTCGAGAGAGCATGGCCTTCCAGAAATTGAAGATCTTATAGTGGACCTTAATTATGCACGCAAGGCGGCCGCATACGGCGATGAAGCCTTTCCTGCGTTAGACGCGGAAGACGTGGCCATCCAAATCGAAGAATATGTCGACGCGGTGACCCGATTAATCAGCAGACCAACGGCGTGAAATTATATTTCAAATTGAAAAGCCCGGTTCAAACATTAGATTCAGTTGAACATCCCAATTTAGTATGTGTGCGGAAATGGCCAAGTAAGGCGGCGCGCCAATGGTCTGAGGAATTCGTTAGGACGGCGCCCAAGCAATTAAATATTGACGCGATCATCGCCGTCGGCTCCGCGATTCGAGATGTTTCCGAAAGTGCCGATATAGACTTTATAGTTATTTACCGAAACAACAAGCCTAAACTTTATAAACCTCCCATAGACGTTGATATTAGAGTATATGAGCGCACTTTGGTTCCAAAGCTATTGTCAAAGGGCCACGAGCTTCTAGGCTGGGCAGTTAAAATGGGGTGTGTAGTTTATGAAAGGAACCAGTACTGGACTAAGCTACGCTCCCGTTGGCTCAATCGGGTGCATTTTCCCTCGCTTGAGGAAGCTAAAGCTCGCGCTGCCAGGGCGGAGAAGCTTTATCAAGAATTTTCTGCCCTAGGCGACCAAGATGCGGCCGATGAACAATTTATTACGATGCTGACCCATCTGGCGCGGGCACGCCTGATTGAATCAGGAACATTCCCGGCCTCGCGCCCGGAACTGGAAAAACAGTTGCTGAGCATTGGGGAACCTGAACTGGCTCAGAAGCTTGCCAAGGCGCTAACTAGACGAGGGAATGATACAGAAAATCAAATAGCCAGGTAGAAATCGATAATCTAAACTTGAGAATAAAGGAAAATGATGGACATTGCTGCGACGATTAAGAATATGGCCCTGGAAGCCCGGGGGGCGGCCCGGCGGTTGGCGACCCTGCCGCATCCGGTGAAAAATCAGGCCCTGACCCTGATTGCCGATAAGCTAGGGCAGGAAAAAGCGGCCATCCAGGCCGAAAACCGGCTAGATGTGGAGGCGGCCCAGGCCTTGGGGCACCCGGCCGCCTTTATCGACCGGCTCACCCTCTCTGACAAGGTCATCCAATCCATGGTCCAGGGCCTCAAGGAAGTGGTGCAACTGCCCGATCCGGTGGGGGCGGTGACCTCAATGTGGCGGCGGCCCAACGGCCTGTTGGTGGGGCGGCAGCGCATCCCCCTGGGGGTAATCGGCTTTATCTATGAGTCGCGGCCCAATGTCACGGTGGACGCCGCGGCCTTGTGCCTGAAAAGCGGCAACGCCATCATCCTCAAAGGCGGCAAAGAGGCCATCCGCTCCAATCTGATCTTGGCCCGGCTTATGGCCCAGGCCTTGGAAGCGGCGGGGGTGCCGGGGGCCGCGGTGCAGGTGGTCCCCACCACCGAACGGGAGGCGGTCACCGAACTCTTAAAGCTGGATGAGTTGGTGGACCTGATCATCCCAAGGGGCGGCGAGGGGCTGATCCGCTTTGTAGCGGAAAATTCCCGCATTCCGGTGCTCAAGCACTATAAAGGGGTGTGTCATATTTATGTCGATGCCGACGCTGACTTAAACCTGGCCAACGAGGTCTGCTTTAATGCCAAGGTGCAGCGCCCGGGAGTCTGTAACGCCATGGAGACCATGTTGGTGCACGAGCAGGTAGCACCGCAATTTCTCCCGGCGATGTTTAAGCGTTTCCGCCAGGCCAACGTGGAGCTGCGGGGCTGCTCCCGGACCCGGGAGATCGACCCCCAGGTCAGACCGGCTACCGACGCGGATTGGCCGGAGGAGTATCTGGACCTGATTCTGGCGGTACGGGTGGTACCGGATGTGGACGCGGCCCTGGATCACATTGACCGCTACAGTTCCAAGCATACGGAAGCGATTATTACCAGGGATTACGATAATGCCCAGCGCTTTTTGAACGAAGTCGATTCCTCGGTAGTCCTGGTCAATGCCTCGACCCGCTTTAATGATGGCGGGGAATTGGGCCTGGGGGCCGAAATCGGCATCAGTACCTCCAAGCTGCACGCCTTTGGACCCATGAGCCTGGAGGAGTTGACCACCACCAAATTTATTGTCTACGGTTCGGGCCAGATCCGACAATAGAGGCACGCGGTGCGCCTGGGACTATTTGGCGGCACGTTTAATCCGATCCATTACGGCCATCTGCGCGCCGCGGAGGAGATTCTGGAGTCCCTGGCTCTGGACCGGCTGTTATTTATTCCCGCGGCGCAACCGCCCCATAAAGATAGCGGGGCCATAACCCCCTTTGCCACCCGATTGGAGATGACCCGCCTGGCAGTCGAGGGCCATCCGGTCTTTGAGGTCTCGGATATCGAGGGCCAGCGGCCGGGCCGATCTTATTCCATTGAAACCCTGCGGCAGTTTCGCGCCGGCTATGGCGCAGCGGCGGAGTTATTTTTTATCCTGGGCCTGGACGCCATCCTGGAAATCAATACCTGGAAGGACTACCGCCAGTTATTTACCCTGTGTCATTTTGTCGTCTTAGACCGGCCGGGATCGGCTCCGGATCAGTTGGCCACGGTTTTACAACAAGAAGTTCATCCGCAATTCCGTTACCAAGCCTCTCAGGAGGCCTTTTGGCATCCGTCGGGCTATCAGGTATTTTTCCGCCGTATTACGCTCTTAGAAATCTCTTCAACCCGCATCCGGCAACTGGCCGGGCAGGGACAATCTATTCGTTACCTCTTGCCGGAAACGGTGAGAAGATATATATTAATAAACAAATTATATCAATAAAGGAGATGATAAAACCCCTGGAGCCAAAAAAAGCAACCGCCGCCAATAAAGTCCAATCCTGCGCCCAGATATTATCTGAAAAGAAGGCCCAAGACGTGGTGATTCTGGATGTTCGAACGCTGTCTTCGTTTGCGGACTATTTTATTATCTGTTCGGGCGGCTCCCGCCGCCAGGTGGTCGCCCTGGCGCAGCACCTGGAAGAAGCCCTGGGGCGCAGTGGGATAAAACCTTTGGGTATTGAAGGCTTAGCAGAGGGACAATGGGTGCTGTTAGATTATAATGAGATCATTGTCCATATTTTTTATCAGCCGGTGCGGGAATTTTACGACCTGGAAGGTCTGTGGGCCGATGCCCCCCGCCAGCTCCTGGAGCCGACTACCGACCTGACTTCTGAGGGTTCAGCAGTGCGGGAATACCGGGCTTAAGCGCGCGGCGTCAATTCCAGAGGAGATATTTTATGCCCAGAACAACCTGGGGACAAAGGCTCTGGATTGTTTTTACAGTCATATGTTTTGTTACCTCCCTGGTTCCCACCCCGGCGCGCAGTTTTTTCGGCGAATTGACCATTGAAAAAGAAAAGCAGTTAGGAGAAGAGTTTTTTCTCCAGCTACAGCAATACTTTAATCTCATTCACGATCCCTTCTTGAATTCTTATTTAAATGCCGTGGGGCAGAAATTAGTGCAGCAGGTCGGGCCCCAACCATTTGACTATCATTTTTCGATCATTGATGATTCCTCCTTGAATGCCTTTGCCATCCCTGGTGGCTATGTCTTTCTCAACACCGGCCTGATCCAATTGATGGATAACGAAGATGAGTTGGCCGGAGTCATTGCCCATGAAATTACTCACATCCATGCCCGCCATATCGCCAAGCGCATGAATAAGGCGAAATTTTCCACCATCGCTTCGTTAATCGGGGGATTAGCCGCGGTACTGATGGGGGGTGCAGCAGCGGGGCCGTTGTTAATGGGTACCCAGGCGGCCAGCGAGTCGGCAATGCTGAAATATAGTCGGGATGATGAACGGGAGGCGGACACCCTGGGATTTAAATGGATGACCGAGGCGGGTTATAATCCGCGCGCCATGATGGCCATATTTAGTAAGATGACCCGCCAGCGCTGGTTCCAGGGCACTGAAATTCCGGTCTATTTGCAGACGCACCCGGGAATGGACACCCGGATTGTCAACATCTCCCACCTGATTGCGACTCATAATATGAACGACCGCACTTCCCAAGAAAGTCCGGGCTTTACCTATTTCAAGCTGCGCCTCCGGGCTTTGTGCAATAGCCCCAACCCGGTAATGCGGGACCTTAAACGCCGGTTGGCCAAAGACCCCAACAATGTGCCCTTATTGTATTGTTTGGGCCTGGTTCATCAACGGTTGGGCCAACGTTCAGAAGCGATCGCCACCTATCAGGCCGCCTTGGCCCAGGATTCACATAATAAAATGATCAAACGGGATCTGGCTGCACTGTACTATGAAAGCAATAAGACTGCCGCGGCCCAAGCGCTACTTGAGGAACTGTTACACAGCAACCCCCGGGATGAGGTAGCCCTTTATTATCTGGGCCGGATCAATCAGGATCGCCAGCACTGGGACGAAGCCCTGGCCCTGTTTGAGAAGGTGCATGCCCTTAATCCGACCTTTTGCGACGTCTATTATAATCTGGGGACCATCTACGGCGAAAAAAAGAACTTGGGACCGGCCCATTATTATCTGGGCCTGCATAGCCGCCTGGCCAAAGACCTGTCCACGGCCCTGTTCCATTTCCGTAAGGCACTTAGCTATCTGGGACCCAATGACCAATACTATCAGAAAACCCAACAAGAAGTGGCCCGACTGGAAAGGATGCGGGTGCGGGTGCGCTAAATGCTCTATCCGGCCCTTTGATGGCGCCAGAATCGAACCAAGTGCTCAAAATGGTGCGCGCGGACGCACCCTAGATTAATATTTTCCAAGGATTACCGTTATGCCGATTTACGAATATCAATGCCAAAAATGTAAGCGGATTTCCGACTTTTTAATCCTCAATCGCGATGAAGTCTTCGATCCGGTCTGCCCCCGCTGCGGCAGTGAGCAGATGGTTCGGGTGATGTCCCGCTTCCGGGCCCGCCTCTCCGAGGAAACCCGTATGGAACGCCTAGCCGATCCGGCCCGCTTCAGTGGGCTCGATGAGAATGATCCCCGGAGTATGGCCAAGTTTCTCAAAAAGATGGGACAGGAAATGGGGGAAGACATCTCCGGCGACGAAGTCGATCAGATGGTGGAAGAGGCCATGGAAGGGGGCGGAGAGGAGTCCGCCGGAGGTCTGGAAGACTATTAGGGCCGATGCGCAAGCCGGATTGATTAGTATATCATATTATTTAACCGACCAGGCAGCCGGCCTCAAAATTATCGTCTCTGACCCGGTAAGCCGTTTAGTATGATCTTGCCAAGTCCATCGCCCACGCCCTGTCAGATTCTATTATTCCTGCCTATAACTTGGATTGAAAAGAGTGCATTTCGGCGTCCGGGGACCAAAAATTATCTTGTGAGCCCGATAGCCAACTGAGGGGACCGCAGTCGATCACGGTCCGGCCGTCCCAGATTATCCTTTACAGAGCCGCTCAGAAGGCAATATAATAACCGATAACTGATTTGATATTTTCTTAAAAATGGATAGAAGCAAGCAACCCATGAGAAAATGGCTGAGACGTACCCTTATCTTAGGGCTAGTTTTGGGGAGCGCCTTAGGTCTGTGGCTCTTCATCGGACCTAAAGCCACGGAAAAACCGGTGCCGCCGGAGGCCTCTACTAATGGCCAGCCAGCTCATATGAATGAGATCCGGCTGACCGAAATTGAAGATGGAGTGAAAAAATGGGTGTTAGTGGCGAAGCGGGCTGATTACTTAAAAGATCAGAATGTGATCCACTTGTCTGACGTGGAGGTCGAGGTCTTTTGGAAAGAAGGCGGCAATGTCAAGTTGTCGGGGGATAATGGCTACATTAATACCAAAACGCGGCAGTTGACCCTGGAAGGAGAGGTTCGGGCCCAGGTTGCAGATTATCATTTTACCTCGGCCCACGTAACTTATATCCCTAAGGAGCGCGCCTTGCTGGCCCGAGGCAAGGTAGAGATCACAAGCCCTCAGGCCCTGGTCCAAGGCAATGATCTCAGGGTTGAATTAAACCATAAGAGCTTGGTCTTACAGGAGCACCTGTTAACCCGATGTCGTTTTTCCGAAAAGCTATGGACTCGTTAAAACACCCCCGACGGGGCATCATCTTGGGCCTGATCCTGGTTGTGGTTCTGGTGCTAGCTCAAGGGGGGTTAGCCCAGAAACCTCAGGATGGAGAGGGCGAATATCCCCTCAATATTACCGCGGCGCGCCTGGAAGCCGATCATCCGCGCCAGCAAATTAGCTTTATCGGTCAGGTAGTAGCTCGCTATAAAGATATGATTCTCTATAGTGACGTGTTGAAAATTTTTTATCAGACCAAGGAAGCCACCTCGGCCACCAAAGCCCCGGCGGCGGAAAAATTCCAGGCTCCAGCAGGCGAATCACCGCTGGACGCAGTCGGGATTGAGAAGATCACCCGAATTGAGGCCCAGGGACACGTGCGCCTGGTTCAGGAGGATAAGGTGGCCACTGGTGACCAGGCAATTTACTATAAGGCCGAGGAGAAGGTGGTACTGCTGGGACATCCCCAACTCTGGCAGGGGGATAATACCTTGAAGGGTGAAGTTATCACCTTTTATCTGAAAGACAATCGGGCGGTGGTGGATAGCGCCCCCCTGAAGCGGGTCGAAGCCATTGTTTATCCCAAGACTAAAACTCCGATCTCAGGGAGAGCCAAACCGTAAATTTGTCTTTGCTTGTTGCCGATAAACAGATATGCATCAGTTGCAGACCCAACATCTGATCAAGAGCTTTAGGGGCCGCAAAGTGGTCAATGAGGTCTCCATTGAGGTCAGAAGCGGAGAGATCGTCGGCTTGCTGGGACCTAATGGGGCCGGTAAGACTACTACTTTTTATATGATCATCGGCATCCTCAAACCAGATGGCGGTAAAATTTTTCTAGACCAAGAAGAGCTGACGGCTTTGCCGATCTACCTCCGGGCCCGCAAGGGGGTACAATATCTCCCCCAAGAACCGTCGGTGTTTCGTAAGTTGACGGTAGCCGAAAATATCATGGCCATCCTGGAGACCCTGGATTTGGAGGCCGAGGCCCGTCAACCGCGGCTGCAGGAATTGCTGGGCGAATTGAAAATTACCCACCTGGCGCATAACCGGGCCGATTCGCTCTCGGGCGGCGAACGGCGGCGGGTAGAGATTACCCGGGCCTTAGTAACCTCACCGCGCTTTATTCTGTTGGATGAACCGTTTGCGGGTATTGATCCGCTGGTCCTCAATGATATCAAGAATATCATCGGCCAGTTGAAGCAGCGCGGTTTAGGGGTGCTGGTCTCCGATCACAATGTTCGGGAAACCTTGGGAATCTGTGACCGCGCCTATATCCTCCATGAGGGGGTGGTGTTGGAAGAAGGCCCTCCCGAATACATTGTGGCCAGTGAGTTGGCTAAAAAGATTTACTTGGGAGAATCTTTTCGGTTATAATAAAAATAAGCATGCAATTCAAAATATATGACTAAAGGGCAGAGGAGAAGGTAACCCTCATTACGCCTGATGAGGGATACGTGATAATGGCGCTGGAGATTAAACAGAATCTGAGGCTCACTCAGCAACTGATTATGACCCCACAGTTGCAGCAAGCTATAAAATTGCTACAACTGTCGCGGTTGGAATTAATGGACGCCATTAATCAGGAGTTGGAAACCAATCCGGTCTTAGAAGAAACGCAAGCTGAGGAAGGCCAAGAACCAGAACCTTGGGAAGCCACGGCTGAAACCGGAACGGAAGGGGTTATTAATGAGGAGCTCTCTCCGGCCGAAGTAACGGTGGAGAACCTGGTGCGGGATGATTTTGAGTGGGACGCCTATTTGGAGGATAAAAATTCCCCGCCTGTCCGCCAGGAATATGAAGAACGAGAAACACCAGCCTTTGAAAACGTTTACAAACAGGAAGTCTCCCTAAAATCGCATCTTCTGTCACAGCTGCAGCTAGCCGATTTGAATGATCGGGAAAAGTACTTGGGTATCCTGATCATTGGCAACCTCAATGAAGATGGTTATCTGAAAGCTACCGTCGCGGACCTGGCCCGGGAAGCCGGGGTCGAGGTCCAGCAGGTCGAAGCCGTCCTTAAAGAAGTGCAAGAGTTTGATCCGGTAGGGGTCGGGGCCCGTGACCTAAGAGAATGTCTGTTGATCCAGGTGCGCCATCGCAATTTTCAGAATCCGATTGTGGCGCCGATTATCGACCATCACCTCCGGTATTTGGAAAACAAAAATTATCCGGCCATTGCTCGAGATCTGAAGGTCAGCCTGGAAGAGGTTTCGGAGGCAGTTGAACTAATCACCCAACTTGAGCCCAAACCCGGTAGGGGGTTTGATCACGCCGACAGTTGCCATATTAATCCCGATATTTTGGTCTATAAGATAGGCGATGATTATGTGGTAACTTTAAACGATGATGGCCTGCCCCGGCTTCGGGTTAGCTCATTTTATCAAGAGGTCCTGGCCGATCAATCCAAGATTTCCGAGGCAGCCAAGGCGTACATCCAGAATCGTCTTAAGTCCGCGGTTTGGTTTATCAAAAGTATCCAGCAACGGCAAAGGACAATTTATCGGGTGAGCAAAAGCATCGTCAATTTTCAGAGGGAATTTCTGGACCGGGGGATTGCCTATCTCAAACCCTTAACCCTGCGCCAGGTCGCGGATGATGTGCAGTTGCATGAATCCACCATCAGCCGGGTGACCACCAATAAATACATGCATACGCCCCAAGGGGTTTTTGAGCTGAAGTTCTTTTTTAACAGTGGCTTTACCCGTTCCCACGGCGATCAGGTAGCTTCGGAAAGCGTCAAGGAGAAAATTCGCCAGATTGTCCAATCGGAGAATGGGGAACATCCTTACAGCGATCAGGATATTGCTGACATGCTAAAGGAATCCAATATCTTAATCGCCCGACGCACAGTAGCCAAATATCGTGAGATGTTGGGGTTACTTTCCTCCAGTAAGCGCAAAAAACCGGTTTGGCGCAAAAACTCCGGGACCAGCGATACTCTATCCTGAACCCCGCTGCTGCCGATGCTGGGTCCCTCCGGAAATCATGAAATATATTATTTAAAAGTCGATGGGGATGGAGACAGTCTATGCAAATTTCGGTTACTTTCAGGCATGTTGATCCTTCCGAGGCCTTGAAAAATTATGCCATGAAAAGGGTCAGCAAGCTGAAGCGCTACCTAGTTGGTCCGGTCGAAGCCCATGTGGTCTTAGGGACCGAGAAATTTCGCCACCAGGCAGATATCACCATAACCAGCAATAGCCTCAAAATTAAAGGAAAAGAAGAAACCGCCGATATGTATTCGGCCATTGATATGGCCATGGAAAAAATCGAAAAGCAGGTGCGGCGCTTACTGGATAAACCCCGCCATAATAAGTCCATTCAGAATATCAAGACCATGGGGCTGCCGCCGGAAATTATTAGTTCCGAGGCCGACAACGAGGATCATTCCCTGGTGATCCATACCGAACAGGTGGAAGCCAAACCCATGGATCTGGAGGAAGCCTTACTACAGCTCAACCAGGTGAACGACGAGATCCTGGTGTTCAGCAATATCCAGACCGCGGCGTTAAATATCCTCTATCGCCGCCGGGATGGCAGTTACGGCCTGATTGAACCCGAGGTGGGTTAAGAGATTAGGCGAGCTCCGGCATGAAAATTATTGATCTACTTGATAAAAGCCGTATAATTGCGGACTTACAAGCCAAAGATAAAAAGGGCGCCGTGGAGGAACTGGCGGCCACGTTAGTATCCGCAGACAAAACCCTATCTCAGGCCAAAGTCGTAGAAGTGTTGCTGGAGCGCGAACGCTTGGGGAGTACGGGTATCGGCGATAACATTGCTATCCCTCATGGTAAGCTAAAAAATCTAGGGCAACTAGTCATCAGTTTTGGCCGCAGTCGGACAGGAGTCAATTTCGATTCCATGGATGGCAAACCGACACATCTGTTCTTTCTGTTGATGGCTCCGGAAAACTCGGTAGGCATTCATCTCCGGGCCCTGGCCAAGATTTCGCGCATGTTAAAAAACCCGAGCTTTCGACAGAAGTTGATGGAGGCCTCTGATGCCGAACAGATCTATAGCTTAATCGCAGAAGAAGATGCGCTGTTGGGTTAGTTAGTGTCCATCCGGAAACTCCATAATTCCCTCTCCCCGTTGGCAGGGAGAGGGAAGATCTAAGGTTTCTGGAGGAACCCTAGTTAGCAGGCCATTACAAAATCCTTAATCGTCAGTGCCACCGCCGGGATGGTGCCGTCCGTTACGCTTCCCCAGGAAGTCCTGGGAGATTAACTAAAAATTTCAACTGGTGGTTATTGACTCCGCAACCCCCTAACAGTCAGATCGAATATCCGGTGGTGATTATCACCGGCCTGTCAGGATCGGGCAAAAGTACCGCCCTGCGGGCGCTGGAGGACATCGGCTTCTTTTGCGTTGATAATTTGCCTCTCGGTCTCCTGTCTAAATTTTTACAACTCCAATCCCAGGTGCAAAAGGACGATTTCAAAGTCGCACTGGTGATGGACGTGCGCACCGAGCACTTTCTCTCTCACCATGATAGCGTATTCCGCAAGTTGCGCGAAAAACGTTTTCACCTGTATCTAGTATTTCTCGAAGCTACGGACGAGGTGCTGATCCGACGTTTCAGTGAGACCCGGCGGCAGCATCCGCTGGCCGATCAAGAGCCGATTCTTAAGGCCCTGCGCAATGAACGGGAACAACTTAAAAGCCTGCGGGATACGGCTACCCGGGTGATCGATACCTCCTATCTTACCAGTCATCAACTGCGCGAGTTAATGACTCAAGAATTTAGTCAGATGCTCACCAGCCCGCGGTTACATCTGCATCTTATTTCCTTTGGCTTTAAATATGGCCTGCCTCCCGAGGCCGATATCGTTATGGATGTGCGGTTCCTGCCCAATCCTTATTTTGTTAAGGAGTTAAGTGAGATGACCGGCAATCAGGCCCCGGTCCAAGACTTTGTCCTGAATCAGGCCGAAACCAATACTTTCCTCAACCATTTTTTCCCCCTGCTGGATTATCTGTTACCCCTTTATCATAAAGAAGGCAAAACCCACCTGACCGTAGCCTTGGGATGCTCCGGGGGAAAACATCGGTCCGTAGTCATCGCCAATGCCCTCAAAAGGCATTTGAGTCAGCATAAATTTCTGATTACCATCAATCATCGTGATATTACCAGGGGATAGGAAGCGGTTGCTATGATCGGCGTGCTCATCGTTACTCACCGTCAACTGGCGGAGGCTTTGTTGTCAACCTGCGAACTGATCCTGGGCTATATGGAAGGAGTGCAGGCGGTTTCTTTAGAACCCGATGACCCTCCCGAAGATTCTCGCCAACAGATTGCTAATGCCATAGCCCAGCTCAACAACGGCGACGGGGTAATAATCATCACGGATATGTTTGGCGGCACCCCCTCCAACCTGAGCCTATCATTTCTCAAAAACGGCCAGGTAGAGGTGGTGACCGGCGTCAATCTACCGATGTTAATGCGGCTCGGGCAGATTAAGCAGAGCGAGAATCTGAATTTGCAAGAAGCCGCTCTGGCCCTGAAACAATCAGGTCAGAGAGGGATTTCCGTCGCCAGCGAAGTCCTCTCCCAGAAATGAGCGGTTGTCCACCGCTGGGCTTTCGTCTGGCCAGAGCGTCAGACTTACTGGCCATTTGGGCTATTGAACGGGTATCTTTCCCCAGCCCCTGGCCCCGCACGAGCTTTGAGGAAGAATTAAACAATCCTATCAGTTACATCTTGTTAGCTACCTCGTCCCCGCCTGCCTCTGAGGAAATCTGGGGCTACGTGGTTTATTGGGTGGTTGCCGGTGAGATGCACATCCTTAACCTGGCGGTCCATCCGGCTTACCGCCGCCAGGGCATTGCCCGTCGCTTGCTCCAGGAAGCCTTGCATCGGGCCTGCCAGCTA
The DNA here is from genome assembly GCA_002049795.1 of Desulfobacca sp. 4484_104. Lineage (GTDB taxonomy): Bacteria > Desulfobacterota > Desulfobaccia > Desulfobaccales > Desulfobaccaceae > Desulfobacca_B. Next base: position 9,953 of record MUKC01000017.1, on the reverse strand, counting down.
GGGGCAAAGGCGGCCTGGCTGGAGGTGCGGCCTTCCAATCAAGCCGCCCAAGCTCTTTACCGAGATCTTGGTTTTAAGCCGGTGGCCAAACGCCGGCGCTATTACCATAATACTGGCGAAGATGCCCTGATCCTGGCCCTATCCTGGGGATAATCGATTATCAGCTAAATTTTACCACTTACAATCATAACCTCCCGAGAGCGCCCCTCCCAACTGCCAACAACGTTGTGAGGCGAATCATAGCCCTTATACTAAATGGCTATCAACCCCGCCACTGGTTAACAAATCCACCGATTACTTTACAAACTGTAAAAAAATTCGGCAGCCCAGGGTCTAAGCCTAAGGTTGGCAATCCGGCCCGATCATATAATTAAGGTGTTAATTCAATTGCTTGGTTCCCAACCCAATAAAAATCGGGGTTGGCACCAGGGTTGCAAAAAATTTTCACTGAATAAAGCTTATTAAATTTTTCTAACCCAGGTTTTTTGAGCCAGCTTAAAACGGAGCGTCTAATCCTTAAAAGCCACCAATAACCTGCCTGAATTTCGCCGATAGCCTCCTTTGCCAAAGGGGGGGTAGGGGGACGGAAATTCTCCCCCCGGGACGTCAATCTGACGCCCGCCGCCTTATCCCCCGATTCCCCCTTCCCTCCTTGAACTGACAGAGACAACTATTATTTCGCAGGTTCGACGTCGAGCCATTCCAGGCCCTGGAGTGGTTGTCTTCTCAATTCTTCCTAAAATTTTTAGGTACTGATTTAATTTTACATCTAGACGCAGTTTATGGTAACATAGTTAAATACCAGCATTCGTTGGCACTAGAACATGAGCTGATTGCTGGGGTTGGACATCAGGAGATAAATCCGAATTGCGGTTGACGGTTAAATAAGACGATATTAATTATTCGGAGGCTGATAGGATGGAAGAATATCGGAAAAAACAGGCGGTCCTCTGCGTGCTAGTTTTTATATTTTTTGGCTTGGCGGCCCTTAACTTTAATGTCCTGGTCACTGTTTTAGCGGTGCTGACCGCCTCCGCGGTGGCGATTTATGCTTCGACCTTGGAACCGGAACGCCCGCCGGAGGAACATCACCATTAACCTGAAGTTCAGTTAGCGCGGCGCGTCTTTTAACCAACGGCCCTGAACCTAAGCAGGAGGGTAGCATGCGCATTGCTCTGATCGGCCAGGCGGCATTCGGCGCTGATGTGTTTAACAAGTTAAGAGAGCGAGGGCAGGAGATCGTCGGGGTGTTTTGTCCGCCCGACCCGCCCAAGGGCAAATTAGATCCTCTCAAAGAAGCGGCTCAAGCCGCCGGGGTTCCGGTTTTTCAACCTCCGCGGATGAAAGACCCGGAGGCTGAAAAGCAGATGCAGGCGTTAAACGCGGATCTGGGCGTTCTGGCCTTTGTCACCGACATTGTCCCGCCCCAAGTGTTCAACCTGCCGCGCTTAGGCAGCATCTGCTACCACCCCTCGCTACTCCCCAAGCACCGCGGGGCCTCGGCCATCAACTGGGCGGTGATCTACGGAGATAGCAAAACCGGCCTGACCATCTTCTGGGTGGATGAGGGCATTGATACCGGCGAGATTCTGCTTCAGAAAGAGGTAGAGATCGGCCCGGATGAGACCACCGGTACGATTTATTTTAACAAGCTCTATCCCTTAGGAGTGGAGGCGGTGGTGGCAGCGGTGGAGTTGATCCAGGCCGGTAGCGCGCCGCGTATTCCCCAGGATCATGCCGCCGCCACCTATGAACCCCCGTGTGACGAAAAAGTCAGCGGCATGGATTGGAATATTCCGGGTCGGGCCTTATATGATTTTATCCGCGGCTGCGACCCGCAGCCCGGCGCCACCACCACCTGGCGCGGCGAAAAGGTAAAATTCTACAACGCCGCTTACAGTGCCGCCTGTCACAGCCACACTCCAGGGGAGATCCTGGAGGTCGGCCCGACCAGCCTCACGGTGGCGGCGCGCGGTGGCACTTTGAAGATCAAGCGCCTGCGCACCAAGGACTTAGGCAAGGTCAAGGCGGAGGACTTCATTAAGGCCAAACAACCTCAGGTGGGGGAGCGCTTCGGCACCTAATGCCAGATCATAACGCAAAAAATAGAGTTATCCCTGTAGGGGAATTCCGAGGAGGGGATTACTAAGATCTATAACACACATTGAAAAAGTTTTATTGTTAAAAATAATTAAGGAAAATCTAGCTTACACGCAAAGTTGCGTGAATGATTACAAAATTACGTGTACCCGCTCGGCACCCAAGGAACTGGAAACTCTAGAACCTTCCTTGCTTAACAGAATCCTTGGTAACGTAGTAGTTCTGGCTGTCGATGACCGCTAAGCGGAGAGACCATGAAAAAAATCGGCATCTATTATCACCCCTCCTTTAGTCGCAAAAGTTACATGACCATTGGTAACCGCCTGCGGGATTTCCCGGAAGCCCTGGAAGATTTGCTTAAAAAGCCCAATGTCCAAATGTATGAGTGCCCCCGCGTGTCCGAGGCACTGATTCTCAAGGTCCACGATGCGGCCATGATCCCGGCGGTGGCTCGGGATCCATTTTGCAGCACGGCCTATGAGTCAGCCGGCGGCGTCGTCGCGGCCATGGAGGCCCTGGCCCGCGGGGAGCTGGACCGGGCCTTCTGTTTTATCGGCGCTGGCGGCCATCATGCCGGCCGCCGACAATTCTGGGGGGCCTGCTGCTTCAATGATGTGGTCCTGGCCCTTACCCAGGTGCGGGAGAACAGTTCCTGGCAGCGGTTTGCCATTGTCGATACCGATGCGCATCACGGCGATGGCACCCGTGACCTGATCAAAAACGACCCGGAGGTTTTACACCTCTGTTTCTGTGGCAATAACTACCAATCCCCGGACGGCACTAAGATTGATGTTGATGTTTACAGTTTAGGCTGGCAGCCCCAGGTAAATTCTCTTTACGTCGAAGCCGTGCGTCGTCACCTCCCCTTAATTCCTGCCTTTCATCCCGACCTTTTGGTCTGGTACTTCGGCTTCGATACCCATAGTGATGATTATGGTTCTTTGGGCCTTACTGAACCAGCCTTCTTCGAAATCTGTGACCTGATGTTATTTGTCTCCACCGAGTGTGGCATACCCTTACAAGTTGTCCTGGGTGGCGGGTCGCTGCCTCATCTGGCCACGGCCCTGATCCCGGAAATTATCCAACGTCTGGCCGCGGCTTAATTTTGGCCTTAGTAAATTAAGCAGATTAAACATAAGTTACGGGCCTCGTGATCAACCCAGGCACTTAACCAATCATCGATCTACCAACGGCCGGAGTTAGGCAAATATCTTTACGCTGAGGCATAATGGCAAGACAACCATGATTCGGCCCTGTGACCAGCATGATTTTGAGGCAATCTATGCCATCATCAACGAAGCTGCCGAAGCCTACCGCGGTGTTATTCCTGCCGACCGCTGGCACGAGCCTTACATGCCTCGGGATGAACTCCTACAAGAGATAGAGGCCGGGGTGGTTTTTTGGGGATCTGAAGAAGCCGGTGAGTTGCTTGCGGTAATGGGACTGCAACCGGTCCAAGATGTAACCCTAATCCGGCATGCTTACGTCCGTACGGCTAAGCAAAAGCAGGGTTTCGGGGGCCAGTTACTAACAGCCCTGTGTCAGCAGAGGGAGCAACCCATTTTGGTCGGCACCTGGGCCGCGGCCATCTGGGCCATCCGCTTTTATGAGAAGCACGGCTTTCGTTTGGTATCCCCGGCTGAAAAAGACCGGCTATTGAAAAAATATTGGTCGATTCCGCCCCGACAGATTGAGACCTCGGTAGTGTTAGGTAATCAGACCTGGTTCCGGCGGTATCGGTTAGTGCCCCAGAATAACTGACCTGGCTTTCCAAAGCCAAGCTTGGTCAGAATCACGCCAACGCTAGCAAACTGGCTGGCATTTTTGCCCCAGATAGCAAATCTGTGACTACCTCACCATTTTAGTTAGAGATCCGCCCCTTAAAAAACTATAAGGAGGGACCATCATGAAAAAACTGCTTGCCATTGATGGAGGCGGTATCAGAGGTATAATCCCGGCGCTGGTCCTGGCAGAGATCGAGGGCCGGACCAACCGCCATATTGCCTCCTTGTTCGACCTGGTGGCCGGGACCTCTACCGGCGGCCTCATCGCTCTGGCCCTCAGCCGAGACAATGGTCACGGCTCTCCCCAATACTCGGCCTCGGACTTGGTTGAGCTTTACGAAAAACGCGGGCGGGAGATTTTTTCCCGTTCCTTTTGGCAAGGGGTTAGCTCGGTAGGCGGCATATCGGATGAAAAATACTCGCATAAACCTCTGGAAGCTATTCTCAAAGACTATCTGGACGACGAGCCGCTGGGGGCTGCGCTTACCAAGGTGCTAATCAGTAGTTACGAAATCCAGCTCCGCCAACCCTTTTTTTTCAAGAGTTGGCGGCCCGAGACCCGTTCCATTCTGATGCGACAGGTAGCCCGGGCAACCTCGGCCGCGCCAACCTACTTTGAGCCCGCCCTGGTCGCGGTCGAAGGCAGCACCCTGGCCCTGGTGGACGGCGGGGTTTATGTCAACAATCCGGCCATGTCGGCCTATGCCGAAGCTCGGCGGCTGTTTCCGGAGGAAGACGCCCTGGTCATCGTCTCTTTAGGCACCGGAGAATTGACCCGTCCCATCTCTTATAACGAAGCCAAAGACTGGGGCCTGATGCAATGGGCGATCCCGATGCTCAACTTGGTCTTTGATGGGGTCAGTGATGCGGTTGATTATCAGCTCCGGCAGATTCTGGGCGACAAATTCTTTCGATTTCAAACCCGCCTGGACACTGCCAATGACGACTTGGATGATGCTTCTAGCGCCAACCTGCTGGCCCTGAAAAAGGAGGCCGAACTTACCATTAAAACCCAACAGGCCGATATTGCGGCGGTCTGCGAGCTGTTGTTAGAGCAAACTTAAAAAACCTTGCTTACCCGAAATTATTTACTCTTAAGGTTGTAAGGGTAAGGATATATCAGAAACTACCAGGAGGTATTCTAAAATGAAACAGGTATTAGTCATACTATGGGTAGGGGGATTGCTCTTGCTGGGCGGTTGTAGTGTCAATCAAGACTTTGTGCGGGGGGTGGATGGTTATACTCAGATTATTCTACCGGAATACAAGGCTTACATCGCAAAAGACCCGCAGCTTAGCCCGGATACCAAAAGGATTCGCCTGCAGAGCGCGGACAAGTTCCAGCAACTGGTAGATGATGCCAAGCTGAAGTGAGTTGCTGGTTGTAAGTTTTACTAGTTTTAGTTTTTAGTTATGAAAATATTATTTAACTGTCAACTAGAACTTCCAACTAAAACTCTCAACTAAGGAGAGATGCCATGCCTGAGTTAAATCGGCTTCGAGATGAGCTTTTCTCTCTGCTCAAAGATGAGGTTAAGGACTTATGGGTCTCGGAAGACCAAGCTTTCCTGCAGGAGTTGGCCACCGATATGGCCCGCGAGAAGCTGCTAGCTGTTAATTCTGATAACCCCCAAGAGCACGAAAGAAATCTGCAACATCTGGCGGCTACCCTGCAAGGGGAAGTGATAAGAAGAAAATTACAGCTTAATCAGAAAGGAAAGGACATATTTGTCCGCGTCGTAGGGATGGTGATCAAAACCGTGGCCCTGCCCGGTCTGGGCATCCTCCTCTAAGTGATAGTTCCAAGTTTTAATTTTAGTTCTCAATTTTTGGGCCATACCAACTAAACCTCGCCACCATTGAATATTCCCAAAACTAAGGAGAGGAAGCCATGCCAAAAGTCAAATTGACCCCAGCCTTAAAGGATGAGTATCAACAACTCTTTGATAGTTGCATCATTCGGGATGAAAAAATAAGCGAGGTTGAGGCAATTCTAAATAAATTAATCGACTATCGAAACCGCTATCTGGCTGTCGGCGAGCCGCTGGGCATCCCCTGGTATTTCATTGCGGTAATTCATAATATGGAGTCTTCTCTTAATTTTGCCCGGCATCTCCATAACGGCGACCCCCTCAGCGCCAGGACAGTGAATGTGCCGGCTGGCCGCCCTAAACAGGGAAATCCACCATTTAGTTGGGAAGAAAGTGCCACTGACGCCTTAAAGCTGAAGGGCTTGCATAACTGGAGTGACTGGAGTTTGCCAGGAGTGCTTTACAAACTGGAAGAATACAATGGCTGGGGTTACCGCCTCTACCACCCCCATGTCCTGTCCCCTTATCTCTGGAGTGGTTCCAACCAGTATGTCAGTGGTAAATATGTGGCCGACGGCCGGTGGTCGGATGTGGCGGTATCCAAACAGATCGGGGCTGCGGTCTGCTTGCGGCGCCTGGCCGAACTAGGGATGATTGAGTTATTACAGGCCCCTATCATAGCAGTAGCCGAAAAAGAGGTAGCACCTGGCGTTCCGGAAGCACCGGCTGAACCTTTACTGCGCTATTCCGACACTGAATCATCGACCATCACTGAAAATCTTCAGGTCTTTCTGAATACGATCCCGGGTATCTTTGTCAGGGTCGATGGCTATCCCGGCCAAAGGACCTCGGCGGCCTTCAAAAAAGTTACCGGCTATTACATTTATGGAGATCCTCGGGGCGAGACATAACAAACCATTTGAACTTCCGCTGGGGCTGGGTTATGCTTACCTGCCAGACGGGTTCAGATTCCCGCTCTGGGTCAGTCTGGCAAGAACGAATATCAAATAACCAGCCAAGAAAGGATTAGATCGTGGAGCTTCCCGAATACGTCAGCCTGGAAGAAGTCAAAAGGGTATGTCAGGAACTCAATATTCGTGATTGGACCATCTTAACCGAGGCAAAAGTGCAGATCGAAGAAGCCCGGGTAATTATGGAACAGATTGATCTGGGGGGGATGGATATCCCGGTGGAAGATTTTTGTACGGGGCTGGAAGTAGAACTTGAACATGGCCTAAGATTCAAGGAGGCCAATGTTACCAATAATCATCCCATCCTGACCGCGAAAATCGTCCTGGCCCATTTCAAAGAGTCTCTGGATTATTACCAGCGCCTGGAAGTAGCCGAATTGGAGGGCGATCTGCTTAAGGCCGTAAAGGCCCAGAATTGGCCCAAGGTCGAACGCATTTATAAGGAACTGGCCCACGCCCGGCTTGCCCTTAGTCAGGCCGAAATCAGGCTGTTAAGCTGAGGTCCTGATATTTCCCTTGTGGTCTCGTTACCTAAATGCTGAGGGTCGGTGGCACAGATAGAAGCAAATAGCTGGCGGAGAGAGAGGGATTCGAACCCTCGGTGGAAGTTTCCTCCCACACTCGCTTAGCAGGCGAGCACCTTCGGCCAACTCGGTCATCTCTCCGTGATATCGGGCCGGATTATTTGGCTTGGCAAGATGTAGCGTTGCTTAAATTTTCTCAGGTTCGGGAGCCTTTGTCAAGGTTCTATCTGGTCCAAGATAGATTTCCGCTACATGTTCGATCAAAATACCCCATCTGACAGGACCCGGTCATAGACCGCCTCTACGGCTTCGGCCATATGGGTAAGAGAATAGCGGGCCTGGACTAAAGCCCAGCCCTGGCGACCATAGGCTTTAGCCCGCTTTGGCTGGCGCATCAAGGTCAACAGGGCCTGGGCCAGGGCTTCCGGGTCTCGGGGTGGCACCAGCAAGCCGTTCTGACCGGGGGTGATGATTTCCGCAATGCCCCCAAAATTGGCGCCGATCACCGCTTTGCCCATGGCCATGGCCTGGAGCAGGGCTTGGGGAACGCCTTCGTTGGCATAGGAAGGCAACACCACCACGTCCATCCGGGCCAGCCAGTCGGCTACCTGCTCCTGGTGCCCGGTCAGCCACACCCTTTCAGTCAGTCCCAGAGACTGAACGCGGTTGCGGATGACTTCCCGATAGGGACCGTCGCCGACGATTAGCAGATAGGCCGGTTCGCTGGCCGCAACCACCTGTTTCAGGGCCTCCAGCAGGTAAAGATGTCCCTTCCAGGAGCGTAACACCGCGACTATCCCGACAATGAAGGCCCCTTCGGGCCAAGCTTGAGGTAACGAGGTCCAGACTGGGGCCGGGCGAGGATAAAATTCGGTCAGTGACACTCCGGTGGGGATAGGGTAAATACGTGCGCCCGGCACTCGGGCCCGCTCCATAATTAGATTCTTGATGGCCTGGCCGGTAGTAATCACCGCGTCTGGAGTCTGATAAAGCAGGCGGGTGGGCCAGGTGGTCTGAATCGGGGTAGTCAGATGCCGGGTGCGGATCAGCCGGGGGCGACGCTGATTAGCGCGCCCTGATAGATTGGCAGTGGCCACCAGCCCGATCCAGCTATCCAACGAACTGTGGGTATTGATAATGTCCACCGCTTCCGCCCGGCATACCCGGCGTATGGCCCAGATCGCTCTCAGGTTGGCCAGTCCGCCAAACTCAAGGTTTACTCCCGGAAATCCGGCCTGACGGCTACGTTGCCATAATTGTCCCCGCGGATCGGCCCCGATGAGCAGCCGGTGGCCCCGATCCCGCATAATCTGGGCCTCGGTCAGGATGCGCCGTTCCTGACCGCCCCAGCCCCGCGAAGACTCGGTATGGAGAATGGTGTAGGTTCGGGGTTTAGAGGTCATGATTGCGGAGGTCTTGGCACCAGGGACTGATAGAGAGCCTCTATCTGCCGCAACATGGCCTGCTGGGAATATTTTTGGGCAATTGTTCCCCGGGCCTGTTGACCCCAGGCCAGGCGGAGATCAGGTCGTTGATAAAGCTTGAGGATGGCTTGCGCTAACGGCTCAGGCTGGCCCGGTGGCACCAGACAACCATTTTCACCGTCTATAATGACCTCGCGGGAGCCACTGACTTGCGTCGCCACTACCGGCAGCCCGGCGGCCATGGCTTTAAGGAGCACTAAGGGCAATCCTTCCCATAGCGAGGGCAAGACAAAGACATCCATGGCCCGGTAGAGCTGGGGCAGATCCCGACGGGTTCCCAAGAAATGGACCAGGTCGGCCACCCCCAGTTCCTGAGCCTGGGCACGCAGCACCTCGGTTAAACGCCCGTCGCCCACCAACAGCAGGGTTAAATCAGGGATGGCCTGCCGTAACTGCGGCAACGCGGCCAGCAGATATTTTTGTCCTTTTTGCTCCTCCAGGCGGCCAATGGTACCCACACAGAAACCGGTAATCCCAAGCCTGGCCTTGGCCGCCTCGGGGCTTTCAGGGATGTCTAATTCTTCTACCCGGATGCCATAGGGCAGCAGCGTCAGCCGAGAAGCCGGAACCCGATCGTAGTGCCGGACATCGTCCCATACCTGCAAGGAACCGACCAGCAGGCGATCGGTTAACCGCCCGAGCAGGAAATTCCATAGACAACGATGGAATTTAACCCGAGTATAAGAATTATGCACCGAAGCAACTACGGGCAGACCCAGTCCCAACGCGGCCAGCCGGCCATAGAGGTTAGGATGGTAGAGGTGGGTATGCAGAATATCGGGCCTTTCCTCTCGGAGCATGCGCCGGATGGCGGCGACTATCTTAACTCCCCAGGCGTGTTTAAGATCCAGACCCAGACTAAGCACCTGGTGCCCGGATCGGCTGAGCTCCGTGCCGACCGGACCGGGAGCGCCGATACAAGCCACCTGGACCTGGAACCGGGACGCATTCAGTCCCTTGACCATGGCCGCGACCAGATCCTCGGCGCCGCCCACCGGCAAGGTAACCAACAGGTGTAGGATTTTAATCTTCGGAGAAGACATACCTAGGTCGTTCGGGGTTTAAGGTGGCTGGCAATAGCCCGGAGCCTTGTGGTCACCTATTTCTCCCCGGTGGAGCATTGTTTAATCAACTCAACTCCGGCCGAATCAATGCCGCGTACGGTCTCGGGGTCAGCAATCAGATAATGGTCTCCCGTAAAATATTCCAAGAATTAGCTTAATTATACCAGAATCGGGCCTCAGGGAAGAAAATTTTCGGACAGCTGCGGTCCGATATG
>MUKC01000108.1 GCA_002049795.1 Desulfobacca sp. 4484_104 | reverse complement strand
CGCTGACAGCTGTTGTCTGTTTGGAACCATCATTGAAAATAATCCCGGAACCAGGCTGGCTTAATTTCAGGTTGCCTTTAATCTCAAGTTTTTCAGAAGGGCTTTCGGTGCCCACGCCGACCCGGCCGGAATTGGTAACAGTTAAAACGGAATCTGCCATATCCGGATTGTTGGCGCCAGTCCCACTCTCCTGCAAAAAATGGAAACTTCCCCGGTTCCAGGTTCCGGTTGTTTCATAAACAAGAGCACCTTTTCCCCGGTCGCCGCTGCCTGAGCCTCCAGTCGAAAACAGAATTCCGACATCCGACTCCCCGGGTTCATCACCTGCGGCGTGATTTTCGATTTTAAAAGGAAACGTCAAACCGTTCACTGTTTGCTGGATATAGAGCGGCAAAGTGGGATCTTCAACCCCGACACCCAAATTACCGGAAAATTCAGCATTGCCTTCAACATGTAACTCGCCGGTAGCTTTGACATTGCCGTCAAAATAGCCGGAGTAATCATTGGACGATTTTCCGTAAACACCATAATTTTCCGTACCCAGCTTGCCTTCATTACCCGTACTGCCGTTAATACCGGAAACACCAGCACCATTACCACTGTAACCAAAAACACCCGGCACAGACACACTGTAACCATAGACCCCATAGTTGTTTGCCGACCAGCCTTTCAAACCATATCCGTTGCCATTATTCTGTCCGGTAATCATGGCTGTCACTGCAGATGTCGTACTGTCGGTCAAATTTAGTGGCACATTCAGATTCAAGGTCACATTTCCGCTATAACCACCACCGGTCAGGCCGGTTCCACCAAGCACTGCGGTGATATCACCGCCGGAATTATTATCTACCCCGTCGGCAAAGCCAGTCGGGATGCCGGCAAGCTTGGCCCAGGTCAAATCACCAGCCGGCACGGCGCCGACCTGGGCGGCGGTGACATTATGGGGATTGTCCGTAGCGTTGACATGGGCCGACTGATCCAACTCGGATGCGGTGTAGCCGTTCAGGGTTTCCGCGTTCTCTGCCTGCAGCGCGAAACCGACGCTGGTGATCTGCTGGCGCGGAGTCATAATCTCCCAGGCTGCGGTATCCGCATTCCAGACGGCCAGTTCAAGGTAGAGCTGGTCACTGGCAAAGATACTGACGGACAAAGGTGAAACTGTCCCGAGACTGACCTGGTAGATGCCGTTCTCAACCCGGACCGTCTGCTCCTCCGACCACAATTCGCTGCCGACAGAGACATCATCATAAAGGGCAAAAGATAACTGATAGTCACCAGCAAGAACCGCTCCGCCGCTATCGGTCAGCTGCCCCTGATAATTAATCAACCCCGGCACCGCCCCGGCGGCAACTGCAAAAAACATTGATAACAGCAGGCCGACAACCAACAAAGTAATCTTTCTTTTGATCTGTTGCATTTCTTTCTCTCCTTCTAAAAAAACTGAATTCAATTGTAACCACACTGTTTACCGGCACCCATTAACCGTATTTTCGCCGTCGTCTCAGTCGCCACAGACCGGGCAATCATAACGGCCGTAATCATTGACAAAAACCTCAATATCAGCTGAATCAACCAGAAAATCCCCGTTCAAATCAGCCTCAGGAATTTGCTGCTGAGCGTAATACTGTGAAAAAGCCTGAAGGTCCAACCCGTCCACGTCGCCGTCGCCGTTAAAATCTCCTTCACAACGGTTGTCGAATTCATAAGCCCCCATGTCAACGACATCAAAGGCATCGCCATTCCCGTCAAGGATTCTTGGTTTGTCATCAAGGTCACCATCGGGCAAGTGGGACGCATCGTTATTACCTTGGTCAATACAGGGAGAAACTGATTTCAACCGGTAATCATCCCCGACGGCATTGACAAATTGAGGATCCAGGCTGATATCATACAGTCCTTGAAGTGCTGTCGGAACATAATTGCCGCCAACATTATTCCACACATCGTTGTAATCACTGGCGGGTTGAACACCGGACTCCGCCCACAGGCCGCCGCCGTTACGGCCATTGACAATAATGTTGTTTTCAATAACAGCCCATTCACTACCGCAGTAGATGCCGCCGCCGTAAACGGCGAGGTTGTCCGCAATGGTATTGTTAACGATGGTTGGGACGGCGCCGGGCATCACGGCAATGCCGCCGCCGTGCGTGGTGGCATCGTTGTGGTCAATGACATTATTGACAATAACGGGGCTTGAACCATCCGCACAATAGATGCCGCCACCGTCGCTTCCATCAACCGCCCAGTTCTCCTTTATCCAGTTGTTCCGAATCAAAGGAGACGTACCTGGGCCGCAGAAGACGCCGCCGCCTTCCGAAGACCTCCCATTCAGGATAGTAAAGCCGTCAAGGACGGAAAGCTCATTCTCCCCATCGGCAAAGGCAACAACGCTGTCAGCTGCCTGTCCATCAATAACCGTCACCTCGGGGCCCTGTTCACTGATGAGCAGAACCGCTTTGCCGGCAAAGTTCAGGTTTTCGGGATAGGTTCCCGGCTTCACCAGGATCATGGAACCATCGGCAGCACTGTCAATCGCGCCCTGGATCGTCGAGACGTCATCCGGCACGGTGATGGTGGTGGAATAGGCGGTAATGACCGTAATGCTGACTTCATCGTAACCGATATTGCCGGCCGGGTCCCCGGCTTCCACGCGAATGGTGTGGGGACCATCCGACAGTACATCCAGTTCTTCCCCGGAAACTTTCTGGACGGCAAGACCGTCCACTTTGACCACCACTTCCCCGTCACTTGCCGAATAAGAAAGAACCGGGGTGCTGTCTGCGGTGGGTCCAGCTGCCGGTGACATGATGTGTACCTCAGGTGATGCCGTATCAAGGGTTATCACGGCATGGTAAATTCCCGTGCCGCCCGAGCCGTCCGAGCCGGTGACCGTAAGCATATTGTCTCCTTCAACCAATCCCGAAACGGTGCACTGCCATTCTGTTGAAGATGGGTAGCTCACCGGCCCGGGGGATACGCCGCTGACCACAATGGTGGCACCGGATTCCATCGTTCCCCCGATGGTCTGGGTAGTGATATTGGTAGGCGTGACCACCGGATTGATGGTGAGGAAAACCCCGGAGGACTGATAGGATTCATATTCCTGCAGGTCCGTTTCCCCATCACCATCGGTATCGGGATTCAAGGGATTTGACCCAAACACCAGTTCCCGTCCGTCGGTCAGGCCGTCGTTGTCATCGTCAGGGTCACAGGCATCACCTATTTCATCTCCATCCCAATCTTCCTGTCCAGGATTGAATGCTTTCGGACAGTTGTCCAGGTTGTCAGCAATCCCATCCCCGTCGCTGTCCGGGTTGAAAAGATTCGACCGGCCGCCAGGATTGTACACCGTGGGCACCTCATTTTGATTATATACCCCGTCCTCATCCTCATCACCAGCAGAATCCAGGATTTCACAGAGAGGGCCTCCCATTTCCTGCAAAGCCGAATAAGAATAAAGAAGCATCATCCCGGCCATATATTCCCCCAAGGGTTCCTGATAGAGGGATGCCAGCTGTATTTCCGCCGTATGTTCATCCTCGCTCGTCAGACCCAAATAGATTCCATCCGAGGCGTCCAGAAAATGAACGCAGGTCTGCGCCTGGCCGAGGAGCGCTTCGAGGTCGTCCAGGTGGTCATTCATATTCTGGCTGCGGGAAAAAAGGATATGATCAAGCAACTGCAAAGCATTGGGATCAGCCGGATAAGCAACGGAACCGACCAGGAAATATATCCCCGGCTGACCGTGAAGGATTTCAAGTTCTCGTTCCAGCAAGGCCAGGGGATAGGAATGCGCCGGGCTCACATCGAAACCGGCAACATTTTCAACCAGGTTCGCCGCCAGCATCTCCAGGTACTGGTTCTGCCACTCCTGGGCCGTAGTCCACGGCCCGGGCACATCCGCCGGCGAAAGATCCCGGGTTAAGGGAATATAGCGCTTGACGACAAAATTTTCGTAAGGCCTGCCGGCTCCCCGAATCAGAGCAGGCTCGCCCACGGGAATCCTGACTTCCCCGTAAGCACCGCCAGAATTGGCAACCCCCTGACAGAGGATGGAGGAGTCAAGCGCAGTAATCGCGTAGGATATTCCGGCAATGGGACTGCTGGCGCTGAAATCCTGATAGAATATACCGGAAAGGCAGCGCTCGACCTCGTAGAGCCTCCTGGCCACCGGCTTGTCATTGGGGTCGTTAATGGCGGTTCCTCTCAGCTGCTCGTCAAAATCATACCAGCCGTCGCCGTCAGTATCCAAAGGCAGGTAGTTCGGATCGTCGGGATCGGAGCCTCTCAGAACTTCTTCCACATCAGCCAGGCCGTCTCCGTCACGGTCGCTGCTGAGGTCACTTTTAAGCGGATTGAGATTTTGGCTGATTTCCCAGGCATCGGGATAGCCGTCGCCGTCGGTGTCGGCCATGACCGGATTGGCAACCCCGGGATGGCTGATGGTATAAGACGCCGTACGGATCCCGCTGAATATCGTCCCGTTCACCGCGCGCATCTCCAGGGTGCTTGTTTTATAGATGTAGAGTTTTACCAGGTTGGAACCGCTCTGCCAGGCGCTCTCTCCCTGGTAACGGTATTCCACCTGCGCCGCGGCCGGACTTGCCTGCATGTTGACTTCGATGGTGGAATTAAAAATTCCAGAGGCGGGAGAACAGGAAATCCCCGGAATCTGCGGGTTGCCGACATCACGAAGGGCATTATCAAAGCTGTATATCGTAACTTCAGGCAATCCTACCGGCAGCGGGCAGCCTCCATTCAGCTCATTGGGGGTGGCATAGGGCGCTCCCTCCGCCGGGACCGTGGCAGTATGTGAAATGGGCGGATTGGTAATTCCGTTGTCAAAGGTCTGGTATTCAACCGAGTAGCTGCTGCCGCTCGGGGTTGTCGAAACCGTCCAGCCTTCCAGCTGGTAAGAGGAAACAATAGTACCTTCGGCGTCAAAGAGAAGCAGGTTCTCACCGGCCATGGCAGGATGGATACACCAGGGGGCCAAAAAGCAGGCAGACAATGCCAGAAGCAGGCAAACAGCACAAAATCTTTTCTTCATGGCGAACTTCTCCTTTGGATTATTATTGGGGCTCGGGCTCAGCAGCAGCAGGAATCCGGATCCAGTTGCTCGTATAAACCGCTTCCGGCTCCCTGGAATCGCTTCCCACCTTGACAATTTTATAACGTACCCGGCTTTCTTCGGCCACCGGATAGAAATCCAGAAAAATCATGCGGGTGGTGCCTTCCAGGCTTAACTGAAGGTCCGCGTCCATCGGCCATGTTTCTCCGCCGCCGACTACCGCGTGCTGATCATTAACTGTTTCCAACTGCACCAGGGCGATCAAGGGGTCGGCAATTTCCACCGCCCCGTTCATCTCGATTTCTCCGTGGCAATAAATATCATCCACCAAGGGGCTTACCTGCACAAAATCACGATTTTCTTCCTGGCGGTAGACAACAAAATCACCCACCAAGTTCCAGGACTTCACCAGCCCGCAGACCTGGCATTGAAACCCGGAGTGGTTCCACGCGTCGGGACCGGAAATACAGGGAGCGTCTCCGTAGCAGGTGCCGATGTCATGCTCGCAGGCGGGCTCCTGGTCGAGAAGCTCCTGCAGAAAAGGATTCAAGTCCTTTGAAAGCACGATAGCCGGAATTTTTTCGCCATTCAGAACAAAGGCGGTAATCTCCACCCCGGCGACGGGCGGTGAAAAAGTTGAAATATCCATACCCCTGGAAATGTCGGAAACGTGCGGCCACTTGAGGTATGCGGCAGAGGATTCCTGTTTCCA
>MUKC01000107.1 GCA_002049795.1 Desulfobacca sp. 4484_104 | reverse complement strand
AGCCGTCCTGGGTGGCTTCCTCAAAAGTCATCTAAAATTGACGAAGCCCTTTTAAAGACTCTTGCCGTTTTCCAAGGTAAAAACCAAAAATCATCAAGGAAAAGGGGAAGGATGGCCAGACGCGCGTTTATTGCCGACAGTCAATCTGGACGATATACTGACCGAAGACATATTGCCCTTTATCACTCTCCAGATAGTCGGACAACGCTTCCAGCGTCTGCAAATCACCGGCCTCGGCGGGAACCGATAAAAAATAAACGCCCCACTGTCCCTGGTATCCCGGAAGTAAAGCACACAAATCCGCTGTTTCAAAAATTTTCCCATTTTCAGCCGAGGTAAAGGCTTTCGTCAAAAAATTCCCTTGATTACCGCTGTCGATAAAATAGGCATTGCCGTCAAAAGAGATCAGCGCATAATTACTGGTCTCGCCCGGCAGGGGAAAATCCACTTCAAGCACCAGTCCCTCGCCATTCGAGATCCTGCCATCATTCGCGCCATCACCCAAGCGAACCGGAGCCTCGGCGATGGCTTCGTTATAATCACGCACTTCGCGTCTCGGGGCAAGGGAGCACCCCCCCCCGTACCAGAAGGCGCCAACCCCCGCGCAACTGGCTGGTGTAGCGCAACCGGCAGGGCTGTCCTCCCGACAGGCAAAATCCGCCGGCAATCGCACCAGGCCGCTGCCATAGACATTATCCTTGCCAGCTGCTCCCAGATCCAGGGCGTTGGATTCCAAATAAGCCTTAATCCGTGTGGGAGTAAACTCGGGATAACGCTGCCTTACCAAGGCGCAAATCCCGGCTACATAGGGGGCTGCGGCTGAGGTACCGTTAAAATGACTAAAACTTGTCGTATCGAAACCGTCGGGAGCCACCATATCCGGTTTAAGCAGGTCACCGGCCGGTCCCTGGGAGCTATAGCTTTCAATAACCGCTCCCGGTGGAGACGACGTCAGCTGAACCGCGCCAACTGTAATGACATTGGAATTTGACGCCGGACAATTCAGGGTAACGGTACCGGAAGGATCAAAATATTGGAGTTCGGGAAACTGCTCGTGGCCAATCAACAGGATAAGGTTGTCAACATGATCACTGGAGGTGAAAGAATATTGGTGCACCACAAGATAATATTCTTCACCCGTCCGCACCTTGAATTTACAGGCCTCAATGCCGATTGGAAAACGTTCCTGATCCAGGTCTGACTGCGCCACAACCGACTCATTCTGGTTAACAATATATAAATCATAATCATCATAACGGTTTGACGTCCCGTTCCAGAGCAGCAGGACATAGACATCCTCATTAACACACCCATTCACATCTATTTTGTTGCGATTATCAAGTGAGGAAAAATTAAGCAACCCGTCTCCATCCTCATCAAGAAACGGCCCACTCCATCTTTTCCGGGCGTCATTGCCGGCTGCCTGCGACCAGACAATGCCATGGGCAACGGCATCGCTGATGATGGCGTTCCACTGCTGCTTCACCTGATCAAGATAATTGATGACGCTACCCGCAGCATGTAAACTGGCATCATTGCCCCAAATCACATTATAGGCCTGTTGACAAAAGACTTTCAGGTTCAGACCAATGGAGCTGCTGATAACCGCGACCCCTTTCGCCTGCAGCCATTCGACCGCGTTCACGAAATCAACGGCAAGATCATCAATGTTAACCAGAAAAAGGTCAGCGTCGGGAGCAACGGCATGTACCATCTCGGCACACGCCGTACCGTGCTTTGATGAAAAAAACGAGGTTCCCTGTAACTGTATCTCAACCTGCTCCGGCAGGGCCGATCCCAGCAAATCGGCATAACCGGAAAAGCCGGCGTCGATGATTCCCACTTTCACCCCCCGGCCGGTAATACCACCGCGCCGCCAGTCCCCCACGCCACAATCCCGCAAGCTGTCACTCATAACATCATGAAGTTGCGGCTTCATGGGTTTTCTGATCAACGTTATCCGTGACCAGGCCGCCAGTTCCTGAATATTGTCAAGGGAAATCCACACCTGAACGTTATTAAAGGCGTGATTGCCAAGATAACCGCCAAGCGATGCAACCCTTTGTTTCAACTCCCACAAAAGCTTGTCATCCAAGGGCTGCAAGGGGGGGCTATCCATAACAACGATAACCTTCATGGCACTTTTTCCGCCAACTGGCGACGGAGAATTAATCTCAACAACATGGTCATGTGACGTTTCCGCCTGCGTCCGCGTGATTTCCGTTTGCAGAAACGGGCCAATCTTCCCATTTGCCTCCGCCTCCCCACCGAAGGCCGCGGCACTACCCCAAAGGGAAAAAAATACATACGCCATCACCAGGAAAGCCGCCGTCCCTCTAACCGCTTTTCGCCACCCGCAAAAGACAACTTTCCACCCTATGGCCATGACAGATATTTTCATTCTGCTGTAATCCTTTTTTAAAACCCGCAGGCTTCCGCCAATCTTAATGCTATCATGACGTAATCCCCTGCATGGAGCATTAAAAACTTGAATCAACCCATAAAATATGTCATTGAATAGTGATGTTTTTATCACTACGAACCGCAACGCGGTCAATATGGGTCCTTTCGGAAGAATGAGCGCAAAAATAAAGTATCAATTCAGATTCCTGACCCCCACCCCCGGAAAGAGAAAGCTTTTTTTCCTTTGCGGAGACCTGTTGATTTTTACTCTCGCCCTGTTACTGGCTTTCAACCTCCGATTCGATTTCAGCTTTCCCCAACCCTACCGCCAGCAATTCCCCAAATTCCTGGCAATTTTCGTAACTATCAAGTTTTTCACCTTTTCTCTGTTCAAGCTTTATGACATTACCTGGCGTTTTGTCAGTTTAAACGAAATATGGAACATCTGCAAAGCGACATTTTTGGCTTTTATCGCCTGCGGGACAACCCTCTATTTCGGGCATCAACAGCAATTTTTTGTTCCCATGCCCCGCAGCGTGCTGCTAATTGATTTTTTCCTTACCTTGATTTTCTCGGTACTGGTGAGAGGCAGTAAACGAATATATCAGGAAAAGATCATCCATCGCAACGGAAATTCCTCGGCCAGCAAAGCCGTCATCATCGGTGCCGGGAGAGCGGGAGAGCAGTTGGCCCGGGATTTGAACCGCCGCACTCGCGAGCTTCCCTATCAACCGGTTGCTTTCCTTGATGATGATCAGCGGAAAATCGGCAGCCTGATTCATGGCATTCGGGTGGAAGGCAATTTAAACAGCATCTTTAAGCTTGTCCCCCAGAAAAACATTACTTCAGCAATCATTGCCATCCCTTCGGCAACCGCCAGCACCCTGCGCAAAATTGTCAAGCTGCTGCAAGACGCTGGAATTAATGATATTCGGGTTCTCTCCAGCATTATTGACAGTTCGCAAGCGATTGAACTGACCCTGGGCGATCTGAGAAACCTGCAGATAGAAGATTTGCTGGGGCGCGACGTCGTCGAAATCGACTGCCAGATGATTGGCTCCTATTTACAAAACAAACGGGTGTTAATTACCGGGGCGGCAGGATCCATCGGCAGCGAAACAACCCGCCAGGCCCTTAATTTCCAGCCTTCCCAATTAATTCTGCTGGAGATCGATGAAACCGAACTATACAACCTGGAAAACAAGCTCGGTGATCATCAGCCAACCCGCATCTCTTACGTGGTTGGCGACATCCGCGACCAGGCGAAAATGCAGCGGCTGTTCGCGCGCTATCAACCGGAAGTTATTTTTCATGCCGCCGCCTGCAAACAGGTGCCAATCATGGAAAACAATGCCGATGAAGCGCTCCACACCAACATCATCGGCACGTATAATATCGCTCTTCAGGCCCGCAAATACGGGGCGGAAAAATTTATTCTCATATCCAGCGATAAAGCGGTTAATCCCACCTCCGTCATGGGTGCTACCAAAAGAATAACCGAGTATCTCTGCACCAGCTTCAATCAGGAAACGGATCAGACACAGTTTCTGACGGTTCGTTTCGGCAATGTCATGGGCAGCCGGGGGGGGGTTTTGGAACTGTTCATGGAACAATTGAAGAGTGGAGGGCCGCTAACCGTTACCCATCCGGAGATGAAGCGCTATTTCATGACTATTCCAGAAGCCGTGTCCCTGGTTTTACAGGCCGTTACCCTGGCTAGGGGAGGAGAGGTGTTTGTCCTTGACATGGGAGATCCCCTGTCTATCGTTACCCTGGCGGAAGAGGTTATCCGCCTGAATGGCATGGAACCATATACGGATATAGAAATAGAATTTATTGGTGTTCGCCCGGGAGAAAAATTATTTGAGGAACTGCTGACCGCCGAGGAAGGCACCAGGGCAACCTGCCACCGGAAAATTTTCACCGCCAATATCAAGACCATTTACAACCACCACCAAATACATGAAATGGTCGAACGTTGCCGCCACCTGATACAACAGACGAACTTGGATAATCAGGAGGTAAAGAACTTTCTACACCAGTATGTTAAAACCTATTCCGGGGTTGAAACCGTCAATTTCGTCAAAGCCCAGCGCCGCATTCTAAACCAGAAAATCAATACTATCAGCGCGTAAAGAACAACGGCGCTCCAGCCAAACATTCCCGGACTATGAAGATAAAGCTCCGCAGTCAAAAAACCCGCCAGCATTACTCCCAGTTCACCAGCACAAATTCGCCGGTGACTCAGTCCCGATGAGGCCAGAAGCTGATAGAGATGCTGTCGGTGGGGAAGATACCATTGTTCACCTCGCCAGATTCGTGCGGCCAGGGTCATGACGCCGTCAATGATGAAGTTGGCGAAAACAAGCAGGAACACCAACCACGCGGACCAGTCTCCCGCCGAGGTCAACAATAGCAGGGCGGAGAACGTGAACCCCAGGGCCGTGCTGCCAACATCTCCCATGAAAATCTTTGCTCGTCCACGCCAGGGAAAATTCCACAGCAGAAAACCCAGACAACATCCAGCTGGAAGGTAAAAGAAAGCGGTCTGCTCCCCGGTCAACGCCCAGGCCAGCAAAATCCCGCCCGCCAGCCCTTCCATGCCCGCCAGCGCGTCTATTCCATCCATGAAATTATAGAGATTAATCATGCCGACCATAATCACGAAAGAAAAGAGATAAAAAAGAAATGAGCCGCCGGCGCAAAAAAATCCGGCAACAATCGCCAGCAACGCCGCCAACAGGTGGATCAAAAAACGCTGGATGATCGGCAAACCATGCCAATCATCCAGCAGGCCGACAACACCTAGCAACATCAAGCCAAGGGCAAAAAAAACCATGGTCGGGGAAAAGTCGTTTCTCAGAATAAAAAACAACAAAACCAGGACAATGGCTATCCCGCCGCCGGTAGGAATCGGCTGATCATGGCTGCTTCGTTCATTGGGAACATCAAACCACTGACGCCAAGTGGCAATCCACCAGATCACCCCCACACCCACAGCGGTACAAAAAGCCGTTGCCAGGAAACTCAACATCGAAACTTCCCGGGCTGATAGGAAAAATCACGAACCGCCGCTTGAATATCAAACGATAAATCTTCATTCATTCGCCGCACCATTGCCGGAGTCACTCCCAGACGTGGTCTGCAAAAACCGATAAACTTCATTAATGATATAAACAAAACCGGCGGAAGAGCAATAATTTTTTCCCGTTTTCCAAGACACTGAAAAACTCTGGCAACCATCTGCCGGTACGTTAATATTTCTCCACCACCAAGATTGTATACGTGATTATAGGTACGCCGGTTGTCAAGTACGGCCATAACCGCAGCCGCCAAGTCGACAGCGTGAACCGGCTGCCGCAGACCGGCAGCCGGACCGGCTACG
>MUKC01000106.1 GCA_002049795.1 Desulfobacca sp. 4484_104 | reverse complement strand
CCAAAGGCATTGAAAAAAATAGTGGGCGGGGGATCGTGGAGCACATTTGGATTGGCCCGGCAGACGCGATCAATAATTTTTGTCACCTGATGCACATCGGAGCCATAAGCAACGCCCACGTTGAGGCTGAGACGGTTAATCCCCTTACCGTAGAAGGTCCAATTGAGAACCTTATTGGAGATCAGTTCCGAGTTAGGGATGATCAGCACATAACGGTCATAGGTCTGGAATACCGTACTGCGCACCCGGACCTCCTTAACCATGCCCCATTGACCGTCAATGATCAGCATGTCCCCGACCTTGATGGGGCGTTCAAACAGCAGGATCAAACCGCTGATAAAATTATTAACGATATTTTGCAAACCAAAGCCGATGCCAACTCCGAGGGCACCAGCAAGTAAGGCTATGTTGGTAAGATTAAATCCCAGAAAACCGAAGGCCACGATGATCCCCAGGGTCATCAAGGTATAATGCGAGGTCTTAGAGATAGTGGCCTGCACCCCCTCATCCCAGCCGCGGCGGGTATAAAGACGTTGGGCGAGCAGGAACTGGACCAGATAAGAGAGACGATGGGCTAGATAGATCACCAATAATGCCAGCAGAATGGCCAGCGGGGTTAATTTAATCGGCCCTAGCCGCGGCCCCGAGTTGAGTATCTGATAGAGCTTAGGGAAAACTATCGCCCAGACTCCCCAAGTATCCAAAATGAAGGGAACAGCCAGAATGACCATCGCGGCAGGAACAAGTTTACGCCAGTTATGAAAAATATTGGTTATACTTGGGGACCAGGAAGGAAACTTGTAAACCAACAAACCCTGTTCCGGGTGAAATACATAGGTATCAAAATCATCGCTCAACTGGGCTAAGAGTAAAAATAGAAACGAGATGCCAATGGTGTTGACGATGGCTTGGGATAGAAACGTGGCCAGATTGTGAAACCCGAAGAGATCACCCAAAAGAATTACTACTAATCCGTAACATACCAAAAACCGGAGACATTTGATGATATCCCGCCACCAGAAACACTCGGATACCCCCATGCCGTCTAGAAAGTTGCCCAGATGGGGTTTCTTGAGCAATCCCGCCAATCCTAATAAGATACCGATTTCGTAAATAAATCCGGAGAAATCCAGAGTACTCAACGGATAATTTACCAACTCTAAGACAAACAGGACCCACTGGCCGGCCACCACATAAATAAGATATAATTTGCCATATCTACAATAAAAACGGGCAGTTTCATCAACCACAGGAATAATGCGACGATTCGGATCTTGGGGATTATACAGGGCCTGATTCAATTTGGTCAGCAATACGATCACAATCCAAGCTATCAGGGCAGAAAAAACCAACTGTATGTCGGTAGTTTGCAACAGATCCAGAATCCATAGTCCAAGGCCCAGCCATAAAATCAGAACCAGCAAAATCGCACGCCAAGAGATGATCTCGGCCAGGGCCAGGAAAGTTTTTTGGGCGAAACTGAAGGCCCTAGCTTGCCATTGTCCAATTAATGAGGCAAAAAATTTCCTCAGCCGCCACGCCCCATATAGCACGAAAACCAAAGAAACTAGCAATCCCACCAGCGGGGCTATCTGGCCTTCGACTTTCTGTCTCAAGGCTTCTGATTCAAGCTGTTTCTGACTCCAAGCTTTTAATCTGCTTGGCAGGGTTAAGGATTCCTTAGTAAATTTTTTGATATCATACCAAAAATCCCAAATACTGCGGCGGGTTAACAGTTGTTCTTTCCAGGTCTCTCTGACGTAGGTCTCTATGGAAGCGATTAGCTCTTGAACTAACTTCTGTTGCTGTAAAATTTCTTGAGCCTCAGTTTCTTGTATCTGAATCAGTTGATTGACTAATTTGTTCTGTGCGGTTGCCAATCCCAAATATCTCTGATAACTTTTACGGATACCTTTTTGCTGTTCAGCCGAAAGGTCTGATTCTTTGAGCCGCGCAATTTGGATTTTTAAATCAGCCTGGGTGGCGGCGATATCGGCCTGTTTTTTCTTAAGGCTGTCAATCTGCTTTTCTAAGTCCTGAAAAGTAGCGGTAATATTCTTTTCCTGAGCTGAGTATCGGTCAAGCAGGGTTTCAGCCTGTCTTAAGGGTATCTTATCCACCGCTAGAGCAGCTTTCATGGCAGTGATGTTAGTGTTGAGTTCCTCAGAGACCTTTTGCAATGAATGTAAATCTCTCTTATGTTTATCAACCCTTTCTTTCAAGGAGGTAAGTTCTTTTTCCAAGTCTTGGGTGGTGGCGGCCAGGATTTTTTCAATGGCCGTTTGTACATCTGGCGCGGTGGATACCGTGATCTGCTTTTCTCCCCAGGCTAAGCCAAAAAATCCCAGTAAAATTATCGTCCCCACCAGGGACTGAATAAGCCCGATCTTGGAACTAGTTATACCGATTCTCCAGATCATTTACCCTCCAGATAAAGAGTTCTTGATTCTTAAACTTGTATACCAGCGGAAACTTACTCGATTGGCCGCAGGGAGCAGAGAAAGGAAGACGATACGAAATTAAAAATGCAGTGTGGCGATATCTGCATCTTCTGTCAAAAAATTTCCTGCCAACCAACTGAATTTTTATTTTATGGGCGGATATTTGATATATCTTATTGGAGTTTAATAGGACTTGTCAACCGCAGCAAATGAGGTGAGTCAATGTCCGAGTTCGAACAGACCTTCACAGAACTGCTCTCCGCCCATCGCTGGGAAGAGCTGAAATCAACCCTCACTGAAAAAAATCCTATGGATCTGGCCAGTCTGATCACTTCCCTACCCGCCAGCGAACGTGCCCTGCTCTTCCGGCTGCTCGAAAAACGTCAGGCCGTGGAAGTCTTTGAGAGTTTAGAAGTCGACGACCAGCAGGAACTGCTGGCAGGCTTTCGGGATGAACAGGCCCGGGACCTGGTCGAACATATGTCACCGGATGACCGGGCTTATCTGTTGGATGAAGTACCGGCCAAGGTGGCCAAACGCCTGCTGCGGATGTTGAGCCCGGTCGAACGGGACGCTACTGCCCTGTTATTGGGATATAAAGAGAACACCGCCGGCCGCATCATGACCCCGGAGTATATCGATCTCAAGAGCTTTATGTCGGTCAACGACGCCCTCTTAAAGATTCGCCGGGTCGGCCTGGACAAGGAAACTGTTTATTACTGCTATGTAACCGACGAGCAACGGCGCTTAAACGGCATCATCTCGTTAAAAGATCTGGTGCTGGCCGACCCTGAGACCAAGATCGCAGATCTCATAAAAAGAGAAGTGGTAGCAGTCCACACGGACGAAGATCAGGAGGAGGTAGTCCATAAAATCAAAAAATATGACCTGCTGGCCATCCCAGTGGTGGACCGGGAAAACCGCCTGGTCGGCATTATCACCCATGACGATATCATGGACGTTCTGGAAGATGAAACCACTGAGGATATCTACCGCTTGGGGGCAGTGCAGGTCCCGGAGCAGAGTTATTTTAAATCCGGAATGCTGGTGGTGGCCAGCCGCCGGGTGGGCTGGTTGCTGATTTTATTGATTACCAATACCTTTACCGGCAATATCATTATGCATCAGACCCATTTACTTCATTCGGTCATTTCGCTGGCGGCCTTCGTGCCTTTGCTGATCGGCAGCGGCGGCAATATCGGGGCCCAGACCTCCGCGGTCATGGTCCGGGGGCTGGCGTTGCAAGAAGTCACCTTTAGCAATGCCTTTAAACTGCTGGTCCGGGAAGTGGGGATTGGCCTATTTTTAGGATCATTTCTGGGGATCATCGTTATCTTTTGGGCGTTTTGGCTACAAGGAAACTGGTGGGTAGCGATGGCGGTCGGCTCCAGCCTGATTTTGATCTCGGCCCTGGCCACCCTGTTCGGGAGCCTGCTGCCGTTATTATTTGTACGCCTGGGGCTCGATCCGGCGGTGGTCTCGGCCCCCTTTATCACCACCATGGTTGATGTTTTAGGAGTGTTTACTTATTTTCAGGTGGCTAAATTAATCCTTTTTCCATAATGCTAGCCCTAATGGAAGCGCGAGCCCGCGCACTATTCGGGTTCTGAGCCAAAAATAAAGGTCATAACGTCAATGCGTACTGATCCGTGGTTTATCAGTGATGTGGTCCGGCAATTACTGGACCTGATCGATTACCCGGTGAGCGAGTTGGACCCGTTTCTAAGAGAGCATCTCGCGCCGCGGCCGCTCACTTCGGCTAAACTCAGCCATCTTCCCAATGCTTACCATGTCTTGTGGACTGCCAACCAATCCCTCTGTCGCGATTACCCTGGTTTCGCCGGCCTTGACTTAGGCGAGCCGCGGGTCATCGGTCCGCGCGAGACGGCCCGGGCCATACTCGCCCTGGCCCAGTCCTTGAACAATGTCCTGCCCAGCTACCGGTGTCAGCAGGCCTACATCTCTTTCGGAAACATCAGTGATTGCCGACATTTCAGCCATTGCGAGTTCCATTTTGAGTTTCTGCTCTGTTTCCTGAAGACCATCATTGCGGTCATGAAAGGCCAATCTTTTAAATCGGCCCTGGTATATAAGCTGAATAATTTCATTCGGCAACGGAGCAACAAATTAATGCAAGGGCCGGAGCAACTCCATTAAGGAACAGCGGCTAACATCTATAATTGTTTACGTGCCGTAATTGTGCCTGTCCTGGGAGCGGAGATAGTTGCGCACCTGGGTCAGGGCCTGCTCCCGGTTGGCAAAGCGGATCAAAGGATAAAGCCGCTCACAGGCCTGAAACGATAAGCGCTTGACCAATAGATAGGCCTGGACCTCGTCGTCGGTATGCGGCGTAGCTGATGCGGGAGTTAGGATCTCGTCACGGTACATGAGCTTGATATTAATCAGGCTCTGGGCGGCTAAGAGATTTTCCTTAGGCAGATTGGACTGGCAGGAAAACTGATAAAACAGGGTAAGTCGATCCCCCGGACCCAAAACCCGGGGGCTGCCTAGTTGCGGGCGCACTATGGGAGCCAACAAAAACACCGAATGGACTTTGCCGCGGCCTTTTAAATGCCTACGTAAGGCCCCCGGCAACCCCAGATGGATATACCCGGCTTCTACATAAATGCTGTCATACTGACCGGCCAGCGCGGCCAGGGCCTGGGCCCGCAGCGCATCCCGGTAGCGAAAGCGCGCCGCGTCAGCGCGGGCAAAGTTTTTGACGGCCTCCACGACCTGGATAAAGGGAGACTTGAGAGAGTGCGTATAAAAATTCAACAACGCCCGGGTAGCCTCCCTTTCCACTTCATAAACCGGGCACAACTCCGGGAGTGCCATGATCTCGGCGGGAGTCTGATTGTTGGCAAACCTCTCGTGGATCTGCAACAGCCGTTCTAAAAAAGGCTCAATCTGGAAAATAGCTTTCCCGGCCTGGTACATTTCCTGCAGAAGCAGCGCCTGCCGATGACTATATTCCGGAAATTCCGAACCCTGTTCCTGGACGTAAGTCTCGATGGGCAATGCCCCGGTCAGCATCGACGTCAAGCTGGGAAAGGGCGGCTCCTCCAAGACGATGGCCTGATGGTGGGCCATTTCCGCCTGGGCAAAGGGCAGAGCCTCAATCCGATGCGTGGAGAGACCGAGAGTGAATAGGGTTTGCCGCGGGGGCATAAGATAAGTCTCCAAACTAATTATTGCATCAGTCCCCAAATATTTTTATCGTGCTGAACCATAAATCATCGCGCAAAGAGGAAGTGTTCTCGCCTGCCGGATGACCAGGACCTGGCCGCGGGCCGCTATGGCATTGATTTTCACCGCGCCCTGCCGCCCTTTCAGGCCACCTCGGGCTATACCTGTGACTGGGGCGAGGGGCCGGTCGCCGTCAATGCCTATAATTATGCCCGCTATCTGCCGCGCAGTCTAAGGTTTCGAGAATTCACCGCCAACCTGGCCTTTGCCGCCCCAAACCGTAGCGAGTTTCAGGCTAAGTGCCGAGTATATCGCAATTTTTACAATTATCAATATAATTCTCCGGCTCCGATTGTCATCGCCACACCGCATTCGGGC
Organism: Desulfobacca sp. 4484_104; assembly: GCA_002049795.1. Taxonomy (GTDB): domain Bacteria; phylum Desulfobacterota; class Desulfobaccia; order Desulfobaccales; family Desulfobaccaceae; genus Desulfobacca_B. The sequence goes on along the minus strand of MUKC01000106.1, from coordinate 2,266 downwards.
CAGGTTCATCGGCCCCCCGATGATTACCAGCCGTTTCCGTACTCGGAAATTGACGCCTGGACCGCGCGGGTGGCCCTGGCTTGTGCGCAGATGCTGTCCCCGGGCCGGAAGCGCATCATCATTTCCTTGCACAGTACCGATTACTTTGGCTCGCTGCTCGACATCGGTGATTTCGGACTGCACCAAAATAACTGCTTACCATGGCTGGTAACCCTTCTCCAGAAACGCTTTGCCGCGGCCCTGGATGCTATTCGACCGGCTTATTGCCAGTATATTTTACCCTACACCCAGGCCCGTCTAAAATGGATTAATGAACATTGGGGCACTATCGACCCCTCGCGCCTAGCCTCTAAATCCACCGCGGCCCGGTTTGAGATTCACAGCCTGATCAAAGTCCTGGGAACCTGCCTGGACCCGACCCAAACTTTTAACCGTGATACCCTGTGGCATGCCATGGAACAGTATTGCCGCACTGCGACTACCCCCCTCATTACCCTGAACGGCATCTTCTCGGGCCGGAAGACCGCCGGCCTGCTCAATCTCGCGGCTAACCTGCGGGAAAATCTGATCGACACCGCGGTGCAGGTCGAATGTTCCCGATTCCTGGCTCAATATTATCCGGAACTAGCCGCGGCAATCATCACGGCCCTGATTGCTGGCCTGGAGAAACTTCCCTGACCTAGGATCAAAAATTCTGTATGATTTTTCAACATTTTAAAAATCAGGGTGAACAAATATTGTACACTAAAATATATAATAAATTCTTAAACATACTATTATGAGCAATTTTATTGTATAATTTTACTACATAAATGCTCTCAAAAATGGGAAGTGGCTTTGACGGAAAAAATTATATTGTTTAATAAATATAATTATATTAACGGCTTATCAAAAAACTGAAATAATGGCATCCTCCTTGCACAATAAAAGGCAAGATTTAATGATGAGATCAGCATTTGCAGGAGGAATCAACCATGGGACAGAAAGCCCCCCGGGAAAATAAATATTGTATCTGGATGCAGGCCGGAGTGGTCAAGTATAAGCTCTGTGACCACAATTATGACTGCAATACCTGCCCCTTTGATCAGGCCATGGCCAAAACCGCCGAGCATAATATTGCTCTGCGGCAGGCCGGGAAGCCCATGACCGGCAAAAAAGCCGAAATCGTCGCCTGGCAGGACAAGATGCGGCAACGGGCCGGTCTGGACCAGCAATGCCGCCACATGCTCACCGGCCGGATCCCGGCCTATTACTGTGCCTATAATTACGAGTGTTGGCGCTGTCCCTTTGACCAGATGTTGGAAGAGCAGCTTGAAGTGTTTACCCCGCGGCGGCCGCAGGTTCAGGAAATCTTTGGTTTCCAGGTGCCGACCAGCACTTATCTGCATTGCGGCCACGCCTGGGCCGCACTGGAGAATGCCGGCCGCATCCGCGTCGGCCTGGACGATTTCTCTCAGCGGCTGTTGGGGCCGGCGGATGAGATGCAATTACCGGATATCGGCGATCAATCCCGACAGGGTCAGATGGGCCTGGCCCTGGCCCGCAATCATAAAAAGGCGGCGGTCATGGCGCCGGTGGACGGCATCATTGAAGCGGTCAATCCCAAGGTGCGACGTCAACCGCGGTTGGCCCATGACGATCCTTACGGCGAGGGCTGGCTGTTTGTCATCAACCCCACCAACCTCAAGCCTAATTTGGAAAATCTGCTCTTTGGGGACGATAATCTGGCCTGGACCGATAAACAAGCCCACCACCTCTTGGGGATGTTGGAATCCTCGGTAGGTGTCACTCTGCCCGACGGTGGCTGTATCGTGGATGACGTTTATGGTCACTATCCAGAGCTGGGCTGGGAACGCCTGGTGCGGGAGTTTCTGTTAACCGGTTAAGTAGCGGCGCTTCGGTTGAATTTCGTAGGAGCCAGCCGCCGGGTCGCCCCTACGAAAATTCAATCCTCCCTGCCTGGGTATTATCAAATATCTTAACGATCAGACAAGTTGGTGATACCCTGCTGCTCAAGGTAATCGTTCAGCATAATGCGGCAATAATCACAGAAATGCGGGTTTTTCTGGTCTAATTTTTCCAGGCTGCCGGAAAACTGCATGATACAGTCCGGCTGCCGACAATGCTTCAGATTACAGCTGTGTCCCAGTTCATGCAGCCCGCTTTTGACGATGCGCGGCCAGAAAACCGGCGGCGGGGCCAACTGCCCAGCCGCACCCTGTTCCAGCCGATATACCGAAATGAGGGCTGCGGTGCCGCCGACCTG
>MUKC01000176.1 GCA_002049795.1 Desulfobacca sp. 4484_104 | reverse complement strand
GGGGGAGGGATTACTATCGGTGCCCATGATCGGGGACAGGTTGTTGATTGTACCCATGGTTTAAGCGAAGGACCTTTTTCTCCCGAACGGGCAGGTTCACTGCCAACCCTGGAGCTGTTGAATACCTACTGATCGTCCATCAGGGAACTGCCAGACGGAAAAAAAGTTGGTGGGTGAAGGGGGACTGCAGGCCTACCTGGGAACCAAGGACGCCCTGGAAGTAGAGAGTCGTATCAGTGAAGGAGATAAACAAGCTATGGCTTACCAGACTGCCAAGGATATCGCCGCCATGGCGGCGGTGCTGGCTGGAGAAGTGGATGCCGTGGTGCTGACCGGATCGCTGGCAAAATCGAGCCTGTTGCTGGAATGGATTACCGCCAGAGTGGCCTTCCTGGGACCCATTCTTGTCTATCCGGGCGAAGGAGAAATGGATGCTTTGCTGGCTGCCGCTCACAGAATTCTTGGTGGCGAGGAAGAGTGGATAACATACGAGCACTAAAGCGGGCTTAAACCAGCAACCCAGTGGTCAGTGAGAAAAGGAGATTGCATGCCGTCCACAAATATCCATGGCCGAGAAATTTATTTTGAAATACATGGGGATGGCGATCCCATCGTCCTGATGCACCATGGCTTTGGCTGCACAAAAATGTGGCAAGATATCTACCCGCCATTGGTGAATAATGGCTACCAGGTCATCATGTATGACCGACGGGGATATGGAAAATCAGCTGGAGGAGATGATTTCAAGAAATTGTATGTGAGCGATACCTTCCGTGCAGAAAGCGTCACAGAATTGGATCAATTCATGGCTTTTCTCGGCATCCCTTCTTTTCATCTCATCGGCCAGTGTGAAGGAGGCATCGTAGCCATCGACTATGCGGTTCAATTTCCAGAGCGGGTAAAAACTGTTATCACCTCGAGCACCCTGTGCTACAGCAAAGTACCTATGTCTGATTTTAATGCCGTGAAATTTCCCCACCCTTTTCAAGAATTGGAACCTAAACTGAAAGAAAAACTGATCAGCTGGCATGGCAAAGACCACGCCGAACCATTTTATAATCAATTCAGAAAGTACGGCGGTGGCTATGGCAAAGACATCTTTGACCTGCGGAAATCATTGACAAAAGTAAGCTGTCCGTCCCTGGTCCTCTATCCTGACCGGAGCTTTCTCTTTGAGGTGGAACAGGGGGTAGACTTTTATCGCCATCTTGCCGCTGGAGAACTGGCGGTACTCCCAAAATGCGGCCATAACACCTATGAGTATCAACCAAAAGCATATGTCCGCCATGTCCTTGATTTTCTCAAGAGACATCACTATTGACAATTTATTCCGTAAAGGAAAACCAGATCATGAACAATAACAAGTGGAAAAATTTAGATGTTCTTTTCAACCCATCTTCCGTCGCAGTCATCGGCGCTTCGAGTAATCCCGCCAAGCTGGGGTTTCACGTCATGAAAAGCCTGACCCAGGGAGGGTTTGCGGGGAAAATCATTCCCATCAATCCGGGGACCCGGGAAATTATGGGTAATCAAGTTTACCCTTCCCTTATTGATTACGAAAGCACAATAGATCTGGCCATCGTGGTCGTCCCGGCCGGGCTGGTAGCTGGCGTCTTTACCGAATGTGCAAAAAAAGCCGTAAAAGGCATCGTCCTGATTACCGCGGGGTTTAAGGAAATCGATGATCCAGCAGGCACAAACCTTCATGAAAAAATCGCCGTCATTGCCAACAACTCCGGCATCCCGGTCATCGGCCCCAACACCTTCGGCATGCTGGCCAGCCAGAGTGGCGGCATTGCCCACCTCCTCGGGTTTCTGGCCATGCGGGGGGATGTGGGCTTCAGCAAAATCATTGGCCTGGGGAACCGGCTTAATGTTGATTTCTCCGAGATCATCGATTACCTCTCATTATGCTCTATATGGAAGGCATCGATAACCCAACGCACTTTCTCGCCGCGGTCAAAAAGCACCAGCATAAAAAACCGGTCATTATTTACAAAACCGGAAGCGCGGAAAAAAGCAATCAGGCAGCCAAATCCCATACTGGTTCCATGGCCGGGAAACCTGAAATCTATCAGGGAGCATTCAGCCAGGCCGGTATTTTATCCTTAAACAGCGCCCAGTCCCTGCTGGATACAGGCAAAGCGCTTGCCGCGGCTCACCTCCCCACCGGCGATGGCGTGGCGGTTTTATCGGGCCAGGCCGGCCCGGCCCTAACGCCATCCTGCTGCTCACCATGTTTGCCTCAGCCAATGCCAATCTCCTGGAAGAATTGTCTGTCTTTCTCACCGAATCGAAACCGACAAAGCCCATCATAAGTTGCATCCTGGCACCTCCCGGCATTTGGGATGAAAGTATCCGCAAGCTTGAGGAATCCGGCTCCCTGGTCAATTACCCCACCCCGGAAAGAGCAGCCATGACCTTGGCAAACCTGGTAAAATATCGATCTCTCCAATTGCGACCGACAAGCGACAGTAAAGGGTAAAGAAATGCAGAAAAACCCATTATCTATTATCATGAACCCAAAATCCATTGTCTACCTGGGAGGTTCCAATTCTCTCCAGACAATGGGCACGGCTCAGCTTATAACGCTCATTACCGGTGGTTACCAGGGAGAAATTTACCCCATTCACCGCAAAGAAAAAACCGTCCTGGGCCTTAAAGCCTATCCAAGCATTTCATCACTGGACAAACCGGCAGAGCTTGCCGTTATCGTCATCCCTGGGAAAGCGATTCCCGGCGTTCTTAAAGAGTGCGGGGAGGCAGGCATCCATCATGCAATTATCATCACCGCCGGCTATGGGGAAATCGGTCAAAAAGGAGCATCCTTACAGCAGGAGCTGCTGGCTATCGCCCGAAAATATAACATTCGCTTTCTCGGTCCCAACTGCATTGGCATTGTCAACGCCCCCATCGGCCTGAATACAACCTGGTTTCCCAATAAATACCGGGCCGGGAAGGTGGGGATTATCTCCCAAAGCGGCAGCTATGTGACCCAGACGCTGACCTACTTTGAAAAACTGGGTTTAGGTCTCAGCCAGGCAATCAGCGTCGGCAACCAGGCTGATATCGACATGGTTGACTGTCTTGAATATCTGGGGGAAGATGAACAAACCCGGGCGATCGCCTTATATATCGAAGGAATCAAAAGGCCCCCATACCGCATCCATGGCCGGTCCCGATGGGATATACAGCGGTTTTTTCCATCAAGCAGGCATCCTGAGAGCTGGAAACGTCATGGAGCTTTTTGACTGGACCATGGCTTTAGCCCAGCAACCGTTGCCCAAAGGGAAAAACATCGCCATTGTGACCAATTCCGGCGGCCCCGGCAGTTCCATGGCCGATGAGGCCAATCACTGCGGCCTGGAGGTGCCCCTCTTTTCCCCGGCTCTCCAGGAAAAAATAAAGGCCATTACCCCGCTGACTGCCGCCGCGGTCAACCCGGTGGATATCACTATGAATTACGATCTGGACCTGATATACAAAAAATTGCCTGAGTTGATTTTACAAGGCCAAGACATGGACGGCTTGCTTTTTTACGGCATTTTTGGAAGTATTCATTTTCAGGATAAAATAGCCTTTACCGGAAATCCTGCCGGTAACATACTGAATCCCATGAAATCGCTGCTGGAAAAAGCCTGTGATGAATTTGTCAAGTTACCTGAAAAACTCAAAAAACCGATCCTGTGCGCCTGTTTCAGTGGCCGGGAAGATGATGCCGTCGTCCGCATCCAGGATGGCGGCATTCCTGTCTATCCCACCCCGGAAAGAGCGGCCAGAGCCATGGCAGCCCTGTGGGAATACGCAACCATAAAGAAAAGAAACAGAGATGAATCCAACGAGGGAGAAAACAGATGAACATCATCGATAAAGCCGTAAAAATTGGGCGTACTTCACTCTCCGAATTTGAAGCCAAGCAGCTTCTGGCTGCCTACCAGATCCCGGTAACCCGGGAAGCGCTGGTGGAAAACGAAGAAAGCCTGCTTAAAATTGCAGCGACGCTCGGCTATCCCCTGGCCTTGAAAGGATGCTCAGCAGATATCGCCCATAAGGCTTTTAAGGATATCTCCACCAGCATGAAACAAAGTAAAAATACTGTCCTGGTCCAGGAAATGGTTCAGGGAAAACGGGAGCTGATGGCGGGCTTGACCCGCGACGCCCAGTTCGGCCCCTGTGTCAGTTCGGCCCCTGTGTCATGTTCGGACTCGGAGGAATATTCACCGAAATATTGAAAGATATCGCTTTTCGCGTCGCACCGCTGGAAAAACTCGATGCCCTGGAAATGATGAAAGAGATAAGGGGACACAACATTTTAACCGCTGTCCGGGGGCTGGAGGCGGTGGACAAAGATGCACTGGCCGATATATTGATCACTATCGGCCGCATCGGCCTTGAAAACAAGCAGATAAAAGAGATTGATATCAATCCGATCATTATCTCCGACACCAGACCCATAGTCGTTGACGCCCTGGTAATACTGGATAAAGATCAAGCATAGCTGCCAGAAATGTCCCGGCTTAGCCCCAGCGGTTTTGCGGCCATATGAATTACCCGGAGGATAAGAAAAGTGGGGAAAAAAATTCGCTTTACCATCAAACAGGCTGTGCGGTTCAGGGATCTTGATGCCATGGGTCATGTAAACAACGCCACCTATTTCACTTATATGGAGGAAGCCAGGAAAGAATTTTTCAACCACCTTCTCAATTGCGCTTCGCCGGAAGATTTCCCCTTTGTCCTCGCCGGTATTTCCTGCAATTTCAGCAAACCAATACAACTTAAGGACAAGGTGCTGGCCGTGGACCTTTGGCTCACCCATCTCGGCCGCAAAAGTTTTACCTTCAGCTATGAGCTCTACCGGCCGGATGAGCCCTCGTGGGTTTTTGCCACCGGGGAATCAGTCCAGGTTTTTTATGACTATCAGCAGAATAAATCCATTGAAATTCCAACTGATTTCAAAGTAAAAGTACAACAATATCTTGGCCCGAAAGGAAAATCTTAACCTTGACCAGTAAACAGAATAACTATCCACTTTGCCATCGGGGCCGCCGGGCTGGGAAACCTTTCAGCCTTTTATTTCTACAGTTATGTCGCCATGCAGACCCCGACCGGCATTCTTGCCGATCGTTTAGGCCCGCGTCGACTACTCGGCATGGGTGCTTTAGTAGCCGGCATCGGCGGACTGATCTTCGGTCTGGCCCCGACCATGGCCTGGGCCGGTCTTGGACGGCTATTAATCGGCGGCTCGGTGGCTGTGGCTTTCGTTGGCATGCTGAAGCTGGCCAGCCACTGGTTTGCTCCCCGTCAGTTTGCCCTGGCCACCGGCATGGCCCTTTTCTGTGGAATTATAGGAGCCGTTTTCGCCGGCGTCCCCCTGCGCCTGCTGGTCAACACAGTAGGCTGGCGGCCGGTGATGACAGTCTCAGGTTTCATTACCCTGGCAGTGGCAGTGGCCATCTGGTGGTTTGTACGTGATGATCCGGTTGAAAAAGGTTACCAAAGCTACAGCCCGACCATTACCGGAGAAACCAGTCAATATTCGATTATTGCCGGCATCAAAAAGATTTTTCGCTATCGCAACACCTGGCTTTTATGCCTGATCCCCGGCGGGGTTGTCGGCTGCATCCTGACTTTTTCCGGCCTCTGGGGCGTGCCCTTCCTGACAACTCATTACGGCTTGGAACCAGCCAAAGCAGCAGCACTTAATTCGGCCATGCTGGTGGCCTGGGCGGTGGGAGGCCCCCTGTGCGGCGGCCTGTCTGACCGCATAGGACTACGCAAACCCTTATATGTGGTTTGTAATATAGCCCTGGTCGGAGCCTGGGCCGTGATTATTTTTGTCCCATCACTGCC
>MUKC01000105.1 GCA_002049795.1 Desulfobacca sp. 4484_104 | reverse complement strand
GGAATTATTCTCCTGTCCTTTGGCTTTTCCGCCGCCATCGGCGTCTTTTTTGGCTTTTTCCCGGCCCGCAATGCCGCCCGCCTTGATCCCATTGAAGCCCTGAGGCATGAATAATCAGTCATTGCAAAGGATCTCGACTGACATGGAGTTCATTTTCCAGACCAAGAAGGTGAGCGGCAAGGCCAACATCATAGAAATAGAGTTCAGGCAACTACACAAGCCTTTTGGAAATATTGGCAAAATAAGGAGGCTTCAGAAATCCATCGTATTCCGCTTTGGCCATTCGGACAGCTGAGGTGTCTGTGTCAATGAAGGTGCAATACCCACCCCTTGAAAAATCAGTGCAGGGCGGATAAAGAGAGTGAAACTCCCCGGGGTCGGAGCATTCTGCAAAAAATTTTTAAAATACGTTCGCTTTTACTCCACCATCGCTTTAATCAAAGCATCCTTGGCATCGGCATAAAACTGAATATCGATTTTGGTGGCCATGTCGTCGGATAAGTCAATCAACTGACGGCGGCAGGCAACCGGCATCAACAGGGCCGTGGCTCCTTTTTCAACGGCAATCTCCGCAATAGTTACAGGGTTGTGAACTGGTTCGATGGAACCACCCAAGTTGATCTCACCTACCACGATCAAACCACCCCGAACACTTTTTTTGAGCAGGATCGTACAAAGGGCGATGAGGCCGGCCATTCCTACCTTACCCCCCGATTTGGCTGCGTCAAAAGCCCGCAGTTGAACCGTAAATTCATGGTGGCGCGGGTCCCTGTCACCTACCAACTGCGTGGCCCTGGCATAAAGGTTCTGCTCGGCATAGCCCATGCTTTCCCGGAATGCCGGCGGGACGGGCTTGTTAAGAATTTTAATGCCAGAACCCGGCCCTTCATTGATTTCAAGGCGATACAAACCCGAGTGATCATCGCCGCTGCCGGGACTGATAGTCCACACCTGGCCCGGCTCCAGAGGGTCACTGCCGATGCTGTTTTCACTCTGCAGCTCAGGAATGGAAACAAACTTCTCAATACCATCCGCACCCATGACATAACTGAAGTGGGTATTGCGAAATTCCGCCGCCCCGATACGCTTCTGCTGTTCTTTCACCCGCCGCCGGGATTCCAGGGCAATGCGAACCGCCCACTCAAGGTCTTCATCAGGAACTTCCTGCTCACCATCGGGATATAAGAGCTTGAGCAGGCCACTGATCGTTTTGTTTACGGCGTTGGTATCCCGCCCGGAAAGCGCACCGCCAAAAAATACCCGATTTTGGAGGATGCTGATGCGGCTTTGATTGCGCAGCCGGCTCCAGCATTCGGAGAGAAAGTCACTGACCAGGCCAAAATGGTTGGTCAAAAGCTCTTTGTCGATTTTAGGGATATCCCAACCCGGCAAATAGGCATGCAGACGGTCCATAAACGCCGTGTCGTCACGCATTTCAGGGGGCATAGGACCAAAAAGATGCCCGATCCGCTGCTGATGTTCGACATCTACCTCGAAGTTGCCAACCAGCACAATACTGCCGTCAGCCCTGATACTTTCCTTGCCCCGGCTGAACTCGCCGGATTCCATGTAGCCTTTTAAAATGTTGACACCGTCATTTTGATCGAAAGAAATACCGGCAACCTCGTCAAAACAGACCACATCATACTGGCAGACCAGGCCACGCTGACCGGTGGAATTATTAACGAACATGCGGGCAACGGTGGCTTTCCCGCCCGAAATCAGGTGGGCATAGGGTGATATCTGTTGAAAAAGATGGCTTTTGCCGGTACCCCGGGGGCCAAGCTCCACCAGGTTGTAGTTTCGCTCAACAAAAGGCACCATACGCAGCAGGAAAGCATTCTGCTGCCTCTCGGTCAATCCCAGGGGCTCAATACCAATGGAACGGAGGAGAAATGCTTTCCATTCCTCGGAGGTAAATGCCCGTCGGGATGCGGCCAAAATGTTAAGAACATCCCGTTTGGAAAGCTGTATCTCCCGCAGACTTCCAATCCCAAAGGGCCGGCCGTTTTTCTCCTGGGCAATAACCGCATCATAAACAACAACAATCTCAGCGTAAAAACCGCCGGTTAACATGCGTTCATGACGACGGACCAGCTCAGCATCAATACGGGCATCCGTTAAACGCAAGCTGGGGATGCTGGCAAGATAGGAATCTGTTTTGGCGTCAAGCCGGGCGGTGATCAGATCAATGATCTTAACTTCACCGGCCTCCCGAGCCCGGGATTTAAATAACTCTTCCTCACCGGCCTTGACCGTCCGATCCTGAAGCTGCCGTTGAACAATCTCCAGACCTTCATCAATCTCCTGCTGGTCAATGCTGGCACAATAGCGGCCGAGCAAAAATTCAACCACATAGGTCGGTACCGGAAACTGGCGGCTGAAGGTACACACCAGGTCCTTGCGGACCAGATAACCTTCCAGAACTGCCGCTGCTTCATGATCAATTTCATCCAAGGTAATCATTCATTTCCTCCACCAATAACCGTGGGCATCTGGGCAACAACGCTGCCATCCTCAACCAGGAGCATCAAAGTGGCATGGCATCCTTCCAAATCTCCATCCTCAACAACCACCGAAGCCTTGCCATCAGTTATGTCATTCACCTTCCTCACGCAGCTGCTGGCGGCATCACCAGCCTGCCGCCGCAGGTCAAGGCGAAGGCAGGCGTCGGTTTCACTGATTGACACCTTGCAACGCAGGCCCACCCATTTGACCCCGGTAAAAGCAACTTGGGTTGACGTTGAAGAAGTTGAACGACTCGTCACCGTTAGTTTCAAAGTCAGACATTCCTGCAGGCTGAGTCCTCCGTGGGTATATTCCTGCCCCTTTTTGAAGCAACTGACCCCATCCGCCAGGGCAATGTATTGATCCGGATTCCAAAACCAGGGATAGAGATGTTCTTCGGTTTTCGCACCTGGCTTAAGAACCGCACACCGACCCCATTTGTTCTCCGTCAAGCAAGACGGCAGCTCAACCTTCGGCAAGCCGCCGGGCACCAGCCCGCAACAGGGTGGTAATGCGGTCACGAATATCCAGCAGCAGACCATCAAGGTACCGGGCTAATTTCCAGCCCTGGTTATGGCCTTCATGGTCAATATTGCCGTATTCACACCAGGCGTTGCCCTGACTGTCACCGTTGCCATTGTGATCCAGAATCTGCCAGCCGTTCTCATGAATGGTCTTTTTCAGCAGGTAGGGGGAGATGGGTTCAAAAGCGTAGCCTGGTCCTTCTTCCACCACTTTATGAGAACCAAAGAGCGGAGCCACCGCCGGCTTCCCGGTTCCCGTCAGGCTTGGCAACGGCACCCAATACGGCTGTTCCACAACCATGCACACCGCCTTTTCCAACAACCCCGCCAGCCGTTTGGCCAGATCAAAACGCAAGCCATCCACAAAAAGCAGGCATATCCCCTTTTTAGGTGGCGTGGTCTGCTTCGTCAACACCGTGCCGCCGGGATAAGCATGGCCATCAATCACCTGCTGGAGATAACGCGCTGCATTTTCCGCCCAAGGGAGATAGACAGCCCGGATGGCGCTGCTAACGGCAGACAAATCAGCAGGTTTTCTTATATGCGTCAGAGCCTGGATAACGGCATTGTCAGCCTGCCAGCCGTAATCTTGATAGCCTTTTGCGAGATCCTCGGCACTGCCGACGGCAAGATCCCTCTGGGTCTTTTGCGCCAAACAGGCGAGGTGTCCAATCGCCTTGGCCAGTGGAGATTCACCCAGTTCAGCCCAAACTAATAAACGCCGTCGACCATGCTGCTGTTCCAGATCCAGCAGCTTTTTGCGGGCTTTGTGGGCCGGCATTGATGCCAGGGCCTGCAGATCCAGCAGTAGACTTTTTTCCTGATCATCATTCCACTGCGGCCAGCCATCAAAAGTACCATCACTCATCTGCCAGAAAATACTGTCATGGGGAGGCTGGCATTTTCTGATGGTGGCGGGGATATAACCATAACGTTTCGGTGCCTCGCAAAAACGTTCCCAAACCCCCTGCCATGATCCTTCACGGACTGCCAGCTTGGCAGCAGCAGTCAATACCCCTTCCTGTTCCGGATTGAAAGCCAGCCGGGATTTACTGATTTCCACAAAAGCCTGCCATTCACTTTCGCTTTTGCTTTTGCGGAACTCCTCACCCAGGTCAAGCCAGTGCAACACATCCCGGATGGGATCACCACTGGTCAGCAGGGTATTGAAGTAGTCATGATCCAGCCGCTTCCCGCGTAGCGGCTGGATCTCCTGATCAAGCAATGGCCTAAGTGCCAGCTGCAATGCCTGCTTGGTATTTCCATCCCGGGCGACATCAAGCCCCAGACCACCCTGGTCGGATTTCAGGTAAGCAAAGGCAGTCCAGTCCTTGCCATTCAGCTGTGACCAGATACAACCCCGGTACTGCAGTTCAACCAAAGGCTTAAGATAGGCAGGACAACTCTCAACCGCCCGCAGTTCCTGGCGGCTAACCCCGGGAAGGTAAAAGATGGGAGGCTGATCGCGGGGCAGTCCCACCTCCTCGATCACCCCGGCCAACAGGCAACGCAGCCAGATGGCCGGCCCCGTCTGCCGGGCCGGTTCATAATCCCCCAAAACGAAAAGTTCCGGCAGTTCGGCCTTTAGCAGGGGAAGCGCCGCCTCCCACTGACGATCACGATCCGGCCACAGGATGCAGGCGGGAGCCGCCTGGACCTCCTGATTGTAAACCGCGGCAGCGCGGATGGCTTTGGTAAAATGTTGAATAATCCTCATGAATCAATTATTTCCCAGTATCCCTGCTTCCGCCCGCCAACCCGTTTCAGCAACCCCTGCTGGCGCAGTTTCTGCAGGTTTCGCTCAATAGACCGCTCCGTAACCCCGACTAATGCCGCCAGTTCCGGTATGGTAATCGAGTTTCGCTGCCGGATTGCCGCCAGGATTTTCTCCAGGGCTTTCCCGACATTACCACCCTTTCCCGACACTTCTTCCTGGCCAGAAGTCGGGTATTCCCGCTCTTTCCCGACATCTTTCAGCCGCTTTCCCGACGTTTTCCCGACGTCACGTCGGGAAAGAGAATTGCCATCCTCGGGAGCAGAGCCCGCAAAAATCACGGTTTTTAAATAATCTTCCGTGGCCTCAAAAACCGGGTCACGACCGCTAAACTGCCTGACCAGCGGAATAACTTTGAGCCGGACTCCCATACCCCGGGCATCCACGTAGCCATAATCCCGCAGCACCTCCAGAATAAGGGGATTTCTGGGCGTCCGGCGGCCAGCCTTCATCTTTTCCACGTCCATTGAGTTGGGCAGCGCCCCGGGACTGATTACCTCAAGACGATCATTGTAACGGGTGATTTCAATATCCACGGAACGGGTCCAGTCCCGGTGGGCAAGAGCGTTCAACACGGTTTCACGCAATGCCTCAACGGGATAAAGCCGGTGTTTTTCCCGCCGGAAGGTCTCCGGTTCAATTTGGTCCGCCTCCACGGCAATAAAAGGTTCGATAGTGTGAATGAATTTTTCAATGATTCCCTCATCAATGAGAGTTTTGCCTTCCGCAAAATTCCAGCGCCCAACCATGGGGCCGTTTATCACCACATCAAGCACGGCCTGATATTGTTTGTCATCGGCGTCAAAAACCATGACCCGCAGTCCTGCTTGGGGTAAAAAACGCCGGGGATTCATCCCAAAGACAACCATTCCGGCAATCGTGCAGACCTGTTGTTCCAGGGCATCCATAGTCAGGAATCCGAGACCGTCCAGCCTTTCCATCCACTCCTCTTCAGAGGCAGGCAGGGCCGGCTCACCCAGGATATCTCGCAGGTAGTTTTCAAGACGGACCATATCCAGATGTTTTATCTTTGAGCCGGATACCGGCAAGGTTTCGGTGTGCAGCAAACCGCCGGAACCAAAAAGGCGCAGTACCTGTTCCCGGGTCGCCAGCCGGGTGGTGGAACCCATACGGATATAGATTTCTTCACGGTCTTTATACCTGAGCACATAGGGTTTGGCCGTGCCGGCGACAAGGGTAATAACGGCAACCCGCCGTTCTCCGTCGAAAACCACTTCCTGGTAGTGGGGGATAATGAGCGGGTGGACATAACGACCGAAAACCGTATCCATTACCCACTCTTCCAAGTTCGGGCGGGTGATTCCGCCAATCGTACCGTTATCTTCCACTCCCAGCAGAATCATACCGCCCCGGGAATTGGCCATGCCCACAACTTCTCTGGCCAACTGCTCCGGCCGGATGCCATCCCGTTTGAACTCGACGCTGGAATTTTCCCCATTGGCGATGATTTCAAAAAGTTCCGTTTTCTTCATCATTACTCCTCAGGTCCGGTTCCGGGCTTGACGTTTTTCTTCCAGGGTCAGGTGGTGGTCGTTGATGCGGTCGCCCTCCTTGCCGCCGTACTGCGGGCCGAGGTGGTACCAGGGCGCGGACTCCACATCTTTCCCCCGGTCTTTCTTCCAATGAATATTGGGTTTGTCACGCAGGACGCCGGCTCCCTTTTTTCTTACATCACCAACGGTTATAAAGGGACGGATATTGAGGCGGATGCCGTCGTTCAAGTCGGGCTGCCAGCCCAGAGGCTGCTGGCCAAGGGGCTTCCAGCGGATGAAGATATCATAGGTGGCTTCGCCTTCGAGGATCAATTCCAGCTTCTTTTTGAGATTTTCAGCGGCGGCCAGTTTTTCAACCGCGCCGTCAATTCCATTGGCAATATCCTGCTGCTGGCGGGCTATCCAGTCGCCCAGGTAGGTGTAGATCAGGGTTTCCAGGAGTTTGTAATCGAGCTTGTGATAGTTGACCAGGGCGGCAAAGCCATCCGGCAGGCCGTCCCAGATATGCCAGATGAAAGGGCGATGGTGAAAGAGTTTGCAATGTTGGATAAAGAACTTCTCCCGCAGCCAGTTTCCCAGGGTTTTGCCGGCGCAACCAGAGCTGGCGAGCAGCCGGGCCAGGGTATCGGCCGACCAGGATTTGCCATAAGCGGCCGCCAGCAGATTGAGCAGGCGATCATCCGCCGCCGCTTCGCCCCGGACCGGCGGGATACAAACAATCCCGTCTTCATCGGCGTAAGGGAGCAGGGATTCACAGCGTTTCACCCATTGGCGCTGCTCAGCGGCCAATTCCATCTCTTCATCCAGCTCCGCCGGCCAGCGGTAGCCTAGCAGCCGGGCGACGGCCACCTGGAGCACGGTATCATCGGTTCGCAAAGAGCCATGGGCAGTCCATCTGCTCTCTTCATCCCACACCACCGAACCACAAGGGTGACCATGAAAGATCCACTGGGTAGGATCGTCGGAATAGGGATTGGGCAGACCGTTAGGGTATTTTTCTGCGGAGACTTTCGTCCAATGGTCAAGGTCGAAGGGAACTTTGACCAAGGTAGCGTTGGTGACATTCAACTTTTGGTCAATTCGCCGCACCGCTTCATTGTATACTGGAGAGGAACAAAAACACCAGATAGCGGGGAGGTGAGAAGGGTTGTTGGGAATAATTACTGCGGTGTTATTATCAAAGGCATATTTGCTATACAAGGCAACTGGAAGCTCACGCATCTGGCTAATCAAAACTCCTTGACTACCCCATGCTCCCATTCCATCTTTTCTAGCTCCTTGTAGCTCATTTATTGTTCCGTTACCCGATTCCCAACGCAAAAGGCTCTCATTCCCACCAAATAACTGAGAATCCTTAATTGTACTTTGAAAAGGAATCCATACATCCATCCATTCTGTCAATTCCCAAAATGAAAATTTCATTCTAGGCATATCACCAGAAGTTAGTCCATGATGACTATATGATTTTGCTTCAAGTAAATTACCTTTTAATCCCTCCTCCAACGCCACCCGTGCATCCGGATTCTCCAACTGTTTCGCTTGCGCCACGCTTTTGATCTCCGACGTCAGTAACCCGGCGGCTTTTGCTGCGGCGGTGCGGGGGACGGAGACATCGAGACCATGGAGCAGGTTATCATTATCCGCCATGTTTACCGGCGTCATCGGCGAATTTCCCCGGCTCAGCGTGATCAAAATCGCCTTCACGACTTCGCCGCTTATGGTTTCAAATGCTCCCGGCCCTAACCGCGCAAGCTGATGCCAAGTGTCGTGTTTAAGAAGCTTTTCGCGAAACTTTTTGTAGCTGGTCAAAAAGAGCCAGTTCTGGGGCAGGACGGCGCTGACCGTACCATCGGGGTGGCAGAACTCCAGGCAGCGGTCGAGAAAAACCGTGGCCAGGTCGTTTTTGGCCGCTGGATAATGGCTGGCACAAAATTCCCGCAGCTGTTCATCCTGTTTGCCCCGGGACAGATAGGGAACATTGGTAGCCACCAGGTGATAGCGGCCGGCCAGCAAGGTTGCGGCTTTGGCCAGCCCCTGGGCGACTACCTCCATTTCCCGGCAGCTTTCGTCGCAATCGGCTTCACGGCTGAGGGCCTGTTCCAGAAGGTCGGCAGTACGGCTATAATCGGCATTGAAAAAATCAGCAGCAATAGCGGTGGGATTGATAAGGCTGCCGAGAATTGGAGCCTGCTGGAAGAGCTGGTAGAGATGAGCCAGGCCACCTTGTAATTCGTCATCGTCCCCGGCCAACTCCAGCCACTCCTCCCTTTTGGCGCTGATAGCCAGGCCCGAACAGGCAACATTCAATTGAGGGAGTTGTCGATAGCCGTCGGCCCCAGGATATTTCCAGGCGGTCAAGGCCAGGGCAAAGGCGGCCAGCTCAACGCAGCGCTGATCAATTTCGAGGCCGTGCAGGTTATCCCGCAGCACCGAGTCCACTGCTTCCTGCGGGGAAAGTTCCTCCAGCTCCATGCGCATAGGCACCAACATCAGGAAGGCAGCCACCAGGAAATGGCCGGAGCCGCAGCAGGGGTCGA
>MUKC01000001.1 GCA_002049795.1 Desulfobacca sp. 4484_104 | reverse complement strand
CCTAAACAACTGGGGAGTGCTAGCCAACGAAGCTGGGGGCACCTTGGACAGTTTCGACCAGCTAAACAACTGGGCCACTGTGACCAACCATGGCACGATATTAGGATATGAAGCGCTAAACAATAAATCTGGGGGCACCCTGGACAACTATGGCACGCTAACGAACTATTTTACGCTAGCCAACGACGCCGAGGGCACCCTGAACAACTATGGGACATTGACCAACGAAAATTACGCAGCGCTGAGCAATGAAGGCTTGTTGACCAACTCCGGGACCTTAACGAATGAAGGCGTACTGAATGGGGATGGTACCTATCTTCAGACGGCCGGCCAAACCATCAACGACGGCAGCCTGAGCCAGACCTTGATCGATATCCAGGCTGGCAGCCTCAGCGGTACTGGTACCATCACCGGCGCAGTGAACCTCGCCGACGGGGCCACCGTCCATGCCGGCAATTCTCCAGGCATCCTTACCATCAACGGCGATTTTAACAGCAGCGGCATCCTCCAGTTTGACTTCGCCGGGCTGGATACCGGGGAATACAGCGTCCTGGACATCAAGGGCAACGCCAGCTTTAGCGGTGGCAGCCTGGAGTTTATTTTTATCGATGACTATCAACCCTTAGAAGGTGATTCCTGGGACTTCTTATTTTTCGATTCCATCACCGGCTGGGATCAGCTCACCTTCGCGCTGATAGGGTTGAGCAATGGATATATTTGGAGTACCGAACTGTTCAGCGATCATGCCACCCTGTTGATTATCCAGGCGCAAGCTGTCCCCCTCCCCAGCGCGCTGCTTCTCTTCGGCACCTGCCTTGGCATACTGGCCCTTTATAACCGGAAACTGCTGAAGAAAAATAATTTATTGGAGATTAACCGGCAAGAGGAATAACGCCATGGTTAATTGATTGTCAGCAATAAAAGAAATGGAATAGCCAGAAGGGAGAATTTAAGGGAAAAAAATAATTTAAATCCAGTAGGGCCTGAGTTTTACGAATTGCCTAACTTATTGGTTTACTTGGTGGGCGATGGGTGACTCGAACACCCGGCCTTTGGTTCCGGAGACCAACGCTCTATCCACCTGAGCTAATCGCCCACAAAATTTATATTATCACAGGAAATATCAATGTCAAGAGTGGCACAGAAGCCTTATTATTACCAAGTGGATAAAATGGATTACTTTTTGCCACGCATCACTGGGATTAAAAATCCCCTCCTATCCCACTTTACAAAAGGGGGGACTTTTAAATGCCGGGCTTCCTAAAGGGGAGTTAGGGGGGATTTGAGATGCAATCAATTTAACGCGGGGGGATTTGAGATGCAATCAATTTAACGCTCCCAGTAATAAGTTACCACGGCCAGATGTTGGCCAAGTAGGCTAACGACGGCTCCAGGCTCTCCTCCTGGTGCGGTTCCAGGGTAATTAACGGCCGTACCCCTTTGGCGGCCAGAAAATTTAAGACAAAGGCAATGGGGACGATGCCGGCCCCCAGGGCCAGATGTTCGTCGGCCTGACCATGATTATCATGGAGATGCAATTCCCCGACATAGGGGCAGAGAACCTCCAGCCAGTCCTGAAAGCGGCCCCCGGCAAAGGCTTGCAGATGGCCAACGTCCAGGCAAAATCGCACATTAGGGGCGTTAAGGCGGGAGAACAGCGAGACCAGCAACTGGGGGTCGGGTTCCCGAACATTTTCCAGCATTAACTGAGCATTATATCGGGCCGCGACCACGGCCAGCTCTTCCCATGTGGCCAGGCTATGTTGCAGCCACTGATCCTGGCAAAAATGGTAATAGTGGTCATCATAAGCCAGGTGACAGACCATGCTGGAAGCTTGAAAGATATCCAGCAAATCCAAGGCCTGCTGGAGCCGCGCCCGGCTGGCGGTGCGGATCAGGCTGTCCAGGGCACCGGGCCAGAGATCCTGAAAAGGGCCGTGCAGGGTGATGTTCAGTCCGGCTTCCTGGAATTGCCGGGCCACGCGGGCAAAATCGGCCGGCGAGAACCGCTCCAGGCTGTAGTCATCAATACCAATTTCCGGGTTGAGGCGTTGCTCCAGGAAAAAAGGGAGATAATGATCCACCAATAATGAAAACGGGGCGTTAACCTGCACCCGATCTTTGAGCGAATCCGTCATTATCTCCCTGGGTCAGAGTCTAGCCGTTATTTAGTGTCCAACCGGAAACCCTCTTTGCTCTTTTCCTTTGAGGGTAAGGTTAAAAGAGGGTATGAACAATATTTTATGCTCTCAATATACGGAAATCTACATCCTTCTCCCCCAACACCTGCCAGCATGTCCAGGGCGGGGGAGTATATGTATAAAAACTAACCAACTTTGGATAAAAAATAGACGCGCACAAACAAAAAATCCACCATGTTAAGGATTACCAAAGGGTCTTCCGACAGGGTGTACTGGACTCCTTCCAGGCGCTGGTTAACCTTTTCCCGTAAATGGGCCATGATATTATCGGCCAGTTTGGGGTTCTGAGGACAGGCGGCAGCCAAAAATTGACGGAAGAAATCAAAATCCCGCAAGGTTTCCGCCTGACTCTGGCGACGCAGGACGACTCGGAGGGGTTTTAAGCCATCACTATAATAGTCGCCGATGTCCTCAAAATGTTTTTTGATCTGACTTACCGACCACTGGGTCATGTCGCGGTAACGCTGGGCCTCGGAACCGGGAAGATTTTCGGTGGCCAGGGTCAAGAAATTAATGTCCGGGGAGGCTGCTGAACTATGGGCTGCGGGACTGGAGAGGGCGGGGGTCCGCCGGGCCGAGAGCGCTTAGTTAAGTTCAGACCGGGAGGTTGGCGGCTTGCGGACCGAGATTCTGATTTCAAACCAATAATTAATTGGACCAGTCCATTTGGAGCGGGACGCAGCTGTCGCCAGAAGACATAGGGACGGTCCGGAATTAAATCCAGGATAATGCGCACCCCGTTTTTCCCCGGAGTAAACAAGGTGCGCACCTGGCGCACCAGCGTCTGATCACCGGGCAAGACTGGGGGTAGACGCCTTGCTCCTGCATCCGGGAAGATAATCACCAATTGCGGATCGCTGACCGCCGTAACCGGTGAGATCTGAGGTTGAACGGCCTTACTTAAAACGATGGTCAGCAAGGAGGTATCTTGGACCCGGCTCAGACCCAGGCGAAGAACTTGCAGGTCAGCAGACTGGCCGGGGCAAACCCCAACTCCCAGCAGCCAGACGATTATCAATGCTCCTGATAAGAGCAGATGCGGTTTTGGCAACAACTTAATCCCCATGCGCAGATTGCCCAGGCCAAAGCCTGCGGCTTCACAAATATCGGCTGGCAGGCAATTAGTCCAGTGCCTATCTCTGACTATAAACTTCCCTCCGGCAGGCGTTTAAATTCCAGCCGCTTGCCACCCGGCTCAATATCACCCGAAAGGTCGAGGAATAACTTATCACCTACCGGAGTGCCGATGATTACCCCTCCACCTTTAGTATGGAGCCAGATTTGCCCCTTTTTGACTTCCCAACGGAAAGACACCTCCTGACTATTTATGGTCCAGGAACCCTCGCCATTGGCTTTCAGTTCCAGAAGGATCTGCTTGCGAGTAGGCTGTTCGATATCAGCCATATAGCGGCCCACAAATGGTCCACGTGATTTGCAGCCCAGGGCCAAACCGATGAGCATCAGGGCCATAGCCAACAATATGGTTCGGCGTATCTTCATATCTTTTTCTCCCGCAAGATAAAACCGCCCCGATCAAAGATGAACAGACGATCATAAAAGATAATCTGGACGGCCATGATCAACATGCCGACATCCCGGATCACTAACCACCAGTCGAGGGGTTCGCCGACGGCCTCAAAGCAACCGCAATTAATGGGGGTTTTATAGAGAAGGTTGATGACGATCGCTATGGTAAAGACTATTAATAAGGCACCGATTATCGAAGCCGCGGCCCGGGTGCGAATCCCCAGGATCAGGAATATCCCGGTAATCAACTCCATCCAAGGCATAATTACCGCCATGAAATTGACTCCCAGATAGGGAACCAGCTGGAAGCCGGCGACATTCTCGGCAAATTCACCGGGATAGACGATTTTATACATCGGGGCGACGATAAAGGAGGTCCCCAGGATCAGACGGAAAATAATGGCCGTGTAAGGACTGCGCCATACAGTAGCTAATAAGTTGATCATAACTCAAGGCTCCGTCGGATAATTGATTTTGTCCCAAGCCGTTAAACCGCCATCCAAGACCTTGACATTGGTGTGCCCGCGTAGAATGAGTTTGCGGGCCACATCGTCATCGTAATGGCGGCTAATGTTACGGCCGTAGACAATCAAGGGTTTGTCTTTGTCAGTCTGACTGAGGCGCATGGTATAAACAAAATCGAACAGCGCCAGGGGTATACTGATGGCTCCCTTGATATGCTTCTGGTCATAGAAATTGGCCGGCCGGGCATCAATAAACAGCGCCTGTTGATGACTATAGTCGTTATAAGCCTGGGCTAACTCTATTTTGGGTACCGGTTCCTCGGCCCAGAAGTGCGGCACCAGCGGAATACCATTAGGGTTGGAAAAATTGAAAATTACCGCCAGAATAACGCTTAAGCCTAACAACAGGACATAATCGAACCAGGAAATTTCCCGCACGCGGAACTGTCGCACCACCTGGGTTTCCAGACGCCGGTCACCTTCCACCAGCCATTGCGCCAATTGCTTGATAATCTGGCGGCCCAACTGCGGATTATCATCCAGCAGTTGGTCGAATTCGGAGCGGGAGATTTCGGTGTAACGGGTTTCTTCCAGGGTTTCCACTGAGGCCGTGCGCGGCTGATTGGTGACCAGGGCCAGTTCCCCAAAATAGGCTCCCGGCCCCAGGACGGCAAGTTCAGTGCGGATGTGGTCCTCGGTTTCCCGAAAAACCTGGACTCGCCCCTGGCGAATGACATAGAAATGTTCCGGGATTGCCCCCTGTTTGACGATCAGGGTCTGGGGCGGCACCGTCTTCTCTTTCCCGATTTGGGAAATCTTCAACTGTAGATGGGACGGTCCGTCCGCGGACTGGCTGGACTGGGCCGGATCATTGTTCGCCATGATTTTTTCTTCTGTGGCCATTTTACCTTCATCCTGTAAGCGGTTGCTAGCCGCCCGTGACGATCGGCCAGCCGATTTTGGACCGGCCGACCGGGGCATGCCGTTCAATTATCCGGCGGGCTAGTTCAGGCGACCTTGCGGGTCAGTTTCTTTAAACGGTTGACACGCTTACGCAGGATATTGATCTTACTGCGAGGCTCTCCCGCGGCAATGGCCGCCAACTTGGCCTGCCGCATAGTTTGGACCTTCTCTTTGATTTCCCGGACGTTGACCGCCTTGACGGTCTTGGTAGCGGCGTCCGAAATGCCTTTTACTTCTTTGATGGCGGTCAGCAGTTCTTCTTTGTTCATGCCGTGCACGCCGACTATTTCACCGCCTAAGGACAGTGCATATTCCCGCAGTTCTTTGGCGGTCATACGCTCCAGGGGTTTTTCCTTTTTGCCTTTTTTCTCTTTTTTGGCCATCAACTTCCTCCTTCAAAAATTGCCCTAATCAGTTATTCCGCCCCCGACTTTGCCGTTTTGGGCAGGAAGGGGCTGATAAGATCAATAGGAATCGGGAATAAAGTAGTGGAGTTCTTCTCGGTAGCAATCCCCGCCAGGGTCTGCAGATAGCGCAACTGTAAGGCGATAGGTTCCTGGGCCATAATATGGGCGGCTTCCCGGAGCCGTTTAGCGGCCTGGAACTCGCCTTCGGCGGCGATCACCTTGGCGCGTCGTTCCCGTTCAGCTTCCGCCTGGCTGGCCATGGCCCGTTGCATTTCAAGGGGTAAATCAATGGCTTTGACTTCGACCAGGGTCACCTTGATGCCCCACGGATCGGTATGTTGGTCCAAAATCTCGGCGATCTGGGTGTTGATTTTGTCCCGTTCGGAAAGCAGTTCATCCAATTCCGACTGGCCGCAGACGCTGCGCAAGGTAGTTTGGGCCAACAGGGCGGTCGCCTGAAAATAATCCTGCACCTCGATTACCGCCTTCCGGGAATCCATGATCCGGAAATAAACTACGGCGTTAACCTTGACGCTGACATTGTCCTTGGTAATGACATCCTGGGTGGGGACGTCATAAGTGACCATCTGCAGGTTGACTTTGCTCATCTGATCAATGAACGGAATCAAGATAATCAATCCCGGACCTTTATCGCCGGGCAAGGCCTTGCCCAGCCGGAAGATTACCGCGCGCTCATACTCTTTTAAGACTTTGACGGCGCTAAACAAGAAGATCGCCGCCAAGATGATAATAGTTAAGGGCCAGATGCTTATCATAGAATTTCTCCTTTTAGGATGATTTTATCCGGCGGACCAGGAGCTTTAGATTTATTACTTTTATCACTTCAATGGTTTCACCGGCGGCAATCGGCTCATCGCTCCTTGCCTTCCAGTATTCACCATGCACAAAAACTCGACCTTCGGGAGCCAGCGCGGTCTGGGCTATGCCTTGTTCGCCGATCAGTCCCGATGCGCCCGTGGTCGGTCGCCGTATCTGAGCCCGGAAGACCAGAAAGGCCACCCCAATGAAAAATAGGCAAAAAACGATGACCGTGGGCAACAGTACCCCCAAAGAGATTGCCATACCAGGCTCCTCCTTGCGAAACAGCATGATCGACCCCAGCAACAACGACGCTACCCCGGCCACGGCTAGCAGACCATAACTGGTTACCCAGATCTCTAGCAGGAAAAAAATAAAGCCCAGTAAAATTAACAAGATTCCAGTCATGTTGATGGGCAAGGTCTGAAAGGCAAAAAAGGCCAACAGCAGGGCCAGTGCTCCTACTACTCCTGGGAAAATTACGCCGGGATGGGCCAGTTCAAAATAGAGCCCGGCCAGGCCAATCATCATTAAGATGAAGGCGATGTTAGGATCGGCAATGCGCTTCAGAATGGTAATCCGCAGTCCCTCTTTTATAGGCACCAGTTTGGCAGCCGCGGTCTGTAGCTTTCGGGTGGTTTTTCCTAACCGGACCGGACGGTTGTCAACCTTGGCTAACAGTTCCTCCAAATTATCGGCTAACAGATCGATTACCTTGAGACGCAGGGCTTCATCGGCGGGGATAGAGGCGCTTTCGCGCACTGCCTTTTCCACCCACTTTGGGTTGCGGCCGCGTTCCTTAGCCAGGGCCTGGACATAGGCTACCATATCGTTTATAGCCTTGCGGCCCATAACTTTGTCGGCCTTTTTGAATCCCAGACTTACCGGGGTCGCGGCACCGATGTTGGTCCCCGGCGCCATGGCCGCGATATGGGCGGCCATAGTAATCATCAGTCCGGCCGAAGCCGCCCGCGCCCCCTTGGGTGAAACATAGACCAGAATGGGAATCTTGGCATTGATTATCCCCTGGACAATCTGCCGCATGGAGGTATCTAACCCCCCCGGAGTGTCCAACTGGATGACCAGGACCTCGGCCTGCGCCCGTTCCGCAGTGCGGATGCCGTCCCGGATAAATTCCGCCAGACCGGGGTTTATTGATCCGGTAGCCGTCAGCACATATACGGTCGGCTTGGGAGTTGCCGCAAGCAGCTCCAGATTCCCGATCCCCAGCATCAGAATAAGGAAAAACCCGACCTTACGCCCCATGGTTTTTTGACCGATAACGGGCCATCACTTTCTGCATGTCTTCCCAGGTTTTTTTGCGCTCTGCCGGAAACCGGAGTAGATAAGAGGGGTGGAAGGTGGGCATTACCTGGATGTCTTGCCATTTCTGCCATTGCCCTCTGATTCGGCTCAACGGGGCCGCGGTCTCCAACAACACCTGGGTGGCGATGCGCCCCAGAGTGCAGATAATCCGGGGCTGAATGGCCTGGAGCTGCTTTTTTAAAAACGGCAGACAGGCGCTGATTTCGTCCGCTTCCGGGTTGCGATTGCCGGGCGGACGGCATTTAACGATGTTGGTAATATACACTTCCTGGCGCTTGAGCTCCAACCGGTCAAACAGGCGATCAAGTAACTGACCCGCGGCCCCGACAAACGGCACACCCTGCAAATCTTCTTCCTCGCCCGGGCCTTCCCCAATAAACACCAGGCGGGCGTGGGGCTCTCCGGCTCCAAATACCAGATGGCGACGGGTGCGACTCAATTTGCAGCGCTGACAGTTGCCCAATTCGGCGCGCACCGCTTCTAAGGTCAGAACCGCGCCAACAACGGTTGGTGAAATTTCCGGGGCCGCATTTGCCGGGCGCTCTCGCTCTTTCCGGAGGCCCTGGGGTAGGGCGGCCAGTCCCAGTCGCTGTTGATAGGCCAGAAAGTGCCGCAACTGGACTACTAAATTATGTAATTCTTCCCGCCCCGGGTCAGCCATGAATCCTCTCCGCGCGGTTGCCGGGCCACACCGTGGCCACCCAATCCAACACCCGGTCGGCGACCTCCTCCTTAGGCAGCAGGGGTAGGGGAATCACCTGACCATCGCGGTGAATCAGGGTAACCTCATTGGTATCGACGGCAAAGCCAGAATCGGCCCGGTTGACCTCATTGGCGACGATCAGATCCAGATTCTTGCCCTTGAGTTTATCTCGGGCATGGGTCTGCAGGTCATCGGTTTCGGCGGCAAAGCCCACCAGAATCTGTCGGGTCTTCTGTTTGCCCAATTCCGCCAGGATGTCGGGATTATGGCTAAGCCTCAGGATCATTTCCTCACCGCCCCGTTTGATCTTGGTGCCGACAAAACTGGCCGGTCGATAATCGCTGACCGCGGCGGCCATCAGCACCACATCGGTGTGGGGGAAATGTTCCATCACCATTTCCTGCATCTCCAGGGCAGTTCGCACCATCAGGCGCTCGACCCCGGCCGGCGAGGGTAGGGCCGAGGGACCGCTCACCAACCGCACCCGGGCTCCCCGCCGCCGAGCCACGCGGGCCAGGGCATAGCCCATCTTGCCAGTGGAGCGATTGGTTAAAAATCGCACCGGATCGAAATCCTCGTGGGTCGGCCCGGCGGTGACCATGATTTCGCAGCCCTGCAGATCCTGCGGAGTCAGCAGCACCGCCAGCTCTTCCACAATGTCAACCGGGTCCGGCAAGCGGCCCCAACCGGCGGCGCCACAGGCCAAGGCTCCGGCCGCGGGCGACAGGACGTGGAAACCCGCCTGGCGCAGACGGCCCAAGTTATCCTGGACAATCGGGTTGTCATACATCTTGACATTCATCGCCGGGCAGATCAACACCGGTCGGGTGGCCGCCAGCACAATCGTCGTCAGTAAATCATCGCCAATACCTGCGGCCAGCTTGCCTATCAGGTTGGCCGTGGCCGGGGCCAGGACTAGGGCATCAACCTGTTGGCCCAGGCTAATATGCTCCAGGGGGACGGCAGCGGGCCCGAACAGCGCGGTGCGGACCGGCGTTCCGGATAGGGTTTCCAGGGTCAAAGGGCCAATAAATTCGGTGGCACTGCGGGTCATTACTACCTGCGGCCGGGCTTCCTGAGCAATCAACTGACGCACCAGCTCCGCGGCTTTATAGGCGGCGATGCCTCCCGACACACCGACCAGAATACATTTGTCTTTCAATACCTTAACCATAAAAGGCGTGCCATCTAAAAACAGACTGCCCGGAAGTTATCCTATTATGGAGGCTAACTACCGCAAAATCTCCTGAATTTAAAAAAACGGATTGTACTTGCGTTCCTGGCCCACGGTGGTGGCCGGACCGTGGCCGGGCATGACCAGGTAATGGTCCCCCAAGGGAAAGATCTTTTCCCGCACCGAACTGATCAACTCTTCAAAAGAGCCGCCCGGAAAATCGGTCCGTCCGATAGAGCCGGCAAATAGCGTATCACCCACATAGACGATGGCATCATTTTGCATTACCAGGGAGATCCCCCCCGGTGTATGTCCAGGGGTATGCAGCACTTTGAGCTGATATTTTCCAAAGCTTACTACATCACCCTCATTCAGCAAGATTTCGGCCTGGGAAGGGCGAATCCGACCTCCGGTAAAAAACAAGGCCTCGGCCGAGGGTTGGCTAAGCATAGAGGCATCGGCCGGGTGAATGGCGATCGGCGCGCCGGTAGCCTCCTTGAGAGGCTGATTGGCATCCACATGATCAAAATGGCCATGAGTGTTAATGATCATTTTCAATTGTAAGTTCTTGCGCTTCAGGGTGTCAAGAATCTCGGCGGCGTCCCCACCGGGATCGATCACCACGGCTTCGCCGGTGTCTTCGTCCCCCAAGATATAACAATTGACTTCTAATAAACCTACTACCAACACTTCCTGAATCATTGCTATCCCGTCGGTAAATAAAGCATTTTAGGAAAACCAACACATTCTCACACCCTGAAATCCGAAGTAGCAGCCGAAACCGATCAGATATCCCAATCCCAGGGTAAGCCACCAGATGAGCCAGTAGGGGTTGGCGACGCTCATCAAGATTCCGGCCCACACCGGATGAATGCTGCGGCCGTGGTTCTGGGTCAGCGACAACTGGGCCTGGCGGGCCTCTTTGAGCAGCCCCAGACCCATCCACCATAACAGACCGGCGCCCAACAGGGCTACTGCCCCCATAATATAGGGCTGATTGACCACCGCCCCGACTCCCAGCAATAACAGGATAAGCAGCGTGAACTCTAATAATCCATGTCCCAGGATGATCAGCGGTCCGGCCCAGAACCCCCGTCGGCTGGCCTCGGTAATGGTTATGGTCAAAAGCGGCCCGGGCATCAAGGCGCCTGACAGGGCGATCAGGAAAGATGAGCTAAATATGCCCAACAGTATCAATAAAACTTCCATAACGCCGCCCTACGACTCACGGTGCCATTCCGGGGTCCTCTAAGATTCGTTAATGATAACATAGGCCGACTTTAAACCAAAGGAAAATCAAAGGAAGGTATGCGGTAGTCTCCGGTAGGGGCGACCTGGCGGGTCGCCACTATACTTGCTCAGATTTGCTAATCCTGGACCGATTCGGGCTCCTTGGTGGCGGGCAACTTAATGGTCACCGTGGTGCCGATGTTGAGCTTACTGTCAATAGAGATCTGGCCCCGGTGTTGTGTGATGATCTTATGAACAATCGGCAACCCCAGACCCGGACCGGAAGGCTTGGTGGAAAAGAAGGTATCAAAGATATGGGGCAACATGTGTGGCGGGATGCCCTTGCCGTTATCCTCCACCTTAATCTCCACCATTTCATTCTGACGCCGGGTGCTCAGTTTCAAACGACCGCCGAAAAACATGGCATCCAGGGCATTGGCTACCAGTTGCAGGATGACCCGCTTCATGTTGCCGACATCCATGGTCAGCGGCGGCAAATCTTCAGCCAGTTCCACCTTAAGATCCACCTGTTTTTCTTCGATCTTAGACCGGATGATGCCCAAGGCCCCCCGGACTACCTGATTAATATCCTGTTCCTCTTCGCGGGGGATAAAGATCACTGAAGTTTCAATAACTTCACTGACCATCTGTTCCAGGCGTTTGGCTTCCTTGATGATGATTTCGGCGTAATTTCGGGTATCAGAGTCTTGTGGAAGTTTTTTCAGAAGCAGATGGGCAAAACCACCGATGGCATGCACGGGATTACGGATCTGGTGGGCGACCTGTTGGGCGCTACGCACCGCCGCGCCTAATTGACCGGCCAGAGACTGGAAAAACTCGACATGCTCACGCGCGAAATAACCTTTCTGACTGCTGGCCGCGGTTAAGACTCCCAAGGCCAGGGTTTCGGTGGTGATCGGGGCCAGCACAAAAGAGGCCAGGGTCTCTTCTTCCAGCAAGCCTTCGAGACGGTCCCGGCCCATCAGCGAAGTATCCGACACTGAAATGACCTGAGGAGTTAGCAGACATTGTCCCAACAAGGTGTTGATTTCCGGCTTGGTTGACAAGATCTGGGCGATACGGGTCAATCCCCGGTAACTCTTGATAGTCAACTGGCCGTCTTCATCTAACATCGACCAATAGGTCGAGCACGCCTTCGATCAGTTCGGGCAGGTATAAAGTAGAAGTTAAGGTCCGGGCGGCTTCATACAACACCGAGAGTTCCGCCACTCGGCGCTTGAGTTTTTGCTGACTTTCCTCCAGGGAACTGGAGACCTGGCCGAACAGATCAAAAACCCCTTCCATGCGAGAGCCTAAAGAGGACAGGTAGCCATCCATAATTACCCGGGCCGCGGCCGGTCCGATGGAACCCGCGATGGTACGTTCGACATAAGCCTCCAGTTGCAACTTTTCTCGATCCCCCCACTCTTTTTCAGGAAGTTCTACTTGCTTCAAGAAGCCTTGGCGAGCTTCCCTGGCCTTTTGCTTGCCGATAAACTTTTCCATAAAGCAGGTGAACTGATCCAGATTGGGGAGATAAGTATATCGCCGTTCCAGCGGCAGACCTTCTTCAAGTTCAAAAATCCCGACAAAGCGCCGCGCCTGTTCCACCTCCAGGGGACTGGCGGCGGTCAACAGGGACACGCTCACAAAAATACCAATGTTGAAAAACAACGACCAGAAAAAGGCATGGGACAGATGGTCCAGACCAGACAGACCCAGAAAGGCGATGGGTTTGAGAACCGCCAGCCCCAGGGGGCCGTGTTCCAGTATACCTGGATGAAACAAACCGGCCTCAATCAGGTAGGGCAGGACCAGGGTATAGGCCCAGAGCAGAAAACCTGCCCCCAGACCGGCAATCGCCCCCCATTTCGTGGCCTCCCGCCAATATAACGCGCCCAGAATGGCCGGGGCCAATTGGATTACCCCACAGAAGGCGATCAGTCCCATATCGACCAGCATGGCGGAAGGGCCGATCAAGCGATAGGTGATAAATCCTAAAAGGATTACCAGAAGAATGCCGAGCCGTTTGATGGTCAGCAAATGAGGCGGGAGATGCTCTTGCAAATTTAGGCGGATGGTCAGCGGCAGTACCAGGTTGTTAAGGAGCATGGTGCTGACCGCGATCGACGACACCGCCACCATCGCCGTAGAGGCCGACAAGCCGCCAATAAAGGTTAGCAGGGCCAGATACGGATGGCCGCTTTGTAGTGGAATTCTAAGGACAAAGGTATCCGCCTCGGAGGACGGAAAACCCAGCAGCAGCCCGGCGAAGGCAATGGGCATGACAAACAGATTGATTAATAACAAGTATAAGGGCAAGAGCCACATGGCGGTCAGAATATGCTTTTCATCGGTATTTTCGACTACTGCCATATGAAACTGGCGGGGCAGAAAAAGGATCGCCCCCATGGCCAGGATGGTCTGAACCATGATCAATAGGTAGCTATCATGAGCACCGGTATTGACGGAGAGTAACTGACGAAATTGCGGATTGTGCCTGATACCGCCGAAGATCTCTCCCCAACCCTGAAAAATGCCATAGCTTACCAAGATCCCCACGGCCAGGAAGGCCAGGAGTTTAATCAGAGATTCAAAGGCCACCGCGGCCACCATGCCCTCGTGACGTTCAGTGGGATCTAAATGGCGAGCCCCGAACAGAATTCCGAATACCGCCAGAATCAGGGCCACATAAAAGGCGGTATCCTGGTACACCGGGGTCGTAAGTGGTGAGATGACTTCATGATAGGCCAGTATATTAAAGGTGTTAGAGACTGACTTAAGTTGCAGGCCAATATAGGGCACTACGGCGAGGAGGACACCCAAGGTCACCAAGGCCCCCAGCAAGGCCCCTTTGCCATAGCGCAGGGTCAGAAAATCGGACATGGTGGTCAGGTTGTTGTCTTTGCAGACCCGGAGGAGTTTGCGCAACACAAACCACCAAAAAAAGGCCATCAGGGTGGGACCCAGATAAATGGTCAGAAAGGTCGCTCCCTGGGTCGCGGCCTTGCCTACACTGCCGAAAAAAGTCCAGGCCGTGCAATAGACGGCCAGAGAGAGGGTGTAGATATAGGGGTTGGCGATCACACTGCGACCTTTGGCCCGCTGCCGGTCCCCATAATAGGCGATGGCAAAGAGCAACAACAGATAACCAAAGGCAATAACCGCAACCAGTTCGGGACTAAGCATTACTCTTTGTAAAACGACTGGACTGTTTGCTCTTTAACAGTTAAATAGCGACCAAAAGCCCGAAGCCCGGCAACCGCCAAAATCCAAATCCCAAAGAGGTACCAGGTCAACATGGGTACCCCTAACAAAAAAAAATCACGGTTGAAAATCTGAAGCAGGGGGTAATTAAGCAAGAAAAAACCCAGGATTCCCAACAGAACCAGAAGCTTATCTTTTTTGGTCATGGTGGCGGGCCTCTTCTCGGTTTTCCTTTCATCCCGGCCAGAGATATGGAAGGATGGGGAAATTAATACTCTTGTAAAACAGAACCGACTAGCCCTCGGACAATTTTACATTTTATAATAGCGTACTTATCGGCGGGAAACAAGGGTGTCAAATAAGCGCTTCCAGCGAACCGCCGGGTCGTTTCTGGCTTAAGATCCCGTTTTTTATTGAATATCACCGGCTAAAAAAACCGTTCGATTTCTGCCGCTTGCTGAGACGGGATCGAGCCATGCATGGAGCCAAAATAATTAAACCGTCTGAGCCGGGCTGAGCGCCAAATTTTCAAATCGTTCGTAGCGGCCGCGCATGGCCCGGGCCAGGGCCAGCCCCATGCCGGGTTCCATGAAATTGCGGTCCGTATCGACAAATAGGGCCGGCAGGCCGCTGTTGCCGATGGCCGTCGCCACCTTCAGGGCATCACGGCGCGCATCGGCACTGAACAACGGGACATTAGGGTTGCCGTCGGAAATCACCACGATGATCGGGATCAGGCTTTTTTGCCGCTGCAGTTCGATTCGGGCCAGGCGAAAGGCCAGCTTCAGGGCATGGGCCAGCGGGGTCTTGCCGCCGGTGGGCAAAATGCGCAATCTTTTCTGAGCCAGGCTGATGCTATTCGTCGGGGGCAATAAGATCCGGGCCCGGACGCCATTGAAGGTGATCATGCCCACCCGGTCGCGGCGCTGATAGGCCTGTACCAGAAAGGCTAAAGCCGCCTGTTTGGCCGCGGCCATGCGTTGGGCCGCACCCATGGAGCCGCTGGCATCGACTACCAATAACAACAGCGCCTGGGTTTTGCCATGCCGGACCTTGTAACGCAGATCATCGGGGCTGATCTCCAGCTTGCCGTTCTTTAGCCCTTTGCCGTTGCCCACCGCGGCCCGCAGGGTAGCATCGAGCGCCAGATCCGGCACTTCCCCATAAGGCAAGCGGGAGCGCAGATAACGGCCATAATAGCTTTGGGTCGCGGTAGCTAACCGTCGACCTCGTTTACCGTGGCACTGCCGGGGGAACTTAAAGAAAAATGGTTTAAGCGCAAAGGCGGGGGGACAGGCGACCACATAGGTGCCTTCCGGCATTGGCAGGTCGCGTTCTACAGGCTTTTTTTTTCCGAAGCGGGCGGCAGGGATTCACCCGCGGCCGCGGCGTCAATCTGTTCGACCAAGCGGGCCGTGTCAATCTCTTCATCCTCCAGCGGATGGTGGACCAGCCGATGGCGCAGGGCAAAGACCGCGGCACGCTTGATGTCGGCGCTCTCTATCGCGGTCCGGCCTTCGAGGGCAGCCAAGGCACAGGCGGCCCGGATGGTCACCAGATCCGCCCGGTGGCCCTCGGCCCCCATAGTCAGGGCCAGATGTACGGCCAGTTGCAGGGCGGCCTCACTGACCTGAACCGTGAGAAGGACTTCCCGGGCTCTTTGGACCCGGTGCTTCAGCTCAGTTTCCGCGGCTTGCTGGGCGCTAATAAAGTCCTCCGGAGCCCGCTCAAAGGCCAGGCGGTTATTGACGATGGCGGCGCGGGCGACGGGATTGACCAGACCTTTAACCTCGATGCAGATGCCAAAGCGGTCCAGCAGTTGGGGGCGTAATTCGCCCTCTTCGGGATTCATGGTGCCGACCAGGATAAAACGGGCCGGGTGGGCCACCGAGACCGACTCCCGTTCTACCACATTAACCCCGGAAGCCGCGACATCTAACAAGATATCGACCAGATGATCTTCCAGAAGATTGACCTCATCAATATAGAGAATACCCCGATGGGCCCGGGCCAGCAATCCCGGTTCAAAGCGTTTGTGACCAGAATGAATCGCGGCCTCCAGATCAATGGTACCCAGCACCCGGTCCTCGGTGGCCCCCAGCGGCAGGGTCACCACCGGCACGGCCTTGCGCACCACCGGCAGTCCATTGCCTTCAATCCGGCGGCGCTGACAGTCTTCACAGAGGCCGTCCACCCCCTGAGGATGACAACCATAAACACAGCCGGCCACGGCCTCGACTTCCGGCAGCAGGGCCGCCAGAGCCCGCACCGCGGTAGATTTGCCGGTGCCTTTTTCCCCGCGGATCAACACGCCGCCAATAGCGGGGTTGATGGCGTTGATCAATAGGGCCAGTTTCAGGTCTTCCTGGCCGACAATGGCGGTAAAGGGAAAGAGCGGCATCCGGGAGCGCATGATGATTAATTTTACCTTGCCGATTCAGGTAGTCAAGGTTTTTGAAAATTTGTGATTTTCTCCATCCGCTCGGCCTGGCCTGCTCACCAGTCAAAAAAAATCCCTTGACTTTTTTTATTAAACCGGCTTCAATAAATAGCGAGTTATGTAATAGGCGAGAGCCACCCAGACTCAGAGGGTGGCTTTTTCTTTTGGGGCCGACCATGCGGCTGGTAATGATCGACAACTATGATTCCTTCACCTATAACCTGGTGCAATTGTTCTATGAATTCGATCTGGAGGTGCTGGTCTTCCGCCACGACCAGATTACTTTGCCAGAGATCGAAGAGCTATCTCCCGATTGGCTGTGCATCTCGCCCGGACCCAAGGCCCCCCAAGATGCGGGAATCAGCAAGGCGGTGATTGCCCATTTTGCCCCGCGCTTGCCGATTTTAGGGGTCTGTTTGGGGATGCAGGCCATGAACGAGGTCTTTGGCGGCCAGACCGTTCTGGCCCCGGTGCCGGTGCATGGCAAGCGCTATCAAGTGTTTCATCAGGGCCAGGGACTGTTCCGTGACTTGCCGTCGCCGTTCTGGGCCGCTCGCTACCATTCGTTGGCGGTGCAAACCCGCAGCGCGGATCTGGAAGTCACAGCCCGCGCCGAGGATGGCGTAGTCATGGGACTCAGTCATCGTCACTATCCGCTGCATGGGGTGCAGTTCCACCCGGAATCCTTTCTTACCGAATACGGTAAGGAGTTAACCGCCAATTTCCTGGGCTTGGCCCCCGGGTTTAAGGCCACCGCGGAAATTTGACGAACGTCCTTTATGTGGGGTCAAATAACCGATATCAAGATTGCTGCGCTGTCGCCGCCGGGCAGTTTAACCGGGCTGGAACAGTGGTTTAGCGCCCTACGGCAGCAGCCTTATGCCATGTTGCTGTTGAGCGGCGGCGACCTGGATTGCGCCCGCTATTCCCTGATGGGCTGGGACCCGTTTCTGGTCCTGCGGGCCCGGGGGAAACAGCTAGACCTCCAGATCGGCGATCGCCACCAGAACCTGGTTGCCAACCCCTTTATGGTGCTGGATGAAATGTGAGTTGGAACTATCCGACCCGTTGCCAGTTTTTCCGTTTACTGCCGGAGGCCTGGGTTTTCTAGCCTATGATCTCAAAAATCACCTGGAACGCCTGCCCACCACCGCGCGGGACGATCTGCAACTGCCGGAAATGGTGCTGGCCTTTCCCCGGCAAGTGATGGTCCAGGATCGCCATCAGGACCGCTACTGGCGCATTCAGGTAGAGTATGCCCCGCCCTATGGCACAGCCACAAAAGGACACCGGCGGATCCCGACCGAGCCAGCACTAGGCCACGCTCCCAGGCGGCCGGGCAATTACCGGGTCGGCGCCCTAGAAAGTAATTTCAGCCGGGAGCAATATCTGCAGGCGGTGCGCCGGGTGCGGCACTATATTCGCCAGGGGGATGTCTATCAGGTCAACCTGTCCCAACGTTTTTCCTTTCCCCTGCAGGGCGATCTCTATAGCCTGTTTTTACGGCTCTACCGGCGGAATCCGGCCCCGTTTTATGCCTATCTGAATCTGGGGGATTTTCAGGTGTTATCCACCTCCATGGAGCGCTTCCTGTTCCGCCACGGGGATTATCTGGAGACCCGGCCGATCAAGGGCACCCGGCCCCGGGGCCACAGCGCCGCCGAGGATCTGGCGCTGCGCCAGGAGTTGCTCACCAGCCTCAAGGATGACGCCGAGCTGTCGATGATTGTCGATCTGCTGCGC
This sequence comes from Desulfobacca sp. 4484_104, assembly GCA_002049795.1. GTDB lineage: Bacteria > Desulfobacterota > Desulfobaccia > Desulfobaccales > Desulfobaccaceae > Desulfobacca_B. Next base: position 73,161 of record MUKC01000001.1, on the reverse strand, counting down.
AATGATCTGGGCAAGGTCTGTCAGGCCCGCACCGTCAAGGTCCAGGAACACAAGCGCCTGGAAGCCTATCAGAATGTCTATCATCTGATTTCCATTGTCGAGGGCCGCCTGCGCGCCGGCGTCACTCAGGTCGATATCCTGCGGGCCACCTTTCCGGGCGGTTCGATCACCGGCTGTCCCAAGATCCGCTCTATGGAAATCATTGATGAACTGGAACCTACGGTGCGCCATGTCTATACCGGGGCAATCGGCTATCTGGGCCTGCATCGCAACCTAGATCTCAATGTGGCGATTCGTACCGGCATCTGTTGCCGCGGCCGCTTCTACTTTTCGGTGGGCGGCGGCATTGTTTACGACTCTAAGGAAGCAGATGAATATTTGGAGACCCTGCACAAGGGCCAGACGCTGTTCAGTATCATTGGCCAGGGTGGGGTCGAGGACCGCCATGGCCCCGAAGCCGGATTTTCTCAAGCCGAGGCCTGAGACGGGCGGCCTCTAAAACACGAGGTGTTCTGTTTGAAGCGATGACCCAGGAGTTTATCTTTGTCAATGATCGGCTGGTGCCCGTTGGCGAGGCCCGGGTCTCGGTCAATGACCGGGGCTTGCTCTATGGCGATGGGTTTTTTGAGACCATGCGGGCCGCAGCCGGACGGGTGTTGTTCTTAAAGGAGCACCTGGCCCGATTGCAGGCCTCCTGCCAACAGTTTCGGATTCGGTGGCCGTCGGAATTCCCTTGGGATACTTACTTGCAGAACCTGCTAGGGAGAAATGGCCTCAAGGCAAGCGTGGCAGTGGTAAAGATCTTGGTTACCCGCGGCACGGTAGCGGGACTAGGATTGCCCGCTGGCGACAAGCCCACTATAATCATCTATGCCCGACCCTACGACCCGCCTCCAGCCGTCGAATATCAGCAGGGCTGGCCGGTAGTGATCTTTCCGGAGCCGCGCGCCAGCTTTTTGGGTCGCCACAAGAGCCTCAATTATCTGTTCTGCCTGGCGGCCCGGCAATATGCCCTGGACCAGAAGGCCCGCGAGGCTTTGATCCTGGAACCGGACGGCAACATCTCGGAAGGCGCGGCGACCGGCCTGATCTTTACCGAGGCCGGAAATTATTTTACCCCGGAAGCGGCCAGCGCCCTCCCCAGTATTACCGTGGCCATGCTGGGCCGGGCCTTGCGCCGCCGGGGCCATTCCTTGCTTGCCGTCCCTACTAGCGCCGCCCGCCTGACGCAATCTCAAGGGGTATGGCTGGCCAACTCGCTGATGGGACTATTGCCCGTCGCTACTCTGGATCGTTGTAACTTGCCTCTCTCGGACCTGACCGAATTTCTTAATCAATGTTTGTGGTCAGAGGCCGGCTAGGGCTTGACGCAGCTTCTGGCCGACGGTTTGCATTTCCCCGGCCTGGTATTCCCCTTGCGGAAACAGTTGCAGATCATCGTCATAATAGCGGGGAATCACGTGCAGGTGGGCATGGAATACCACTTGCCCGGCCGCCGGGAAGTTATTCATGCCTAGATTGAACCCATCGGCCTGATAGGCGACCCGTAGGGCCTGGGCCACTCGCCGACAGACCTGGCCCATTTCCAGCCACAGGTCATCCGGCAGATCCAGAAAATTCTGATAATGTTCCTGGGGAATCACCAGGGTATGACCATAATGCACCGGCGCAATATCCAGGAAGGCATAGACCCGCTCGGTGCGCAGCACCGGCACCGAGGATAAGCGACCCGCGGCAATCTGACAAAATATACAATCGGAATGTGACATTGTCCTCCCCTGTTTAGTCTATTGCTGATATTATTTAACTCTGCTGGGTAGGGTAGGGGGCCCCATAGCGCCTCCCACCCTGTCCTCCAATAAATCATGTTGTTGGAGAGGTTCGCAACCATATTTCGAATTATGGAGGAGGTAATTATGATCCTCAAAGACCTGCGGCCCCTGCTGGCCAATCTGGTAGCCGAGATGGAAAAGACCGTGCCTTATGCGGCGGCCCTGGCCCAAGAGAGCGAAGGCGAGCGTCTGTGGGTGGACAGCCGGGAATCCCGGGCCGAAGCCCTGGAGCGCCAGCAGGGCGTGGTACTGACCGTGTTTACGGGCCGTATTTTCCTGGAATATGCCTTGAGTGGCTTGTCTGATCCTGATTTTTGCTCACGCCTTTCCCAAGGGGCGCAAGCCCTGGTCAAAACCGCGGTAGATGCCGGAGTGCTAGAGCCAGGATTAACCATCGATCCCGGCACCCCCCTGACCAGGGATTTCGCGGTGTTTCCGGTCGTTGATCCGGCCGAGATCTCGCTCCCGGATAAAATGGCCGACCTGGTCAATCTCCGGGATCAGTTGCAATCGGGCGATCCCCAGGTAGTGAACGCGACCGCGGTTTATAGCCAGCTGGTCAGTCGGGAACTGTTTGTCAATCGGGCCCGCAGCCTCTATCAGGAGTTGCCCCGGGTGCAGATTGTCGCCCAGATCGTGCTGCGCCAGGACCAACGCACCGCCCGGCTGCATACCGGCCATTGTTACCAGGGGGGCTATGAACATGCGCACCTGGCTCCAGAGAAGATAGACCGGCTGCGGGACAGGATTATCTGGGCCAGCCGGTGGCCTCGCCCCTGGTTGACCTCTTTGATTCCCCGGTGCTGCCGGGCCAGGCCGGGAGTTTTTTCTTTGACCATGAAGGCCAACTGGCTTCTGCAACTCAAATAATCAGGCAGGGCATTTTAACCCGACCAATCACGGATCTTCATTCCGCGGTGCGGCTGGGGCTGCCGCGCAGTGCTAACGGGCGGCGGGAGTCGTTTGCCCGCAAGGCTTATGCCCGAATGACCAACACCTATTTCGGTCCCGGCCCGCACACCTTTGCGGAGATGCTGGCCGATATCGAGTTCGGCTATTTTCTCGACCATCCCTCCAACGGCATGGAGGATCCCAAAGGCTGGGGCATTCAACTGGAAGGTTTGTATGCTGAGGAAATCCGCCAGGGGCAGTTGACCGGCCGGGTCTATTCCCCGGTGATCGTTACCGGTTACGTCCCGGACCTGCTGCGGTCTATTACCATGGTCGGCAATAAACTCGAAATTACTGGCCTGGGTACCTGCGGCAAGGGCCATAAGGAATGGGTCAAGGTATCGGACGGCGGTCCTTATCTGCGTTTGCAGGCCCGGCTGGGTTGATCCTTATCTCACGACGCTGGTGCCGCGCTAAAGCGTCGGTGGACAGCCTGGTACAGGTCGTCGATGATCTGGAGGGATAAGCGTTGCAAGGCCCGACTCATGGCTTGCGCCAGCCCTCAGGGGTTTTTTCCGCAAATCGACAGGATGATTTTTCCCTGCTGCTGACCATCAATCTGGAAGGCATAATCTGGTTTTGGCCTGGAGGCGGTTGGCATGGCAGGTGGGAGTATTACTGGCCCGCCTTTTTTTGTCTAGGATTTAGATTATGTGTTTCGTGGCCGTAATCTTTAAGTGGCGCTAAGTTGCTTAATGCTAACCGGTTTCTTCGAGTGCAGACTAAAGCTTGCGGCTACCAGAGGGTTACAATTAAAATTGCTCAATCGAAATGCTATTTATTCCCGGCTGTTTTTAATGATCTGGCCGGGGCAGATAAACGACACTCCCTGGTTCGCGGCCGCGCCAATCATCACCGCCTCAATTATTGGCATATTAACTTGGGTTTTGGCCTTCCATTTAACTATAAAGAACGCCCCCGGTCCTCCGGTGATATCTGTTTCTTTGACAAAAAATTGATTTGAGTTCCAAGGATCAAGCTCAATCGGCTGGTCCGTATAATTGCGCACCATCTTCCCCTGAGAATTATAGTACTTCACCGAAAGCACGGTGATGACCTGAGCCGGGTCAGTGTTGCGAATGGTCAAAGTAGCTGTTAAATTAAAAGGTTGCAGCCGATCTCCAAAATAGACATTAGAATAGATGGGCACGTAAACAGTTTGTTGTCTTCCTAATTCGGCGTTTGAACGTGTCCATCCGGCTGAGCTTGCCCAAGCCGTTACCAACAGGATCCCAAATATGCTTACCACTGACCTCAATCTAAACTTTAGGAGCATGTTTGCACCTCATCATCATTGGGCAAAGGTGAACGCCGCTAACCAGTCTATAATCTGAATGTGGCTTTAAGGCGTGGCTAGTTTCCATCCGGAAACTCCTCCCGCCCTGATGTGAGGGGGGTAGGGGGAGGGGCCTAAATTTCAATCTGTAGCACAGCCCGGCTTGAGTTAGTTTTCCGGATTCGTACTCAGTCAAGAGCTTTAGCCTGTAATTTCATCTTGTTAAGCAAATCAGCAAAGGACTTCTTTTGAATGACCCGACCAAACTGATCTTCATAGGTTTGCAGAATGCTGATGCCGTCAACCTTGACATCATAGAGCACCCAGCCTGAAGAGCGCCCGTGCATCAGGTACTCTACCGGAATTTTTTCATTAATACGGACTATGGTGGTTTTTACCTGGGCCCGGTTACCTTGCTGTGATTCCTGGTGATATTGGACAGTTTCTCGTTTAAGGAAGTTTAGCACCAGACGAGTATAGGAATCTTGAAATAAACGGGCAAAGGTTTCTTGAAACTCGCGCTGCTGGCCGGCTGAGAGACGGTTGTAGGTCGGACCTAAAGAAGTGCGGGCCATCATGGCGAAATCGAAATTTGCTTTGATGATCTGGCGGATGGCGCGGGCACGCGCCTCATGGTGGGCTTCACCGCTCAGGGCCGGATCGTTTTGAATGGCCAGTACTTTATCCAAGATCCCTTTGACATAAGTGGTCGGTGGGCCCGCTATTGCGTCTAGGGGTTTTTTTATTGAAAAGGCCTGATATCTTGGCCTTGGGTTAATGGTTCAAGCACGGCGCGGGTGTGGGCCTCTTTTCTGGACAGCAGCCGTAAAAAGGCTGGTAGCACGCTTAAGGCGGCCAGCAAAACACTGGTGCTGCCCACCGTGGCCAGCAGTCCCAAACTAAAGACCCCTTGATGGCTGGAAACCATCAGACTGCCAAACCCCACTGCGGTGGTCAGGGCTGACAGAGTAACGCCCTTGGCGGTGCTGGCCGGCAGGGTGATGCCGCGGGCCATCGGGTCTATCTTCCAACGCGACAGGATGACAATGCCGTATTCCATGCCTTCCCCTAAGATCAGGGGCAGGAAGAGAACATTGGCCTGGTTAAAAGAGATATCCAAGAGCCACATCAGGTTCAAGCTCCAGCCGGTGCCTACCAGTAAGGGGACGATGGCCAACAGGGCTAATTTTATGTTGCGGAAAAAGAGCAACAATACGCCGGTTACCGCTAATAACGCCAGGCCGGCGGCGGCCAGGCAGGCATTGCGGAAGGCGGAAGTAAAGACATAGAGTAATACCGGGTCACCTACCACATTTGGATCCACGGTGCGCAAGTCGTGGACAAATTTGGCGAGCGGTTCCCGATCCCAGACATCCTGGGCCGGAAACACGCGGATCAGATAGCTGCCCTGGGAGCCAATGAATCGTTCCCGGACCTCTTGCGGCAGATCGCTGATCTGAGGCGGCGGGGTATTCAGACTGCTATTTAGCAACTGCCATTTATCCTTGAGATCAGCAAAGAAATGCTGTTCAAATTTTGCCAATCGTGTCGCGATCGGCTTATCGGGATTGTGACGCAATAAGGTCAAAAGCTGGGAAAGCAGCAAATTGGCTTCATCCAACTGGTCTTCGGTGTCTTGGTTTTCCGGCTGCCAATTGCTGTTCTGAGCCTGCGACAGTTTAAAGTGAATCCGGCCCAGTACTGATGCCAGTTCGGCGGGGGAAGAGGACCGTGGTAGACTAGCCGGAAACTCGACCTCATCGAGTACCGGTCTCAACTCCTGCAGCAGATGTTGCTTATATTCCGGGTCGCGGGGCAGAAAAGAGAGGATGGATTCGACATGCGATACCGTGGGCAACTGTTTTAAGGCCTGGGTCCGAGCCTGAATTTCTTCCGGACAGCAAACGGTCATGACCCCATAAACACTGGAATATTGCGAGTCCTCTAATATTTTATGTTCCCAAACTACCGACTCGGTTGCTTGATTTTGGAGGTTCAGAGGATTCAGGTCGAACGGGACAAACCACAGGCTGACACCTCCCAGGGCGGCAAACGCCAATCCCAAGCCCAGAATCAAGCCGGGGCGCTGCCATTTGAGCGACATGAAGGGATGGGGATGAGCTTCGATGACTTCCCCTCTCTCCTCTGGCCTACACTTTTCGATCAGAAAGACCAAAGCCGGCTGGACCAATAAAGTGACCGTTAGCATGGCGGGGATGCCCATAAAAAGGATGAGGCCGAGCTCCGCCAGTCCTTGGAAACCCGTAAAAATTAGGGGAATGAAGGAAACGGTGGTGGCCAGCGCGGCGTAAATGATCCCGGGCGTGCCATATTTTTGGGTTCCCCACAAAGCTCGCAAGGTGCAACGCCGACTCCCATTTTCCTCTTCTTCGAGATGGCAGAACCAATGGATGCCGTAATCAATAGTGATACCCATCATCAGGGGGGCAAAAACCATGGACAGGATATTGAGATGGCCTATCACCAGGGTAGTCAGACCAAAGGTCCAGGATAGTCCGACCAGCAGGACCACGACTTCCATCAGCGGCCGTTTCAGGCTGCGGAAGAAGAGAATAAGCAAGGAAAATTGACCCAGGAGCGATAACCAGGTGGCCAAAGTGATGTCCTGCAGGGAATCAGTCATCTCATCGCTTTCCAGGGCCTCAGGGCCGGTAACCCCGACCTGGATGTCCGGGAAGCGAGTCTTAACCTGCTCGACAATCTGGCGCAAGTGGTTCAGGATTTTGGTTGATTCGGTATAGTCCCGGGCATTGGTGGTGATCAGGAAAAGTAGATATTTATCACCCTTAGTAAAAAAATAGCCCTCTTCTTGCCAATCTCCAAATTCCTTCGGAAAGACGGCGCGCAAGGGAGATTGATAAGGAGAGCCATCTTCCAGAGAATGATAAAATTCTCGCAAAGTAGCATTAAAGAGACTTAAATCTGGGAGTTTGGCTTTTTCTTCCTGTAGAAATTCAGTAAATAATTGCCCGAGCATATCGCGGGTGATTTCTTCGTTGATGGCGGTAAAGAATTGGGTCAGCGAAGGCTCGGCGGCCAGAGCAGTCAGCACCCGGCGAGACTCCAGAAGCTTATCTTTGAGCTCGCCGATCTGCTCGGGTTTCATGTAAAGCAGCGCCCAAGACTTAAAGTGCTCCGGATTCAAGTGATAAAACCGCTCGGAAAATTCTTCGGGATATTGACGCAGTTCCTGGTCCAGGGCCTGGGCAAAGGCAATGGACTGTTTCGGGTCATGGTTGCTAATCACCGCGACCAGTCCATCTCTTTCCCCGAACTCCTGTTCCAGTTGTTCTTTGAGGTTGATCAGATGTTGATTACCACCGATCAGTCCGCTTCGAGTGGTCTGGAAGGTCAGATTCTGGACCGTGTAGTAAATCGATAGCCCGGCCAACAGCACCGCAATGATGACAATCGGCCAGGCCAGTCGATTCAGTAAGCGAATCCACATCTGGATCAGGCGATCAGATCTTTTTTCTGAGGACAACGGTGCGACCTTTATTTAAACTAAACGGTGTTGACTGAGGTCAACAGCGATAGATCTTGACTAAAACTTGTCTAATTGTAAAACAACCATTAGTTCATTATGGTAATTATTTTAATCATTGAGTTATTTTATTTCAATCTCCAATCACGTCCTGCAGCAGTCCTGCAGCTGAAACAAACTACCAGGACCAACCCGGCCCTGGTAGGAACTTGGTTTTGGTTATGGGAGAGCCGCTAAAGAACTTTTACTGGCTCTGGACTGCCTTTTCTCCAGGCAGTCGGACCCGGTACATTCCGGTGGCTTTGTCCAACTGCACCTTGGCCAGGTGATAATCATAAAGCGCGATGAGATAATCGCCGCGGAATTGCCCGTACCGTTCAAAGGCCTGGAAAATATTATCCATTTTACCGATTCCCATGTCAAAGTTGCTAAGCTCGGTGACCAACCAGCGGCGGGCGTTAACGTAAGCTTTGTCTAGCCCCAAGGTTTTCTTGTAACTTTCTTTGACCTTGCCATAAGCCTGAGCCACTTCCACCGGGATACCCATCAAAGCTGTACCTTGCATATTCTGTAGTTGCTGCAATTCGGCTTTGGCCTGGCCGATTTTGGCCTTGGTAATCCCAAAATCCAGATGCATGTGCATGCCCAGATAAGGAAAGGCATAGCTGGTATTGAAATAATCCTCCGAATAAGGGTTGTGCCAGGTTTGCCGCCCCGGTGCCCCGGCATAGGCCCCTTTGAGACCTAAGAAAAAGGACGGCCAGCGATCGGCTTTGGCAGCTTCGACCAGCAATTTGCGGGCCTCAAGGCCTTCTTTCAGTTGGGCAAACTCAGGTCTCAGGTCCAAGGCTTTTTCAACGTAATGCTCTAGGGCGGCGGGCGGCGCTGAAGGTTGAGGTAGCTCCAGGGGGACCTGAAAATCTTTATCGTAGTCGGTTAAGGACTTGATCGCCTTGTAGGCGACCTTGGCACCCTCTTCGGCTTCCGCCGCGAACTTATCTAACGTCCCTTCATACATGTCTAGACGGTAGCGGTCGCTTTCTTGGACCGCGGGCGAACCCAGGCGCAACAAACGATCAATCCGTTCCCGGATATCGGAAAGATAGACTCGGGCATCTTTGACTTCCCCTATACCCTGTTGAGCCAGGATCAGACCATAATAGGCCCGCGACAGATCCCAAATGACATCCCCCTTTTTCTCTTCGACCTGGGCCTCTTTGACCTTGATGTTGTGATACGCGGCTTTTTTGCGGTGGGCGATTTTACCAAAAGTGTAAAGCGGTTGGAAAACATGTGCATCTATCCGGCCAAACCAGCTCACCCCATGGATGCGGTTACTGGGGTCAGGAAAATAGATTGAACTGCCCCGTACTTCCGGTCGCCGCGCATTGGGAGCCACGCCGGTGATGGCCACCGCCTCAATCTGTGGATAATAATGACTCTTAGCCTGTTCATGTTGCTGCTTGGCCACATCCACTTCACTTTTGCTAGCTTTGACCTGAGGGCTGAATTCTAGTGCCATCTTTACCAATTCCGGCAATTCGAACACCGGAACTTCGGCAGCTAGCAGCGCCGCTGGTGCAGCCAGGATAGCCAAGCATACCATCACTCCCCCTAATCGGACCCAATTACGCATTTTCTCCTCCCTAGCACTGGATGTTTATACCAGTGTGCTTGTTCCCGTAAACCAGCCGGCTCAGGATTACTACTAACTACTGAGCAAGCACGGTCCACCCCTTTTATATTAAAGAACCAAATTTATCTGCCGCGTGGGCTTATTAATTGGATTCTTATAGTTATTCTACTCCTTATCTCAATATTTAGTCAATCTTCTTTGCTGACCACCGTAACATGATTGGTGGTCCGCTCCACATAGGGCCAGCTCAGGTGCAGGCTGGCGCGGCTCAGCACCCATAATTCCGGAATGATTTCCGAGACCAATTTGCCACCGACAAATACCCGCACTACTGAACTTTCGGATACGACCACCGCAATGGCTTCAGTTTCTTTAGTGATGGAGGCGGCGGCCATGTGGCGAGACCCTAACCCTAGCGGCAAATCAATGCCAACTGCTGAAGAATTGAGATACCGGCAGGCCGAGACCACGACGCCGTCCCCAGAAACCACAAACGCCCCGTCTAATTGCGCCAACTCCTTGATGGTCTCACGCATATTAGGATTGTCAATCCGTTTTACCTCGTCCGGATGTCCCAATAAGGGATCCAATATCAGACATCTGGATTGGGCCAGCACCGCGTCGGAATCATAGACGATAAATAAAGTGCCGATTTTTCTACCTTCTCGGCCTTCGCGGGCCAATTCCACGGCCAGGGTGATAACATGTTCCAATACTTCGCGTCTAACACCCTGTTTTCTGGCGCAAATCTCGTCGAATAGATGGGTATCAGGAAACACGCTCGATCTCTGAACTATGAAAGTTTTATGGCGCCGCGTTACTCTTTATTGATCGGGAAGATGCACCGATAACCTGAAATATTTTTCTAATTATCAAATAAAAAATTATTTTTCAATTGAATAGTAGTGTCACCTGACTTTTGCAGACCTTCTCTAAGGCACGGACGTGGGGGTTGGGGCAGAAATTCTGAATAATCTCCCGTTGGTCCCCGAAGTTCAGTTTTCTTTATTGTATTATAGGGGTTGTCTTGATATTTTAATTCAAAGCATGACGAGGGCCAGATTTTCAATCCCGTGGTGCGCTCCTGTAAAGCAGTTAGCTGGATATCATGCCGGTGTGAGGTAGAACCAAGGCATTAATGGTCAGCGCGGCAATTAACCGCGGACCGTTTTTTAAATTAATGTTAAGTTCGCACTACGGCCGATAAAAGTTCAGGGTCTTGCTAACCTTAAGGATGGCAACCAGTTGCTGGAGACGCGTCAACTTAATAACCTCGCATCTCTCTCCCAATTGGGTCTTTACCGTTACGGCTGATTCCGGAGCACGACCATGATCATTACCCAAACGCCCTTACGTATCAGCTTCGTGGGCGGCTTTACAGACTTTCAGGATTTCTGGAGCCAGGAAGAGGGCGCGGTGCTGTGCACCGCCATTGACAAATTTATCTACGTCATCGTCAATAAACGCTTTGATGATCTGATTGTCCTGAACTACTCGCAACGGGAAGTGGTCCACCGGCTGGACGATATTCAGCATGGCCTGATGCGGGAAGCGCTGCGCCTCACCGGCCTGGATCATGGCGTAGAAGTGGTCACCTTGGCCGATGTTCCCACTGAAGGCTGCGGGTTAGGGTCCTCCAGCAGTGTGACGGTGGGGCTGTTAAATGCCTGTCATAATTTTTTAGGCCGATCAGTAACTCCGGCGCAATTGGCCCAGGAAGCCTGTCAGATTGAAATTGACATTTTGAAAAGGCCCATGGGGATCCAGGACCAATATATTGCCGCCTACGGCGATTTATGTACCTTCCGCTTCCGGACCGATGGCCGCGTCGAACCAGAACGGCTTGACTTGTCCTGGTCTCAAAAACGTTGTCTGGAAAAACACTTGTATCTTTTTTATCTGGGCAATACCCGCCAGGCAGATCCGATTTTAACCAAAATTACCGCCGATATCGGCGCCAGTCGGCCGGCTCTGAGGGCTATTCGGGATCAGGTTTGGCAAATGCGGGATTTATTGCGGCAGGGAAAGCTGGATGATTTTGGCCGGGCGCTGCACCACGGCTGGTTGGCCAAACGGGCGCTCAGCGCGGCTATTTCCAACCGCCAGATCGATCGAATTTACCACCAAGCCCGGGAGGCGGGAGCTATCGGCGGTAAGGTCAGCGGCGCGGGGGGCGGCGGTTTTATCCTGCTTTATTGTTCGCCCTCCCAGATTAATCGGGTTCGAGAACGGCTTTCGCATCTGCGCGAGCTGCCTTTTCAATTCGAACCCCAAGGCTCCCGCGTCATCCTTAATCAACACCAGGTTTGGAAGAGAAACATCGAAATGGTTGGTAATTTCTGGCGTTGAGGATCGTGGCCAGACTATTTCCTTGAGTTACCGAAGGGGCATCACGGTGTCCAGCTAATCCGATATGAGAAAATTTACCCTGTTAGTCCATAAAAAAGTTCATCTATTGCTAAGTCTGCGAGCAAACCAGGATTTTTTAAAAAAGGCTGGGCTGAATCTGGTCAACAATTTAAGTGCCCTTTTTGCCACCTTGCGGAAGGAAAGGGTCTTCTGGCTGATCGGGACCATAGCCAGCTTGGTGTTCCTGGGAGCTTTAGGGTTTGCTTTCCAGGAATTTGAGGCCCCCAGCTTCTGGGTCGATCTGGGGAATGGCCTCTGGTGGGCTGTGGTGACCCTGACTACGGTTGGTTATGGGGATCTGGTCCCCAAATCGGTAATCGGACGCCTCATTGGAGTTGGCCTGATGCTGTCGGGTCTGGTTATTCTCTCTCTGCTGACTGCCACTGTGGCCTCAGTATTTATTGAACGTAAGTTCCGGAGGGAACGAGGATTGGAAGATATCAGGGTTAACAACCATATCATTATCATGGGCTGGCATCGGGGCGGCGAACGTATCCTCAGGGACCTGCTCAATCGTCTGGAACAGCGGAACCCGGTAGTGTTGATCAGTGAAATGTCACCGGAGGAATTTGAGGACATCAAGATTAAATTTCGCGATCATGATCTATTTTTTTTACGGGGCGATTTTGCCCGGGAGGATCTGTTAGTCAAGGCTAATCTCAGGCGGGCCCACAAAGTCCTGATTTTGGCGGACCGGATGCAGGAACGGCCCCGAGAGCAGATCGATCAACATACGCTGCTGGCGGCCCTGGCGGTTAAGGCGGTCAATCCCAAAATCAACATCTCGGCCGAGTTGCTGTATCCCGAAAATCGCCTGCACCTGGAACGGGCTCATGTGGAGAATATCATCACCCGGGGGGAATATGACAGCGCCTTGATCGCCAGCGCCACGACTTCTGCGGGGCTGTTTAAAGTGCTGGAGAGTTTGCTGTCCGCCGACAAACCCAATTTCTGGGTAGTCGAAATCCCGGCCCGGTTTCATGGCTTGTCGGTCCAGGAGTTTAGCGACTATTTGCGAAGTCGTTACCAGGCCTTGCTGATTGGCCTCTTTAATGAAGGTCAGATGCTACGGCTGGAAGATCTGTTGTCAGGGGAAGCCTCGGCTATTGATGAGTTCATCCGCCGGAAGTTCGCCGAGGCTGGCATGACCCATCTCTTTGGCCGCCGCCGCACCGAGTGTGTCATTAATCCAGCAGCCGACCACTTAATTGCCCCTAATGAAGTGGCGGTGGTGATTGCCAACGAACAACCGTGGTTGTCCAAAGGCACCGGGAGCTTTGAACAACTCTAAAACGATGATAGATCTGAGGCTATTAAAGAAGATTTTTATCTTGCAAGATTTGTCGGACAACGAGCTAGAGCAGGTATTGGCCGCCACCCGCCCGCACTCGGTCCCGGCGCAAAACATCGTTATGACCGAAGGGGAGCCGGGAGAGGTGATGTATATCATGTGTGAAGGAGAAGTGGAAATCACCAAACGCCTGGTCCTGCAATTCGACGATGGTGTGCCCCGGGACAAGGTAATGATCCGGCTCAAGGCCGACGACGGCGTAATCTTTGGCGAAATGGCCCTGATTGACAATGACGTGCGCTCGGCCACGGTTACCGCCCTGACTGACTGCCGATTGTTAGAACTTGGCAAGGATTGCTTCTATGAGCTGGTCCACCAGAATCCCAAGATGGGAATTAAGATTCTTTGGCGCTTGTCACAAATGTTATCCCAGCGACTGCGCCAGACCGGCAATGAGGTGGTCAAGCTCACCACCGCTTTAGCTATTGCGCTAGAAGCATGACATGATATTAAATTTTGGTCTGGAGTCAAAATATTTTTAAATTGCTGGATCAGTAAATATTTTCGAATGTTAGGAGGATAACCTAATTTTTTATCTGAAGTCTTCTACCAACCCAGATATCTCCGCAAGCCCGGCCGGGCTTGAGACTGCAGCCAGGATTTAATCTCGGCCATCCCGGCTGCCAACACCCGCAATTTTAAGTCAAATTCTCCCGGCAGCGGGCCGGTGCGCCACAGTAAGGACGGGGTCGGGCCGATGTCTTCCCACGTTTTAAGGGCGAAAAGCAGACTGCGCAGGTCGGCTCCCCGGGCCCGATTGGTTAACAACCGGTCATCGGTGAGGACATCATAAAGATAATCCTGGCCCTGATCCGCACCGATCCGATGCAGCGCGGCCCGGCGCAACAGACAGGGAAAACAATAGCCGCAATTGCCCTGAGTTTGGCGGTGCCAGCGGGCGACTACCGGGTGAGAGCAGGACAAGGTCTGAGGCAGCAAGGCGCGCAACAGTTCCTGGCCTCGACTGGAAGCCAACATTTCGCCTTTGGTCTGCCCCTGGTAAGGGTTGACCAGGGGATGGAAAATCTTTACCTGACGACAGAAGTCTTGCAAATTCTGCAAGACATAAGGATGGGTGGTGCGAGTACTGTAACTGCCCAGGCGGTTCAGGGTCAGCGGCGGGTTGAGACTGATAAAACCGTTCTCCGGGACCAGCAGCGGCAGCCTTGGCTTAAAAGCCCCGGCCACCGTCAACCCCAGGGCGATGAACAGCAGGGAGCGGCTCCTCAGGCTCAATTCCGGGGCCTCCAGTTGTACCCGTAGGCCCAGGTGGTGGACGCGTTCCGCCCCATAATGCTGGGTCAGGGCCGCGGCCAAATGTTTTTGATATCCGGCCAGTTGTCCATAATCATAATGACTGACCAATATTAGCCGATACCCGGCCTCCAGGAAATCGATAGCCCCGACCAGGGAATCAATCCCGCCGGAAAACAGGCAGACCAGATCCGGTTGCCAGTCTAATCGCCATTCCGCTTGAAAACTTAAATCATATTGTAGTGGTCGGGGCACCAATTGCCAGCGGTCTCCGGTGAGGAACTCCAAGATCGGCGTCAGGCCGGCCACCAGTGCCATCCAGGCCGGACTTGCCGGGACTTCCAAAACCAGCTCCCGGGTCCAGGCGTCCGCGGCAGTGGACCTGAACACCAGCTTGTCTGTAGCCCAGACGCCGATCGCCAAGAGCAGCAAAGATTGATATTCCGAGCTGGGAAGCCGGGGATTGGCCCACAGCTGCTGCAGGTTATGGTGCACCGTGAAGCCGGAAGTTGGGGGCCACAGGCTGATATCAGCCGCATATTTTTCTGGAGTGTGAGGGGTTTCCTGGGGATGCCCCCGGACGAAGATTCTAGCCGCCATGGGTCGCCGCCAGGCCACGCAACAGTTGCAGAAGTTGGCCGTTAATCCAGGCCTGTCTCTGCGGTGCGGTCCAGGCCAGGTCAAAAGGCTCGGTGCCGGTGGGGTTGAGAAATATTTGCCCTTTAATAAAATCCCGGAGTTCTTGCAGGCGCTGCATCCCAGTCCGGGTATCCTCGGCCTGGGCCTCCAACGTCTCTCCCAAATCAGTGGCCAGTTTCTGGAACACCGCGGTTGCCAAGAAATTTTTGAGCTGGTCAGCAATGGCAGCTGGGGCACCGTCACCCGCGCCGCAGTCCGTCCGAATATGATGATCTTCGATATTTGGCGCTAGTTCGCCCGCCAGGACGTCAATCAGCGCCGATCGGGCGATGGCGGCTTCCAATAAGGCCCCAGGGCCAGCCAATCTATCGATCAGGGCCGGGACCCAGGTGTGCGGTGAGCGGCCGACCGGGTTTTCCAGACCCAGGTCTTGGAGGGTCTGATCCAGGCCCTGCCGGGCAAGCTGTTGATAAAAGGCGGCCAGGTTTTGAGCGACTTGCTGAATATGATAGAAATGTCCAATGGCCGCCGGGGCTTCTGGACGGCAATCGGTTAAGGCCAGGACATAACGGGCCGCGACCTCGGTGACCGCCACCTGACCGGTGTTGTGGGGGGAGCTGAACCGGGCCATAGTGGACTTGGCCTGGCGCCAGAACTTTCCGGTAGGGGCCTTACGGCCCGCGGATGTGCCCATCGCATTTCTCCCATGATTTAAAGATTTATCTCACGCCAAGACGCAAGTTGAAATGTTGATATGGTAAGTTAGCGTCTTTGCGTCTTGGCGAGAGATCTTCATACCCGTCCTCCCGCGGCCAAGGTTTTAAGGCGGCTGTAGCGCGGCCAGGAAAATTCCGGCCAGCACGGGAAGATCGAATTGTTATGAAACAGCGGCTCCGACTCCAGATCATAGCGCGAAACTCTTAGGGCCTCCGACCACAAAGCAGTATGCGGAATCGGCGAATATTGGGCCAGGACCGGGGTAGCACCCAAGCTCCGCACCTGCCGGATGGCATCGACGATCGCCGTATCCTCCTGGTGGGGCAGACCGATAAGCAGATACACCCCGATTTCGTCGGCCCCAAAACCCGCTTCCTGCAGCGCGGCCAGGGCCTGTTCCAAATCACCGGCCTGGACCTTGCTATCCAGGCGTTTGGGCCCCAGGGCAGTAGTTTCCAAACCCAGGCGCAGGGTGCTAAAATTGGCCTTTTTCAGCCACTTGGCCACCAATGGGCTGATCAGCTTCAGGTGCAGGCCGTTCGGGGTATGAAACCTTAAATCTAATCCCCGGCTCAATACCCCTTCGAGGATGGCCAATAAGTGCGATTCGGCATTGATTAACAAGGCATCGTCATAAAAGGCGACTTCCTTTGATCCCAAACGGGCCTGCCAATAGGTCAGCTCCTCGACCACCGCGGCCGGGCGGCGTTGCTGAAATTTGGGTTGCAGCAGTTTGGAGGCGCAATAGGCACAGTTTAGGGGACAGCCACGGGAGGTGAGTAAGGGGATCAGACCGCGTTCGGCAAGCAGGTGCAGAGCCGGGTAGGGTAGGGCATCCAGATCCTCCAGGACCGGCGGCACAGGGCGATCCCAGCCAGTCAGTTCCGCGAGCAGGGGCAGAATCTGCGGTTCTCCAGGGCCGGTTTGCACCAGGTCAGCGCCGCTGTAACGCCGGGCATGTTCCGGGCATAAAGTGGCGTAGATGCCCCCCAGCACCACCGGCACGCCGGGGAAATGCTCCCGGAGCCGCCTGATGACCGCCTGTACGCCAGGATACCAGTAAGTCATCAAAGAAGTCACCAGCACCGCCGCGGGCCAAGGAGTGCCACGGAGCTTGTCTCGAAATGCTGCCTCGCTGATCCCATAACGGCCATAGCGGCGAGGGAGGCCCCGCAGAGGACGGGGCGTCGGCAATGGTTCTTTATGGTAACGCCCGGTGACTGAATGCTCACCAGACGGCAGGTTTTTGGCGATATTCCGGTCTACGGGTCGTTCCAAACAATCAATAAATCTTAACGCATAGCCTTGCGCCAACAGCCTAGCCGCCAGGTATAATAATCCCAGCGGCCGGGCAAAAAAGTCGTGAGCGGCAAAATCGTAGATCCAAGGGTTGATCAGCAGAATGGTGGGTGGGTGGTTCACCTTAGCTTTGGGCCTTAGTTACCTCGAATTGATTGCTGGCCAGATGGACAGGCTGGTGCTGTTCAAGCATAACGGCGGCCTGGCCGAACCGGCGACCGCGGCCGCGCTGAATTTCTTGTACTTCCGGACTCAGCAGCAGCGAAAAACCTATTAAACTTATGGAAATCACTATAAATATCAGGGCAATCAATGACCTGGCCCCCGTATTCGGGATAAGACTTCCAAATAAACTCAGAATCATCTGCCAGTGCAAAATGATATGGATGACCAATAAAGTGAGTAAAATCAGGGCCAGGTAGAGATGGATAGAACCCCATTCATGGCGGTCCAGGCCCAGCCAGAACAGATCGACATTGCGCCCGTATTCCACCCACCGGTTCTTGCCCGGAATCAGGACATATTTCATCAGCAAGCCGATCCCGGCAATGGCACACATAATTAAAAACATCAGAGCATCAATGACAAAATTAACCTTGGCTTTAGTCCGCATCTTTTCCCTGCCTTCCGAACAACTCAGTTTCTGAGGGGTTAGCCAACCAATATATCTAAATTATACTTAAATTAGCTCAGGAATTGTTGATCGTCAAGTTGATTAAAAAATTGACAATGCGGCCCAAGCGGTATATAGGCAGATTAGAGGTTACCATGAGCAAGAACTCTGACACTCTTTATCTTGTTGATATCAGTTCATATATTTATCGGGCCTATCACGCCCTGCCGGGACTGCGGAACTCTCAGGGTCTGCCGACCAACGCGGTATTTGGGGTGACCAGTATGTTGCTCAAGGTCTTGCGAGAGCGCCAGCCGGTCTACTTTGCCCTGGCCTTTGATGCCAAGGGTCCGACTTTTCGGCACCAGCGCTATCCGGACTATAAGGCCCAACGCCCGCCCATGCCCGACGATTTGGTGATGCAGTTGCCCTATATCCATCAGTTGGTCTCGGCCTTAAATCTGCCCGCCCTGGAACAGGAAGGCTTTGAAGCCGATGATATCATCTGCACTTTAACCAAAAAGGCTCGGGCCGCGGGTCTTAAGGTGGAAATTGTCTCAGGGGATAAGGATTTATGGCCGTTGATCGAGGACGGCGTTACGGTCTGGGACCCGATGAAGGATAAGCGCTATGACCTGGAGGCGATCAGGGAGAAATACGGGGTCCAACCGGAACAGCTAGTGGAAATCAGGGGTCTGGCCGGGGATGCCAGTGATAATATTCCAGGGGTCCCAGGGGTAGGAGAAAAAACCGCGCGGCAGTTAATCTCCCAATTCCACGATCTTGATAACCTGTTCCAGCATCTGGAGGAGATCAATAAAAAGAAACTTAAGGCCAACCTGATTCAATATCAGGATCAGGCCCGGCTCAGTCGGGAATTATCGGTTTTGGACGCGCAGGTGCCGTTGCCTATACCTCTAGAAGAGTTAAAGCCCGGTCCGTGGGATCGCTCGGCCTTACGCCGCTTGTTTAACGAGCTCGAATTTAGCAAATTTGCCAAGGAATTGGGCGCAGAGGCCCGGTCGGGAAATTTTTCCCTGGTGCGTGACCCGGAGGCCCTGAGGTCGGCAGTAGAACAGATCAAGAACGCCGGCCAGGTCGCGCTTTTTTGCCTCACCAGCGACCAGCACCCGATGCTCGCCCAGATTGGCGGCTTAGCCCTGTCCTGGCAGGCAGGGGGCGGGATTTATCTACCCTGGCGGGGTCATCCCCCGGCCTGGGTGGGGGAATTATTGGGGCCGCTGTGGAGCGATCCGCAGATTGGCAAGATCGGGCCGGACCTGAAGGCCGCTCTGCTGGTAGGGGAACGCTATGGCTG
The DNA here is from genome assembly GCA_002049795.1 of Desulfobacca sp. 4484_104. Classification (GTDB taxonomy): domain Bacteria; phylum Desulfobacterota; class Desulfobaccia; order Desulfobaccales; family Desulfobaccaceae; genus Desulfobacca_B. The sequence continues at coordinate 54,361 of MUKC01000001.1, read as the reverse complement.
GCACCTGGCCGGATTAGCGGGCGATATTTTGTTGGCCTCTTATCTTCTCAATCCGGCCCGTTACGAACAAAACCTGGAAAATGTTGCCCTCCACTATTTGAGCAGAAATCTACCCGCGCCGCGGGAGTTGGCCGGACACCCGGTGGCGGCTCTGAACTTGTCGGAGGAAGCGGCGCTGATTTATGCGGCCCAGCGCGCCGAAACCGCGCTGGACCTGTGGCCCCGGTTAGAGGCCGAACTCACCCAGGAAAACTTGCAATCACTTTATGAAAATTTGGAGTTACCGCTGTTACCGGTACTGGCCCGGATGGAGGCCCAGGGGATCGGCATTGACCGGAATTTTCTGCAAAAGTTCAGCCAGGACCTGGAAAACGATCTCAAGCGCCTGGAACAAGAAATTTATGCCCTGGCCGGAGAAACTTTCTTAATTCAATCGCCCCAACAACTGGCCCGTATTCTGTTTGATAAATTGCAGTTGCCGCGGCAGAAAAAAACCCGCGGCAAGGGCTCCTATTCTACCGACATCGAGGTGCTGCAGATCCTGGCCGAGCTGCATCCCATTGCCGCCCAGGTTTTACAGTATCGGACGCTGACCAAATTAAAATCCACCTATGTGGATTCTTTGCTCCGACTCATCAATCCGGCCACCGGTCGCATCCATACTACCTTTGTGCAGTCGGTGGCCGCCACCGGACGCTTGTCCAGCCGCGATCCCAATCTCCAGAACATCCCGGTGCGGGGTGAGACGGGCGCCCAGATCCGCCAGGCCTTTGTGGCGGGGCCCGGACAGGTATTTATCAGTGGAGATTATTCCCAAATTGAGCTTCGCATTTTGGCACATTTTTCGGAAGATCCGGCCTTCCTGAAAGCCTTTCGGGAAGGCATCGATATTCACCGCCAGACCGCGGCCGAGGTTTTTGATCTGCATCCCGAGCTGGTCAGCCCGGATATGCGTCGCTTGGCCAAAGTAATTAACTTTGGCATCATCTATGGGATGAGCGCCTTTGGCCTGGCCAAACAGTTAGGGGTCAGCCAACCGGTGGCCCAGGATTTCATCAACCGCTATTTTGAGCGTCATACCGGGGTCCAAAGTTATATTCAGCAAATCCTGGCGACGGCGCGTCAGCAAGGCTGGGTGGCTACCCTGTGGGGGCGGCGGCGGCAAATTCCACAGATCAACAGCAGCAACCGCCGCGTCCGGCAGGAAGCGGAACGCAGCGCCATCAATACTCCCATCCAAGGCAGCGCCGCGGATCTGATTAAAAGCGCCATGCTGGCCGTGGAAAACGTCTGGAACCGGGAAAAATTGACTGGCCGCCTGCTGCTGCAACTGCACGATGAATTATTGTTAGAAGTTCCCGAGGTAGAAATGCCGACTTCGGTGCGCTGGTTAAAGCCAACCATGGAGAATGTCACCCAACTTAAGGTGCCGTTGATTGTCGATATCCGAGTCGGGAAAAATTGGGGCGAAATGCGGCCCTGGTCAGGCAATTTTTAAGATATTGATATTTATGAAATAATTATATAGGCCACAAAAAAAATCAAGGCTAACAATAATTTTACTTGATATTTTTTTGGGGTTGTTGTTAAATACCATTAGTTTAAAAACCGCATTATTCCATTACTTTGAAAAGGGGGGATAAATGATGAGGAAAGCTTTGGTACGGAGAGGTTTCGCCTTAGCCATTCTCATGGCGTTCGTCCTCGTCATGGGAGCGGGTTGTTGCGACACGTGCAAAAAGTACGTAGACGAAGCCAAGATGTACGCTGATCAGGCAAAAGCGTCGGCTTCCAAGGCGGACAGTGCCGCACGCAACGCGGAGGCTGCAGCAGCAGATTCCAAAGCCGCAGCTGACAAGGCTGAAGCGGCGGCTGATCGCGCCGAAGCCGCGGCTGCCAAGGCAGAGGCTTGTCTGTTGAAGAAGATGCGGAAGTAAGGGCCTGTGCACGGTTTGCGAAAGCTTTACTTGGAGGGGGATTTCCAAGCCAAAGCAAATCTACCGTCCTCTCCGAAAGGGGGTAATCGATGAGGAAAGCGTTATTGACAAAAGGCTATGCCTTGGCGCTCCTCGCGGTCTTTGCCCTGGTAGTGGGAGCTTCGGGTTGCTGCCAAAAGTACTATGATGAAGCCAAAATGTACATGGAGCAATCCAAAGCTGCAGCAGATCGGGCTGCCGCCTCGGTTGTGAATGCCGAAGCGGCCGCACAGGATGCCAAACCTCCTATTCCGAAAGCCGCCGCGGCGGCTGATCGTGCGGAGGCCGCTGCTGCCCGGGCAGAAGACGCAGCCGATAAGGTATGCGCCAGAGCTATGCGGCACAGAAGGTAAATGTACCGATAGCCGATTTAAAATCTTTTATTCATTAGTTGATTCGAGGGTGTGGGTCAGGCAGGTAGCCGCCACACCCTCAGTCCTTTTGGTTATCTCCTCTGGCAACCCTAACTTTTCTTCCACAATTTTTACCACCTTGGAATAATCAATCTCGGTAATTAACCCGCGGTCTTCCAGTTGGTTAAGGGTATGAATCAGCATATCGGGAATGCGATGATAGTAATCCTCGTTGACTTCCAGGTAGATACGCCCGTGTCGGAAACCGATCTTGACCGGCTCATAAATGTATTCCACCACGGCGCCCACCGGTACCATGGGAAATAGTTCCTTGATGTGCTCGGGATACATCCGGGTACAACCGTGGCTGACCAGTCTTCCCACGCCCCAGGGCATACTAGTGCCGTGGATACCGTAATCACCCCAGGAGAGGGTAAGTTTGTAATCTCCCAAGGGGTTGTCGGGACCAGGGGGCATGACCGCCATGCCGTATTTGGCCTGTAAAGATTTGGGCACATACCAGGACGGCTTGACCTTTTTTTCGGTGACCTTATAGGTCCCGGTCGGGGTCTTAAAGTCCAGTACGCCCATGCCGATCGGAAAGGTGTAAACTTTCCGGGCATTATCGGCAAATTTATATAACCGCATTTCGCCGGTGTTCACCACTAATTGCCGATTTTGACAGTCCGGAACAATCCAAGTAGTAGGGATAGTAATTCGCGCCCCGACCGTTGGCAGGAAAGGATCCCAGTGCCGGTAGAGCTGACCCAACTCCAGGTAACCTAACCCGTAGTCGCGAGCAACATCCAGGAGCGTATCACCTTTTTGAATCTCATATTCCTGTGTCTGGCCAATCACTGTAACCGCCTGAGGATCGACGCCTAAAGGAGAAGCCGGCAGATGCACCGGATAAGGCCCGGCCGCCAGCGCCACCCCGGAAAACAGCAGATTAAAGGCCAGCACTACGGCAGTCCAGAGCCTGGTCATGGGGATTCCTCCATATTAGTCCGCAAGGCTGGCAAGTTTTCCGGCAAGGGCGGTAATATTATACCTCGTTCGGTGATAATCCCGGCAATTAAGCCATGAGGGGTAATATCAAAGGCCATATTTAAGGCGTGGCAGCCGTCCGGGGCAATAGGGTGACCCTGGATTTGGGTGACCTCCCGGCTATCGCGCTCCTCAATGGGTATCTGGCCGCCTTCGGTTAGTGAAAAATCAAAGGTAGAGAGGGGAGCCGCCACATAAAAGGGTATTTTATGGTACTGGGCCAGGACTGCCACGCCATAGGTGCCGATTTTGTTGGCCACGTCGCCGTTGGCGGCAATGCGATCCGCGCCTACCACCACCAGTTGGATTTTAGCCTGGGCCATCAGGCAGGCCGCCGAGTTGTCGGTGATCAGGGTATGGGGAATGCCCAGTTTCATCAGTTCCCAGGTGGTCAGTCGAGCGCCTTGGAGAAGAGGCCGGGTTTCGTCGGCTATTACCTGGATTTTTTTACCTTTTTCCCAGGCGGCGCGAATCACTCCCAGGGCAGTGCCATAACCACCGGTGGCCAGCCCCCCGGCATTACAGTGCGTAAGCACGGTATCGCCCTCCTGAATCAGTTCCTGACCGGCCATGGCTAATTGCCGGTTAATGGCAATGTCTTCACTAAGGATGTTTTGGGCTTCGGCGACTAAGAGCTGCTTGAGCTCATCAATTCCCCGGTCAAGGTGGGCCGCGACCAAAGCTTGCATACGCTTCAGGGCCCAGGTGAGATTGACCGCGGTTGGCCGAGCTCCAGCAATTACCTGGCAGATGTCCCGGAAATGACGCTGAAACTCCTGGACCTGACGAGTGGGAGACTTAAGGACGCCCAAGGCTGCGGCCATGGCGGCGGCCACTCCAATGGCGGGCGCGCCCCGGATGGCCAGGGTCTGAATCGCCTCCACTACCTGCCGATAATCGTCACAGGTCAGATATAGTTCTTTTTCCGGTAATCGCCGCTGATCGAGGAGGACCACCTTGTCATTTTCCCAACGAATAGTGTCATAGCTTGCAATTTCAGTCACTTATATTCCCCTTAAAATATAACTTGGCAAGACCACAAAGGTGTACCCCAAAGTATCATAAGGTCTTTCAATCTTGACAGTGAATTTAGCCGCGGGGTTTGGCCCAGATTTCCAGGACGGTTAAATCCAGGAAGCGTTTGGAGGCCGCCGAGCGCAGCACGGCTACGGTATCCGCCCCCCAGGCGGTGCCGGCCATAGCTACTACTTCTACCCCTTCGGGTATCAGTCCGGCATCGACGGCTTCCATGACAATCTCGCAACAGACCTTCATCCCCTGGCCCAAGCGCCTGAGCGTATTGGCGATCAATAAAGTGGGGGCGCTGCCTTTGAACTGCTCGGCCAGGCTGGTTTCCAGAGAATGGGTGAGGATGGTGCCTTTATACACCGGAACCCCTAAGGTCCAGATCCGGCGATAATTGTCTTCCTTGAATTCATCGATATTGGGACCCTTAAAACCGACGCTGTGGCCGACAATTACCAAGTTGATATTTTTACCCGCCAGTAAACGGGCGGCTTTGACCCCGGTATCGCCGGTAGTAGAGGCCACTACAAAATATTTGAAACCTTCAACCTGGGCTCGGGCCAAAATCTCCAGGCAGGCGTCGGTATTTTCCGGCCCGGTTTTATCAAAATACCAGACTTCCCGCTTAATCATAATCCCCTACCTCATCATACGTTTGGGTTTAGGTATTGGCCCTATATTTTTGCCTCTGGATTAGCATTAGTCAAGGGGATTTCTGGTTTTTAAGCTTTTATCGATTCCAGACCCCGGACTGCGACCAGTAGAGGTTAATTTTAAGCATTTGGATAGAAAAATTTCAGTTTTACCAGACATGTTTCGATATATGGATTAAGATAAACAATATCTGGGTAGTTTTGTAAGAAAATTTGTACATTCCTAATATAAAAATCAATAAAAGGCATCAAGTCAGATACTCAAGGGGGTGTATGAAATTGACCATGGGGAAAAAAATAGGTCTGGGGTTTGGCTTAGGACTGGCGGCTTTAATAATCCTTACCGTATTAGGTTTTCGGGGATTAAGTCATAACCTTGAAACTGCCCGGCTGATCGCTACAGGCAGCGATATTCAAAACAGCATTGCCCAGGCGCATGAGGCCTATGTACTCGGGATCCAGAAGCTGACCGAGGGCCTTATTAGATCAGACTATCCCCCAACAGCCGTCAAGGCCTTAGACAATTATAAATCCAAATCGGCAGAATGGCTGGAGGGCTCAACCAGGGTGGAGCTGGAAAAATTAATCCCCTCTACGCGACGAAATTTGCAAATCTTACAAGATCTTAATAAAAAGTTCCAACAATCTGTCCAAAATCTCAAGGACTATTTTGACCAAGGGGAAGTACCGGTTGCCATCAATCATTACTTTCAGACCACCGCGCCGTTAGTTGAACAATTGTCTCAACATTATGCCCAGATCCAGAGCGAGGTCCAGACTCGGCTAGAGGAGGCCAATAAATCATTAATCCAGACTAGCCAGAGTTATCAGAATCTTATATATTTTTGGGGTGGTTTATTCTCTTTGGGTTTTGTGGTGTTGGGATTTTTCTTGGGACGCCACTTAGTGAGAAGCCTGAAGCGCACCGTGGAAGGGCTGGAGCAGGCGTCAAGCGAAGTTGCCGCGGCCTCCGGTCAGGTGGCCCAAGCCTCCCAGCAACTGGCCGAGGCTTCGACCCAGCAAGCGGCATCGCTGGAAGAGACTAGCGCCTCTATGGAAGAAATGGCGGGCACCGTTAAGCAAAATTGTCTCAATGCCGAAGAGTGTAACCGTCATATGCTTCAGACCCACGAAAAGACCAGAGAAGTGCATAAGTCGCTGCGGGCCACCAAGGATGTCATGGTGACCATCTCCCAATCGGGTGAAAGCATAAAAAAGATTATCAGGAATATTGACGAGATCGCCTTTCAAACCAATCTATTGGCCCTGAACGCGGCGGTGGAAGCGGCCCGCGCCGGGGAGGCCGGCAAAGGCTTTGCGGTAGTAGCCGATGAAGTCCGCAACCTGGCCCAGCGAGCCGCAGAAGCTGCCAAGACCACGGATGGCTTGATCGGCGAGACCGCAAAACAGATCGAAATGGGTACCGTCCAGATTCAGGAGACGCTGACCAAGTTTTACGATATGGGCGATTCCGCCAAGAAGGTCAACGAGTTGGTCAGCGAAATTGCCAGCGCCAGCCAGGAGCAGGCCCAAGGGGTGATCCAGATCAATTCTGCTGTTGCCCAAATGGACAAAGTAGTGCAAGCTGCAGAAGTTAAAACTTGATAATCAAACTGGAAGGCTTCCAGAAGCCGCGGCTTCACCTACTGGCAGCCGTGCACCAGTTCCGGCTGAACCCCGCATGGTCCACCCGGAAGAGATTATCCCCATGGAAGATAAAGATTTTCGGGATTTCTAGGTGAGGATTCCAAGCTTTGGTCTAAAGTTAGCAAATAGGCTTTTGGGCCTGAGCTGTCTCCAACCCCGGTAGCGTTGACCTTTGGACAAGAGCCGTCGGTCTTAATTGACGATTTCGGAACGGTTGGTTCATCTGATCTCAGAGTTTAGTATAGGCGCCATGATATCATCCGGCAGTATGATCATTTCACGCTCCAGGGTAACGCCGAAAAGCTTCCAGACGGTTTCCTGGATGTGGGCGATCAGCGCCTTTACCTGGGCCGCGGTGGCATGGCCCAGATTGATAATGAAATTGGCATGATGGGTGGACACCTGCGCGTCTCCATAGCGTAGCCCTTTTAAGCCAGCCTGCTCGATCAGCCACCCGGCCGGTCGGCCACCAGGCGGATTTTTAAAAACACTGCCGCAATTAGGGGAATTAACGGGAGATTTTGCCTGCCGCTGGCGCAGCAGCTCAGACATCCGGGCCTGGATCTGGACGGGCGGCGCGGTCTTATTCAGATTAAATTTTGCGGCTACCACCAGCCAGTGTGGAAAGTGAAGCAAGCGGGAGTACCGATAGCTCAGACCCAGTTCCGCGGCCGTAAGGGTTATCAGTTGCAATCGAGGGGTGACCAAAGTGACCTGCCGGAGGTGCGCGCCGATTTCTTGCCCCGGGCCGGTCCCGGCGTTGAGCCGGACCGCGGCGCCCACGGTACCCGGAATACCCGTCATAAACTCAAACCCTGCCACTCCCTGGGCGGCCAGATAGTGCGCCAGTCGGGGCAGGGACACCCCGGCGCCTACCTCTAGGTAATCGTCCTTAAGTTTTAGTTCTTTAAAAGTTGGGGCCAGGTGCAGGGTAATACCCGGCAGACCGCGGTCGGCAATCAACAGGTTGGAACCCCGCCCCAGAAAGAACAGCGGCCATTCCAAAATCTGAGCCTGGCGGAGAATTTCAAACAGATCGTCCAAATCTCGGGGAACGGCCAGAACCTGGGCACTACCCCCGATTTTCCAGGTAGTCAAAGGCGCTAGCGGGTGATTGTCATAAACCTGACCCCGGATGGCCAGTGAGTGATTTAGACCGAAAACCATGTAATTGTCCGATTTAGGCTCTGAAAATTTGACCGGTGAGCTATTATAACCGGTGTCATTTAGACATTTCCAGCCAGATCTTGCAACTTATATCAATCTTTGCTCAATTCATCAATTATCCTGCTCATTGTTGCCCTCCAGTCAACAGAAATTTTTTTAAGCCCAGATGAGGCGAAAAAACGCGATTGCGCCCCCCTTGTCTGGAAAGGCAATCCTTGGTAGGATAATAAATATTTTTTAAGGGAGGCGATGATTATTCCTCGGCGACGGACTCTATTTTCCAGGCAGAGCAGTCTATTGGTGATCCTGTTGATGATCGGGTTAGTGGGTGGCCTAATTGGATTTATCATCTACCGCCTGGATTGGCAAGGTCCACAGGTGCAATTATCTCCTGAAATTAAGGTCTTGGGACCTAAAACCAACCTAACCTTAAAAGTTGCCGACCAGGACAGCGGTCTCCAACATTTGCGAGTAACCCTGGAACAGCCGGGCTTGGTCAAGCTTATTGTGGACCGTGATTTCCCATCCGGCGGCTGGTTGGGGGGAGGCCGGGAGCATTTCGTGGAGATGCCCTTAACTTTGGAACCCAAGAGCTTGGGGCTGCAGGAAGGCCCGGCTGAACTCCAGGTCGGGGCTCGGGATTATTCTTGGTGGGGCTGGTTTGGAGGCCGAAAAACTACCATAAGCCGTCGATTAACCATCGATCTGATTCCCTTACAGATATCAGTACGGTCCTTGAACCATGTCTTGAACCAGGGGGGGACCGGGCTGGTCACCTATCAAATCAACAAGGACATTAAACAGAGCGGGGTTTTGGTGGATGGCCGCTGGTTTACTGGTTATCCCTGTCCCGGTAACCCCCCAGGGGTTTATTTGGCCTTCTTTGCAGTACCGATTGAAGTGACTAACCCTTTCTCACTGGAAGTCAAGGCTATCGACCTAGTCGGTAATGAAGCTCGGCAGTCGGTGGTCTATCGCTTGAAACGGCGCCGCTGGCGCACAGACCGCATTAACATCTCAGAAACCTTTTTACAACAAAAAGTGCCGGAATTCCAGGCCATGTCAGCGGATCTAAAAAATATCAGCGACCCGCTGCAGGCCTTTCTGGTGATTAATCGGCAGTGGCGTCGGGCCAACAACCAGCAGGTGGAAGAAATCTGCCGGACCAGCCATCCACAACGTTTCTGGGAAGGGCCATTTCAGCGACTGCAGAACAGCAAGCCGATGGCGGGATTTGCTGACCACCGCTCCTATTTCTTTCAGGGGCGGGAAATTGATCATCAGGTGCATTTAGGTCAAGACCTGGCTTCGCTCCAGAACGCCGAAATAGCCGCGGCCAATCACGGCGTGGTGGTTATGGCTGAGCCTCTGGGGATTTATGGCCAGACGGTGATCATTGATCACGGCTGGGGCCTGTTCAGCATGTACAGCCATCTGAGTCAGATTCAAGTCAAGATGGGTCAGCAGGTCAAGAAGGGCGATGTCCTTGGCCGCACCGGGACCACGGGCCTGGCCGGCGGCGACCACTTACATTTTGCCATGATTGTTCAGGGGCAATATGTTAATCCTTTAGAGTGGTGGGATGCCCATTGGATTAAAGATAATGTTGAACTTCAACTTAAGCCCGAGCAGTCGCTCCAGTCGGTGAAACAAGAGGCCGGAGTTAGCCGGTAAGATATAGGAAAATGGGAAATAAGCCGAAGATGTTGCGGATTAACCCTCAGAACCCCCAAGACCGCCTGCTCCGTCAGGTGGTGCAGGTGCTGGCGGACGGGGGTATTATTGCTTATCCCACCGATACCTGTTATGGCATCGGCTGCGATCTGTTTAACAAAGGTGGGATTGAAAAGATTTACCAGCTCAAACGGCGGTCGCTGTCCAAACCTTTCAGTTTTATCTGTGCCGATTTAAAAAATATCAGCGAATATGCCCGGGTTTCCAACTACGCCTACAAGACCATGAAGCGGCTCTTGCCCGGACCTTATACCTTTATTTTGGAAGGCTCCCGGCTGGTGCCCAAGATCATGCTGACCCGGCGTAAGACCGCGGGTATCCGGGTTCCCAACCATGCCATCTGTCTGGGGCTGGTGAAACTTCTGGGCCACCCTATCATCAGCACCAGCGCCAGCCGCACCGACGGCCTAGTAATGAGCGATCCTTATGAGATTGCTGACTATTTCAAACCGTATCTCGATTTAGTGGTGGATGGCGGGGTAATCATGCCGGAACCGTCCAGCGTGATCTCGCTGATTGATGATGTCCCCGAGATCATTCGAGTGGGCAAAGGGGAGGTCAGTGCTTTCGAATGATGCTATTAGGGCTAGTTGCTTATCTACCGGCACTGAGTAGATAGGCCGGAACCACTGGCGACAGTTGGAGCTGACTCAAGGTTTCCTGAAAACTCTGCCCAAAGAGCAATTTCCACAGCGAGAATTTATCCTTTTCGGGATAGACGGCCTCTACTTTGCCCACTATACCCCCCAAGCGGCCGGCCTTCTCGATGGCATCCTGGAGATTGCCGAATTCATCGATCATCTTTAGATTTTTGGCTTCTTCACCGGTTAGGATCCGGCCATCGGCGACGGCCCTGACTTTTTCTAGGGGGAGCTTGCGGCCCTGGGCGACATCGCGAATGAATTGTTCGTGAATATTGTTAAGCAGATTTTGGAGATAGGCCTTCTCCTCCGGAGTCATGGGACGCATGGGGGAACCGGTATCTTTAAAGGCCCCGGCCTTAAGATCGTAGAAGTCCAACCCTAACTTTTTAACCAGAGCTTCGATATTGGCAAATCTGATGATCACGCCGATACTGCCGGTCATGGTACCGGGGCTGGCGATGATCAGGTCTGCGGCACTGGCGATATAATAACCTCCGGAAGCCGCGACAGTGCCCAGCGAAGCGACGATTTTTTTAGTCTTGCGGATTTTATTAATTTCCCGCCAGATTTCTTGAGCCGGACCGACGGCTCCCCCCGGCGAGTTAATGCGCAGGACAATCGCCTTGATCTGGGAATTCCGCCGATATTTATCCAGTTGCTTTAAGGTATCCTGGGCCTCAGAAATCAGCCCGGTAACTTCTATGACCCCGACTTTTTCTCCTCTCGACCACAGGGTGCCGTCTTTGGCAAAGGATAGCATCAACAGACTGAGGCCAATAAAAAACAGGATAATCGAGCCCAGGATAAGCACTACGGAGTACAGCGGCCGCTTTTTCATAGAGTCCTTCCCCAGCCGGTCAGGATTTATTCTCCGCCTTTTTCAGTTCACTTTCTTCCAGACTTTCCCGCAAAATCTCACCCAGCGGAGTAGTAGCTTCCTTCCGGGAATGGAGATACTCGCGGTACACGGTGCGTTCTTCTTCACTCTCCAGTTTGCGGATGCTGAGGCCAATTTTGCGATCCCGGGCCGAAACATTGACCACCTTGACGGTGATCACATCACCGACCTGAATCTGGGTGGCCTTGTTCTTATCGCGGCTCAATTCGGAGATATGCACCAGGCCTTCGATGCCTTCCTCCAGCTCTACAAACAACCCGAAGTCGGTGATATTGGTGACCACGCCATTGACCCGTTGTCCGACCGGATAGCGTTGTTCAATCGTATCCCAGGGATCCGGCGTCAGTTGTTTGATCCCCAGAGAAAACCGTTCGTTCTCCTTATCGATATTGAGGACCTCGGCCTGCACTTCCTGGCCTTTTTTATAGATTTCCGAAGGATGCTTGATGCGCTTGGTCCAGGAGATATCAGAGATATGCACCAGGCCGTCGATGCCCTCGTCGATGCCGATAAAGATGCCGAACTCAGTGATATTTTTGATTTTGCCTTCAATGACGGTGCCTACCGGGTATTTCTCGCCGATAACATCCCACGGGTTCGGTTCCACCTGCTTCATCCCCAGCGAAATCCGTTTTTTTTCAGGATCCAGATCCAGAACCACTACCTCGACGATATCGTTCACGTTTACCACTTTGGAGGGGTGACGAATCTTCCGGGTCCAGGACATCTCGGAAACATGGATCAGCCCCTCAACTCCGGGTTCCAGTTCGATGAACGCCCCGTAATCGGTAAGGCTGACCACCTTGCCCTGCACCCGGCTGCCGACCGGATATTTTTCCGCGGCCATGGTCCAGGGGTCGGGGACCAGTTGTTTGAGACCCAGCGAGACGCGCTCATTTTCCCGATCAAAATGTAAGACCTTCACGGTGATGGGATCACCCACCTGATAAAGATCCGAGGGATGACCGATCCGCCCCCAGGACATGTCGGTTATATGGAGCAGCCCGTCAATGCCGCCGAGATCGACAAAGATCCCGTAATCGGTGATATTTTTTACCACGCCGTCAATAATTTTACCTTCTTCCAGGCTGGCCAGGGTTTGTGCCTTCAGTTCCGACTTTTCCTTCTCCAGAATAGCCCGGCGGGACAGGACGACATTTCGCCTTTTTTTATTGTATTTTAATACTTTGAATTGATGGCGCTGTCCGACCAGGGCATCGACGTTGCGGATCGGCTGTAAATCAACCTGGGAGCCGGGCAGGAAACCGGTGAGTCCGCCGACATCCACTGAAAACCCACCTTTAACCTTGGCGGCGATGACCCCCTCCACTACCCCGTCTTCCTGATAGGCCGTGCTGATTTCTTCCCAGACTTTGATTTTTGAGGCCTTCTCTTTGGAGAGTATCACGACGCCCTCCTCATCGTCCCGACGCTCCAAGAGCACATCTACCTGATCGCCGATCTGGGCGGTAACTTCGCCTTCGGGGGAGGTAAACTCCTGGATCGGAATCTGGCCTTCACATTTATAACCGATGTCAACCACAACATAATCTTTATCGATGGAGACAATACGCCCCGACATCACCTCACCCTCTTGGACCCGGCGCAGACTTTCCTCATAGAGTTCGGACATTTTCTCCACATCTCCGGGTTTGTCGATCTCCGCCGCGGCCGACCCCGTGTCGCTTAAGGCAACACCGGTCCCCGGTTCTTCAGAGGCCATAATCTCGGGAGCAGTCTCCTCGGCAGTGGCTTGGGTCTCAGCCTCTGTCGATCCTTCTGCGCTAATCAGGTCCGGTTTTTTATCATTATCCATACAAATCTTCCCCCTATAATATATTTCTACCCTAACGGGTGTTTTTCTGGTGTAAATAACTTATCGCAATCCGGGCCAGCTTGACAAGTGGACTGCTCCAGTTTAGGCCGGATCAATTCCTGGCAGGCATGTACTACCTGTTCCAGACTGAGGTTGGTGTTGTCAATCACCTGGGCGCCGGGCGGAATTAAGAGCGGCCCTTCTTGTCGGGCACGGTCGCGGTGATCGCGGTCGGCCAGGTCGGCCTGAACCTGCTCCGCTGGTTGGTCCACCCCCCGGCCTTGCAGCTCCTGGCGGCGACGTTGCGCCCGAACGCCTAAGTCGGCATCTAAATAGATTTTGACCTCCGCCTCAGGAAACACCACGGTTCCCATATCCCGTCCTTCGGTGACAATCCCGCCGTTTTTGGCACAGCGACGCAGGTAGGCCGCTACCCATTGGCGCACCGGCCTCAAGGTGGCGACCCGAGACGCGTCCTGGCTAATCCGGGGCGTTCGGATGGTCTGAGTGATCTCCTGACCATCGTTCCAGAGCCGCAAACCCTCGGGACCCGACGCAACCTCTAGCTCAAAACTCGCCAGGAAGCTTTCCAGCCACCCCGCATCGTCCAGGTTGCCGCCCTGATTCCCCGCAACCAAAGCGATGGCGCGATAGAAGGCACCGCTGTCCAAATAAAGGTATTCCAGCCATTGAGCCAGTCGTTTGCTGACGCTGCTTTTACCGGCCCCGGCCGGACCATCAATGGTAATGATCAATCGACGGGGCACCTCAGACCGTAAACCCCATAACCTTTTTAAATGCCTGCAAGAAACGGGAGTTTTCTTCCGGAAGCCCGGCGTTGACGCGAATATATTCGGGTAGATTATAACTGCTCATGGCCCGAATAATTACTCCTTCCCGGAGCATACGTTGGTAGAGTTCCTGACTGTCCCGATCAACCCGAATCAGCAAGAAATTGGCGTGGGTCGGAAGATAGGCAACCCCCAGGCGATCAAGTTCTTGGCACAGGTAAGCCAGTCCGTCCCAGATTAGTTGCCGGGTGCGCTGCAAAAAGTCCTGGTCATCCAGGGCGGAACGCGCCGCGACTTGCGCCAGGCTATTGACGTTGAACGGTTGCCGCAACCGGTTCAGGTAATTTAGCAGTGCGCTCGGTCCATAACCATAGCCGATCCGCAGACCCGCCAAGCCATAGGCCTTGGAAAAGGTCCGTAAGCCGATCAGGGGCAATTGCTCATCCAGGTACTCCAGACCGGAGGGCACCTCCGGCGATTTGACAAAATCAATATAGGCTTCGTCTAAGACCACAATTACCCCAGGGGGCAGGGCCCTAAGAAAATCTTCCCATTCTGTCCGATAAAATGCGGTTCCGGTAGGGTTGTTGGGATTGTTGATGATGATGATTTTGCTGCGCGAGGTCAAGGCTTGGTTCAGTGCTGGCAGATCCACTCGAAAATCTTTTAGCGGCAAGGGCCGAAAGACTCCTCCTGCTGCCTGGGTTATTATGCCATACATCAGAAAGGAAGGAGCAAAGCTCAAGACTTCTTCCCCAGATTGCAGAAAAGTTCGCACGATTAATTCCAGAATTTCATCTGAACCATTGCCCAGGATTAATTGTTCCGGTCTGATCCCCAAGTGGCGGCTTAAACGCGCTTTGAGATAATAGGCCCCACTATCGGGATAGCGGTTGAGGCTAGCAAGCTGCGAGTGAATGGCTTCTAAAGCCAGGGGGGAAGGTCCCAGAGGATTTTCGTTAGAGGCTAATTTTATCGCCCCGGTAATGCCAAGTTCTCTTTCTAATTCTTCTAGGGGCTTGCCCGGCGGATAAGCTGTTAGCGTGGCAATGTTTTCTGGTACCAAAGATTCAAACATAGACTCCACAACAAGGCCGGGGCACACGCCCTATTACTCGATCCCAGTCGATTCTGAGGATTTCTCTAATCCGCGCATGTAGAACTGGGTGCTTAGTTTAAGGGTAGGAGGAGATGAAGTTGCTGGGGTTAATCGCTGGTCAGCCCGGGTAGGATGATCTATGATTTGATTCTCCCAAGGTTCCCGCTTCCTCTGCTGTGCCTCTGTGAAAGCCAGAATCCGATCCGCAGCCGCAAATGGCATGCAACCCTTAAAAAAGCAAAGCACTAAGGCCTTGACCCCTTTTATGCCGATAGGCCGGAATGGCCACAAATATTATAAAGTTTCTATAACCTAAACTAATTAAAAAATCAATACCTTTTTCCAAGGCCGGCGGAAATCTTGACGGCCGCCTTAAAGGGCATTGAAATAAGATAAAATTTCTGTTATGCTGAAATTACCTACCTCAGGAGTTGTGGATTTTTTCTGATGTCTCTGGCTAATGTTATCACTTTGAGTCGGTTGCCGCTACTGATCACTCTAGTGGCGATACTCTTCATCCCCCATCTGCAATTGCGTTTGCTAGGACTGGCTCTCCTCATCATCCTGTTTCTGATGGACTGGTTTGACGGCTATGTAGCCCGACTGCGTAACGAAGTCTCCCATTTGGGGGCGGTCCTAGATGTAGCCCTGGATCGGGCCGTAGAAAATATTTTGTGGATCAGTTTTATGGACATCGGGCTCGTGCCGCTGTGGGTGCCGATTATATTTCTGATCCGCTCCTTTATTGTCGATGGTTTGCGCGGCGTAGCTCTCTGCCAGGGAAAATCAGTGTTTGGGATGATGCATTCGCACTGGGGCAAGTTCCTGGTCGCCTCACGTTTTATGCGGGCTTTGTATGGATTTGCCAAGGCCTGGGTTTTTTGTCAACTCATGCTTACCCACGCCTTGATCTTGAAAGACTCCGCCTGGTTATCTATCCTACAACCTTTTAACCAAGCCTTAATCTGGCTGGTCGTCGGTCTCTGTGTGATCCGGGGGATTCCGGTGTTGATCGACAGCCGTCGATATTTTCTCACTCCCGTGGCTAACGTCTAAAAACTCAAGCCTTAACTAGGCAGGTCAGTCAGCAGAGAGGTTGATGGTCAAGATCGCCGCTATTTTCGACGTGGATCGGACCTTGGTCAACGGTCCCAGCGAACAACTGTTTTTCTATTACCTCTTACGGCAAAGACAACTATCCTGGGCCAAGGTGCTGGCCTTCTGTGGGCATCTGCTTATCGAACCCCAAAGTCGGTTCCATGATAAGTCCTATCTGGAGGGACAGGCCGTGGAGGAAATCGAGCATCTGGCCCGGGCCTGCTACCGGGAGGTGATAGCTATGCGGCTTAGTGTCCAGGGCCGGGAATGCGTCCGGCAGCATCAGGCCCAAGGGCACGTGATCGTCATCCTGACCGGATCGCTGCACTGTCTGATCCATCCCTTAAAGGAAGAACTGGGGGCCGAGTGGCTGATTGCGACCCGATTAGACCGGCAGAACCACCACTACACCGGCGGCATTACCGGCCTGCATCCGCGCGGCGAAAATAAACTCCGTCTGTTGCTTGAACTGTCTCAGGCGCAGGGGTTTGATATTGCCCGGTCCTACGCTTACGCCGACCATTTCGAGGACGTCCCCCTGCTTTTAAAGGTCGGCCATCCGGTGGCGGTCAATCCCAGTTGGCGGCTCAAACGCCTGGCCCGCCGCTATCACTGGCCGATCCGCTATTTTTAGGTCGCCTTCCTTCCGAAATTTCCCTCTCCATTTATAGTCATCCGCAGCATTAACCGTCTGTGGCGTCAAGAAGAGGCGCCGGTCGAGGTCACCACCAAGGTCTGCCCTTATTGTTTTACCACTATTCCCATTCAAGCAAGCCGTTGCCCCAACTGGACCACCGAACTGGGACCGCCAACGTCTTGATCAGCCTACCTTTTAAGGGGTAAAGGCACTTTCAGTGCCAATCTTTGGCATCACAGAAACTGTGGGCCAAGCCTTCCAGGGCCTCGGTGTAATCTGACCAATAGATCAGATCATGGCAAAAGGGGCAACGAACCGTAGTATAGAGTTCCCGCCCCTTATCTCCTTGGGGGGTCAGCTCCCAGATCCCTTCGGTATCACAATATACCGGCTGATCCAGGGCGGCCGGTTCAGTGTCGCTGATGCTCTTGACGAGTTGGCTCTGTTCCCAATATTTACTGCTGCCCTCCCGCAGGATCAGACCGGAAAAGAGTCTGAGGGCCTCTTTTAAAATCAAAATGGGCCAACCTCCTGTGTTAATTTTAGCCATAATTGCCGATTAAGATCAAATAAAATCAAACAGAGCGCTGCTCGCCAGCGGGGGCACATTGACAGGGAGCATTTTTTGGGATAATAAGTAAGGTCGGAAAATGATTTAGGACGAAAGGATAATCCATGAAATGCCCCCATTGTGGTGGGGAATTGCCCATGACCCGATGTTCGGAGTGTGGCGGCGAGACCCCCGCCGATGGCGACTATTGTTGTCGCTGTGGCGCCAGGTTAGAAGAGCTGTTGGAAGCGATGCCGGATTGGAGCGATCGGGTTCTGTGTCCCGACGGCAACTGTATCGGGGTGTTGGATGAACATGGGGTCTGTAGTGTCTGTGGGCGGGCCTACGAGAACCTCCAGGACGAGACCGACCATGGATGAGGCTGTAGTAAAACAACTCAAAAGCCGGATAGAAAACGAACTGCGGCAACGGGAACTGGCCTTGCTGGAATATTGGTTGGAGGAATTGAAAAAGATTGAAGCCAAACGGCACCAGGATCTGGCCGGGCTCTTAAATGACCTGAAAAACTTGATCAACCGTATGCAAAACCGTTTTAAGGTCCTGAAGGCCGGCCCGGAGAGATGACCCGATGTATGAATTAAAGATTATTACCCAGTTTTCCGCGGCCCATCGGCTGGAAAACTTCTATGGCAAATGTGAAGCCTTGCACGGGCATAACTGGAAGGTAGAAATTTTTCTGGGTGCGGCTTCTCTGGATGAGGTTGGGTTGGTACGGGATTTTGGGAAGATCAAGGCCGCGGCCCGGGAGGTTTTAGAGGAGGTCGATCATACCTATCTCAATGAGCTGCCGGCCTTCCAAAATCAGAATCCGTCCTCCGAAAATCTGGCCCGTTATCTCTTCGAACGTCTCAGCCCGGCGATCAATGATGACCGGGTCAAGGTCACCCGGGTGGCGGTCTGGGAATCGGATACCTCGAGCGCCGCTTATTACCTGCCTTGATGAAGAAACATGCGGTGGAAAAAGCAATCATGGTTAATGGCACTATTTCTGCTGGGCAATCTAGGGGTGATCTGGGCCCAGGCCAGCCTAGCTACCAAGCCGCAGCCTCAGAGTCTGATTCAGATCCCGGCCTTGAAACCGTGGCAGAAACCGCCGGTCACCTTTAGCCACCAACAGCACGAGGGTCAGCAGATTGCTTGCACTACCTGCCATCATGAATATGACCGGGGCTGCAATCGCTGGGTCCAGGGACAGCCGGTAAAGCTTTGCCAGGAGTGCCATCTGACCCGGCCGCAGGCCGATCGGCCAGATCTGAAGAATGCCTTTCATCAGCAATGTAAAGGTTGCCACTTAAAACGCCGCCAACAGGGCCAGCAGGCCGGACCGATCCGCTGCCTGGACTGCCACCGCCAGACCTGAATCTGGGGTTTTATACGGGGTTGACATGACCGATCCCTCGGCCAGGCAACAATTGCTTAAGTTGTTGCGCCAGGAAGCCTTGGAATTTAAAGATATTATTCTATCCTCGGGCCGACGCAGCAACTATTACATTGATTGCCGCCGGGTAACCCTGTCCGCGGTGGGTGCCTACCTGACCGCCCAACTAGTCCTGCAGCATCTGCCCCCCCGGACGGTGGAGGCCATCGGTGGCCTCACCCTGGGTGCAGATCCCATCGTTGCTGCCGTGGCCGCGGTCAGTTATCAGGAAGGCCACCCCCTCCAGGCCTTTATTGTGCGCAAGGAAGCCAAAGGCCATGGCCAGCAGCACCTGATCGAAGGCCCGTACCTGGCGCAAAGGGCGCGGGTGGCCATCATCGACGATGTCGCCACCAGCGGCGGTTCGATCCTCAAGGCCATCCGGGCGGTGCAGCAGCAGACTGACTGGCAGATCGCCCGGGTGATGTGCCTGGTCGATCGCCAGGAAGGGGCCCGGGAACTCCTGGCCCAAGAGGGCTATGAGCTGAGCGTCCTGTTTACTGGGGCCGAACTCACTTCCCTGCCAGATTGATAATGGCGGAAAGGGTAGGGGCGGTAACCGTCTTTCCCCTTGGCTGACCTAAATCTAAGGTATGTGCTATGCGCCCTAATTGGAATGAATATTTTATGCTGATTGCCAAGCTGGTGAGTACCCGCTCGACCTGCAATTCCCGGCCTACCGGCGCGGTGCTGGTGAAGGACAAGCAGATCCTGGCCACCGGCTACAACGGCTCCATGCCCGGCGCGCCCCACTGTATCGATCAGACCCTGCCCGATGGCAGTCCCTACTGTCATCGCCGGGCCATCCAGGTGGCCGATGTCGATAAGTATAATTACTGTCGGGCCTCGCACGCCGAAGCCAACGCCATTGCCCAGGCGGCCCGGCACGGCGTGGCCATCAAGGGGGCCAGCCTCTATGTCACCCTGGAACCATGTTATGTCTGCCTGAAACTGCTGGCCACCGCCCAGATCGACAAAGTCTTCTATGAGTTACCTTATGAATCCCGGCATCCGGAACGCGATGCCTTCTGGCGCCAACAGGCCGTGAAGGAGGCCGGTTTTACGGTCTATCAACAACTGACCATTGCCCCGGCCACCCTGGAATATATCCTGCCTTATCTGAACGGCTTTACTTCCCGCCGCCGTTTACCTTCAACTACCTAGGCCAAGGCTATTAGGCTTACGCCAAGACGCTAATGATTCCGTTGGTATCTTAGCGTCTTGGCCTGAAATCAAGTTCCACCCAATCAGAAATTGTTTCAACCTCTTGACGCGTTTTCTCTTGGTGCTTAATTTAAAAATCAAAGAAAGTCAATGATGTAAAGGAGGAAATATCAATGCCCTGGTTAACTTTTGGACCAAGAGTTGATCCATTCCGAGAGCTGGAGCAGGTTCGCCGGGAAATGGACCGCCTGTGGGAAGATGCATTTCGTCGGGAGCCTCTATTGCGGTGGCGGGCCGGAGTTTATCCGTTGGTGAATATTTCCGAAGATACGGACCACCTATATGTTCGGGCCGAGCTACCTGGGGTCAATCCCGAGGACATTCAGATTACTCTGGAAAATAACAACCTGATCCTGCGTGGGGAACGTAAGGTTCCGGAAGCGGATAAAGATGTGGATTATCATCGCCGGGAACGGGAAGCCGGGTCTTTCCGCCGGGTGGTGCGGTTGCCGGGCCGGGTAGACCCCAACAAGGTTGCGGCTACCTGCCAAAACGGCATGTTAATCATTACGCTGACCAAGCCGGAAGAGATCAAACCCAAGCAGATTACGGTTAAAATCGCTTAAGAAAGGGGGGGAAGCAGAATGGTTGAAAAAGAATTGCAGCCCCGAGAAAAGGAAGCCATGCCCACCAAGACCGAGCTGACGCGACCAGGAAGAGTTTTCCTGCCGGCGGTAGATATCTATGAAAATCCCGAAGCTTTGGTGCTGCTGGCGGATATGCCGGGGGTAGCGCCGGATAAGGTAATGGTGGACCTGACCGATGACCGTTTGACCATCACCGGCGAGATCAGCCCGCCCCGCGGCGAACAGGAACAACTGCTGGTCCAGGAATACGAGACCGGTAATTACGTGCGGGAGTTTACCCTGGGTCAGATTATCGACCAGAACCGGATTGAGGCGACCATGAAAAACGGGGTGCTGCGGCTGGTGCTGCCCAAGGTGGAAAAGGCCAAACCCCGCAAGATCGAAGTAAAAGTAGGTTGATAATTGACTAGGGAGACCCTCGGGTCTCCCTAGTTAGGCCTAGGGGGCGATTTAAAATGCCGGTGGAGGTTCTTCCTCGGCAAAATCGTCAAAGCGGGTGAATTTATCCCGATAGGCCAATTTGAATTTGCCGGTCGGGCCGTTACGTTGCTTGCCGATACTGATCTCGGCGGTGCCTTTCTCAGGTGAATCCTCCTTATAGACCTCATCCCGATAGATAAACAGCACCACATCGGCATCCTGTTCAATAGCTCCTGACTCGCGCAGATCGGCCAATTGCGGCCGTTTATTGGGTCGATCCTCTACCCGCCGATTAAGCTGTGACAGGGCCAACACCGGGACGTTCAACTCCTTGGCCAGGGCCTTGAGTGACCGGGAAATTTCGGAGATTTCCTGTTCCCGGCTGCCCAATTCTTTGCGGCCGCGCATCAGTTGCAAGTAATCAATGATTACCAGTCCCAATATGCCCTCGGCTTTGAGGCGGCGGCACTTGGCCCGAATTTCCAAAACCGTGGCCGCCGGGGTATCATCAATGACTATGGGGCACTCCATCAGGTGGCTGGCGGCCAGTTGCAGGCTGTTCCAGTCGGCATCAGTCAGAAAGGCTCGACGCAAATGGGAGGCATCGACCAGACCGACGGCACTGAGTAATCGCCGGACCAGTTGTTCTTTGGACATCTCCAAGGAAAAGATGGCTACCGTGACTTTGCCCTGGAATGCGACATTAAAGGCGATATTTAGACTCAGAGCGGTTTTGCCCATGCTGGGACGGGCGGCCAGCACGATCAGGTCCGAGGGCTGCAATCCCGCGGTGAGTTTGTCGAGTTCGCGAAAACCTGTAGAGATTCCAGTGATTAATTCCCCGCGGCTCCAGATGGCCTCCAGAGTAGCAACTTCACTATGGACCAGTTGGTTGACCGGATGGAAGCCAGGACGGAGGGTGGACTCGGCAATCTCAAAGACCCGGCTTTCGGCCCAATCCAGCAGTTCCGCCACGTCTTCGACCGGGGTATAACAACTGCTAGCGATTTCCTCCGCCCGGGCGATCAGCCGACGCAGGACTGATTTCTCATGGATAATTTTGGCATAATAGTCAACGTTGACCGCGGTCCCGACCTGAGCATTGAGATCGGTTAAAAATACCGGCCCCCCGACTTCGTCTAAAATCTGACGGTCCTGCAACCGCGCGGTTACCGTGACCAGATCCACCGGCTCGCGGCGCTGGTAAAGATCCAACATGGCCCGATAGATCTGGCCATGCGCCTCACGATAAAAGTCCTCGGGCCGCAACAGATCGGCCACCCGGTCCAAGGCCTCTCCCTGGAGCATAATCGCCCCCAACACCGACTGCTCGGCTTCCAGGTTGGCAGGCGGACGCCGCTCCTCGGGTTCGCTTTTCGGTCTGGGAATGGCGGTTACTGAAGTCATATCTGCCTCGACATCTTTATTCTTAACTTACCTGAGCATTGCTAACCGAAGGGCCGACCAACCTGGTCTGCCCTTCTTCCTCAAATTTGCAATTGGCCTGGCTACAGGTCAGGAGTAGGCTAGGAGAGGGCCAAAATTATGGGCTCCTCCGCCCCCAGAGGCTAAATATGTCGATGATTAACAAAATTAAGGATAAGAATCGATTTAAAACCAATTCTAATAAAATCGCCGGCGGTTGTCAAAGGCGCTGGCCATAAACTAGAAATTAGGAAGGACAACACAACTTAACCCCCAGTCGGCCAATTAATCCTGCTTAATCGGGGGCTTGGAGGCTTTTCGGTAAGTAGCAGCAGGATGGTTTTGTGAAGTAATTATTGGGGCTTGGGGGCCAACCGCCCCCGCCCCGCCAAACTCTTTGCAGTTCCCGTTTTCGCCGATTTTCATACCCCGACAGCATCATCCCCCTTAAATATCGCTAAGTTTGCCAATATTAAAGATTAAATCCGGGAATAAAAAAATCGGCTCGAATATGACAGGCAAAGAAGAGCCTGGTTAACTAGTCTCCGGTACTACCTCGACCTTGACCGCGGCCCGGACCCCGCCATGCAAACGCACCGTGACTTCATAGGTCCCCAGAGTCTTTATCGGCTCCGGCAACTCCAACATTTTGCGGTCCAGATCAAAACCTTGCCCTGCCAGGGCTTCGGCGAGCTGGGCCGAGGTAACCGAACCGTACAGTCTTTCGGTTTCGCCCACCCGCTGGGGGATGATCAGCGTTACTCCTTCCAGGCGGGCCGCCAGGGCCAGGGCCGTCTCTTTTTCACGTTCCTGAGTCTTTTGCCGACGGGCGCGCTGTTGCTCAAAGCGGGCGATGTTGCCTGGAGTCGCTTCCAGCGCTTTACCTTGAGGAATCAAATAATTACGTCCATAACCACGGGCGACTTCGACTAGGTTGCCGACTTTTCCCAATCCCGGGAGGTCTTCGGTTAAGATCAGTTTCACGTTTACTTACCTCTTATCATTTAACTAAAAATCAATCATTTGCAGATGAAATTAGGGGCCAAGGTCAGGCTTGGGTCGGCGGTTGGTGCAAGCGCCGAAAATCAAACCACAGGTCAACCAGGCCCACCCCAATCACCAGGAGGGTGAGGGGCTTGAGAAGCAGCAAAGGATAGCCCAAGGCCCGGATTATTTTGGGAACCCGGAACCGGTGGAAAATAAACGCCACAATCGCCAAACCTTGATAAAAATAAATCAGACCACAGAGCAGCAAGACATTTAGAGCTACCTTCGGTAGCCAGCCGATCGGCAGGAGGATTCCGAAACCCGCGGCCAAAGCAATGAATACCAGCCATTCCGGGGACTTCCACAGATTAAGCGGCGGGCCCACATCCTGGCCAGTACTCTGTCGGATAATTTCCCGACTAAGAATCATATTCAACCAGACGATCAGGGTAGTATTAATCAACCATAATGCCGGGCTGATCTGCACCACCAATTCAATCAGTCTAGGGAGTTGAAGGTTGTCCGGCAACAACTGTTCAGCAGGAATCCCCTCCTTGCCCAATAAAGTCAGGAAATTATTTGCCAGGTTCTCGATAGTCCGATGTAAATAATCCAGCGGCGCTAAACCCTGGTGCAGTGCCTGTGCCACAAAAATCAGCCCCCCCACCAGGGTCATAATCAACACGGTGATACTGATGGCGCGATCCGCCGCATAACCGCGGATACTGAGTAACGCCAGGACCAAACCAATCAGGGCCAATTCTAGATATTGAACAATTTCTCCATTTAAGTGGAAAAAATGTTCCAGATACCAAAAAACCCCAGCCGCTACCAGCACCAGAAAGAATCCCGACCACCAGCTAACCCGCCGACAGACCAGGATAATCGGTAAGGGTATCAAGATGCCAAACAGCGTCCCCAGGAGCGGAATCTGAAGGGAGGCAATGTATAGCAGCAGTAGCACACAGAGTCCGCTGATCAGCCTTAATACCAGTGTGGTTTCCACTGGGCCCCCTCCATCCACTCAGCCGTCGGCGCGATCCGGCCTAATCCTGGGGAAGTGTGGCGGTATAGGGTATCAGCGCTAAGTGCCGGGCGCGTTTGATTTCGGTGGTAATCTGTCGTTGATGGCGAGCGCAGTTGCCCGAAATGCGTCGGGGAATAATTTTGCCGCGCTCGGTAATAAAATGCCTCAAGGTATTGACATCTTTATAATCAACCCGCAATGAACTATCAACGCAGAAACGACAGACCTTTCGTCGCCGAAATACCGTTTTCCGTTTCCGTCTGGTAGGTAAGGCCATAAGTTATACCTCCGTCTCAGGGGTTTCGCCAGAGGACTCAATGGCCTCCACCGGCACCGGCGTCTTGGACTCGTCCGCCGGTTTCTCGGCTTCAGGAAGAGCCGCCGGCTTGGCCGCCAATTCCGCCTTAATCGCTTCGAGATCCACCCGATCACTGGTTTTGATGGTTAAAAAGCGGATAATCCGGTCATCCAACTTGTAGTTGCGTTCCAATTCGGAGACTACCGCCGGTTCACCGGCAAAGTCCGTCAGGACATAGTAGCCGCGGGTGAATTTTTGAATGCGGTAAGCTAACTTACGCCGCCCCCAGTTCTCCCGATTAAACAGCGTGCCGTCCTGGGAGCTGATAATTCCGGTGAATTTGTCAATAGTGGCCTCAATTTCAGCATCCATCAGGTCGGGGTTGATCACAAAGACCGACTCGTAACGTCGCATCCTGCCTCCTTCTGGCTGTAGTAGCCCTGGACCACGGCCCAGAGCAAGGAGTATAAACTTTATTAATAACTTTTAAAGATACGTCTGTCAATAAAATCAGGGAATAATTTTGCCCTCCCTGCTCTATACCACGCTCGAAGCCTTCGTGGTCCTCACGTTAGTGTCCGTCCGGAAATCATTGTTTCCCTCTTAAGGGGGGAGGGTCAGGGTGGGGGTGAAAAAATATTATATAGTTTCAATAGGTTCTAATCGCCTCCCCCAGAGTAGGTAAGTTTCCGGATGGAATCCAATCAGTTGCCGATCAACTCCTTTTAACGTTCGACCACAAAATATGTGGTCTTCTCATCAAACCCCAAGTCGCTAATAATCTTGTTGACCACGGTATAGGTGCCCGGTTGAGCCTCTTTGGGAACTTGATAGGCTACCTGATCTACATACGTGCCGTTGGACTTGGTGGTCTGATTCTGGCTGGGAGGAGAAAACCGCCTTCCCCCAAACTGGACTTCGCGGGCCACGGTAACCGGGATAGGCTGGTTCTCCGGGGTCAGCAGGGTATAGGACATGATCATATCAACCCGTTCGCCCGGTTTAACCTTGGTTGGATTGGTATCCACCTTTTCAATGGTGATGATGTTGCCCCGGCTGGGGGAGTAGCTGTAATGCTGGGCAGCCAGATTGGCATCGCGGACCTGGGACTCCTTGTGTTTGGCATAGAGATAACTGCCGACGCCGCCTACCAGAGCCCCGGAAGCTGCGCCCACCCAGGCTCCGGTTGCAGCCGAACCAGTACCGGCACCGATGATTGACCCCAGGGCGGCACCTAAGGCCGCGCCGCCCAAGGTCCCGGCTGCAGCGGAACGGGCCGGATCATAGTGGCCGTTGACCGAACAACCGACCAGGGATATTAACATTAACCAAGCCACCATAATCGTTAGAGATTTACGGACCATGTTATCCTCCTAGTGTAGCTGATGTTGTGATTACCTGGCTTTCCAGATGCGATCCAGAATACCATTGATAAAGGCGGCGGAGTCCTCCGTGCCATAGCGTTTGGCCAATTCCACGGCTTCATTGATCGCCGCCTTGGGTGGCACCTGAGGCACATAGAGCAGCTCAAAAGTGGCCAAACGCAAAATATTCCGATCTATGACGGTCATGCGCTCCAGACGCCAGTGCTCCGCAAACCGGGTGATCAGGGCATCCAATTCGACCTGATGAGCCTGGACGCCCTCCACCAGTTGTCGAAAATAGGCTGGAGCTTTCTGCCCCTCTTGAAAATGTTGTTGGTATTGATCAGGGATGGATTGTCCCACCGGCCTGGCCATCTCCCACTGGTAGAGACATTGCAAAGCCCATTCGCGGGCCTGGCTTTTGGACAGCCGGGCACAAATATCTAAGCTCCGATCTGCCGGAGCAGGTTGACCATTTCCACCGCGGCCTCGGCCGCGGCCGCACCCTTGTTGCCCGCTTTGCTGCCGGCCCGTTCAATAGCCTGCTCTAAGGTGTCGGTGGTCAATATTCCAAAGAGGATGGGCAGGCCGGTTTCCAACGAGGCATTGGCGATACCTTTGCTGACCTCCGAGGCCACATAATCGAAGTGCGGGGTTGCCCCCCGAATCACTGCTCCCAGGCAGATGACCGCGTCAAAGGCCCGGGACTGGGCCAGTTTCTTGGCCACCAAAGGGATTTCAAAAGCGCCCGGCACCATAAAAATGGTGAGGTCTTCTTCCCGCGCTCCCTTGCGCACCAAACCGTCAATGGCCCCGCTCAACAGGCGGTTGCTGATAAAATCATTAAATCGACTCACCACCAGGGCAAACTTCAGTCCTTCGGCCAGCAGCTTGCCTTCCACCGTCTTAATCATGCCGGTCCCCTTTATACCATATCGAGCAAATGGCCCATCTTCATACACTTAGTCTTAAGATATTTAAGATTTTCCCGTTTCGGAGGCACTTCCAACGGCACCCGCTCCACGACCTTAAGCCCGTAACCTTCTAGGCCAATGATCTTTTTGGGATTATTGGTCATCAGGCGCATTTGGCGCACTCCTAAATCCCGCAAAATCTGGGCCCCAATGCCGTAATCCCTTAGATCCGCCTTAAAGCCCAAAGCGATGTTGGCCTCTACGGTATCGGCTCCCTGATCCTGTAGTTCATAGGCCCGCAACTTGTTGATCAGTCCAATGCCCCGGCCTTCCTGGTGCATGTAGATGATGACGCCGCAACCTTCAGCTTCCACCATTTGCATGGCGGAAATCAACTGATCGCCGCAATCACACCGCAGAGAGCCAAAAACATCGCCGGTCAGACACTCGGAATGAACCCGCACCAGCACCGGCTGATCTGGTCGGACGTCACCCTTGACCAGGGCCAGGTGCTGGAATTCATCAATGTCATTTTCGTAGGCGATGGCGGTGAATTCTCCATAATAAGTCGGCAGTTTGGTGATCGCCCGGCGGTGGACAAATGACTCATGCCCCAAGCGGTAGGCCACCAGGTCGGCAATGGTGGCGATTTTCAGATCATGGTGAGCCGCAAAAATCTCCAGATCCGCCATCCGGGCCATGGAACCGTCGTCTTTCATGACCTCGCAGATCACCGCCGCGGGTTTCAGGCCGGCCAGCCGGGCCAGATCAACCGAGCCTTCGGTCTGGCCGGTGCGCACCAGGACCCCGCCCTTCCGGGCCCGCAAAGGAAAAACATGACCCGGACTGACCAAATCTTCGGGTTGGGCGTTATCGGCCACCGCGGTCTGAATAGTGGTGGCCCGATCCGCGGCCGAAATGCCGGTGGTAACCCCCCGTTTGGCTTCAATGGATACCGTAAAGGCAGTCCGGAACGGCGAAGTATTATGACTGACCATCATCGGGATTTGTAATTGCTCGATAATTTCCGGACTCAGGGCCAGGCAAATCAGCCCCCGGCCAAAGCGGGCCATGAAATTGATGGCCTCCGGGGTGACTTTTTCCGCGGCCAGAGTCAGATCACCTTCATTCTCCCGGTCTTCGTCATCGACCAGGATGATCATCTTGCCCTGTTGGATATCGGTAATGACCTCTTCGATCGGCGCGATCGGCATTTTAGGCTATTCCTTGATAAATATTCATTAGTTAGGTATAAATCCTAAGGTTTATTTTTAAATAAAACCATGACGCAGCAATAATTCTGGGGTTACTCCTGATTCTGAGGTCTCGAGTTTGGGGCCCAGCAGCTTGGCCACGTATTTGCCGATAATATCGGTCTCAATATTGACTTGATCTCCCACTTTCAGGCCGGCTATGGTCGTATGTTGGGCGGTGTACGGGATAATGTTAACCATAAACCAGTCGGGTCCGCAAGCATTTACCGTCAGACTGATGCCCTCCACGGCGATTGAGCCTTTTTCAATCACATAACGGCACCAGGGCGCGGCTAGGGCAAATTTAAGCCGCCAGGACTGGGGACCGACCACCTTTTCCAGCACCGTGCCGACGTCGTCCACGTGGCCGGTGACCAGATGCCCTCCCAAGCGATCGCCGAGCCGCAGAGCACGCTCTAAGTTTACCAGATCACGCCGCTTTTTCAAGGATAAAGTAGTCCGCGCCAGGGTCTCGGCCGAGACTTCGACGGTAAACTCGCGGGCCGTCAGAGCGACTACCGTCAGGCAGGCGCCGCTGACGGCAATGGAGTCGCCGAGACCGACCGCCGCGAGCTCAAAAGGGCGGCTAACACTTAGCCGCAACCCATCGGCGACCCGGGTGATTTGGGTAATCTCCCCCATGCCTTCGATTAATCCGGTGAACATAAGGTTGACCTCAAGGTCATCTGGGCTAGGGACGGCTTGCCATATTAAAGCCACCCCCCGCTTTTCTGGACTTTAAGCCTGATGTATCACCTGCCGGCGACCGGCTCAGGCCACAGTAACTTCCGGGCACAGATAGACGTTCTGGATAGTATTCAGCAGCTCGACCCCTTCGGCCATGGGGCGCTGGAAGGCCTTGCGGCCGGAAATCAGGCCCATGCCTCCGGCCCGTTTGTTGATCACCGCGGTGCGGGTGGCCATGGCCAGATCGTTTTTGCCCGAGGCACCGCCGGAATTGATCAGCCCGACCCGACCCATGTAGCAATTGGCCACCTGATAGCGGGTCATGTCAATGGGGTGCTCACCGGCCAGTTCCGAGTACACCCGGGCATGGGTTTTGCCGAACTTCAGGGCGTTATAGCCGCCGTTTACTTCCGGCTGTTTCTGTTTGACGATATCGGCCTGGATGGTCACCCCTAAATGGTTGGCCTGGCCGGTCAGGTCCGCGGCACTATGGTAATCGACGCCGCTTACTTTAAAGGCCGGATTGCGCAGGTAACACCATAAGACGGTCACCATGCCCAACTCGTGGGCGCGTTCAAAGGCCTCGCTGATCTCCTGAATCTGTCGGCGAGATTCGGTCGAACCATAATAGATCGTTGCACCTACTGCGACCGCCCCCAGATTAAAGGCCTGCTCGACCCGGGCAAACAGGGTCTGGTCATAGATATTGGGATAGGTCAGCAGTTCATTGTGATTGAGCTTGACCAGAAAAGGAATCCGGTGGGCATAACGGCGGGCCACCGACCCCAGCACCCCCAGGGTGGAGGCCACGGCGTTGCAGCCGCCTTCAATCGCCAGTCTAATGATATTTTCCGGGTCAAAGTAGATGGGATTAGGAGCAAATGAAGCCCCGGCGGAATGTTCAATGCCCTGATCTACCGGCAGAATGGACACATAGCCGGTCCCGGCCAGGCGGCCATGATTGAACAGACATGCCAGGGAGCGCAGTACCCCGGTCGGACGGTCACTCTGCTCCACGACCCGGTCGATAAAATCCGGGCCCGGCAGGTGTAGCGTCGCTTTCGGAATCCCGGTGCAGGTATGAGTCAATAAATCCTCGGCTTCCGGTCCTAGCAAACTCTGAATTTTGGAATACATCATGCCTCCTTATACTTATTATAGTGAGGTTAACTTTAATCTATCGGCATTTCCTTAAAGGGGGTTAACCCATCCGTAAATAACAGATAGTTGATTGGCTTACCACGAAACCATGACTATTTTCCAACTTTGAACTTTGAACCTTAACTAAGTTGCGGTGCCAATAATTCCAGCGCCACCCGGGCGGCCCGGCGGGAAGCTCCGGTCCCACCTAAACTGGTAATCACCCGTTCCAGGCCCGAGCGCATTCGCCCCCAGAGCTCTGGCTCAGACAAGATTTTATTTATCTGGGCCGCCAGCGCCGCCGGGGTTAACTGGTCCTGGATCAGCTCCGGGAATAATCGCTCCTGGGCCAATAGATTGACCATGCCGATATGATCGACCCGGATCAGCCGTTTGCCCACCTGATAACTGAGCGGTGTCAGCCGATAGACAATTACCATCGGGGTACCCCACAGCGCGGCTTCCAGGGTAGCGGTGCCCGAGGTTACCACGGCCAGGTCGGCGGCGGCCAGGACCTCGTTAGTCTGCTCGTGAAAAATTTTTATAGGCACCCTGGCCTGGGATATCAGACGGTTAATCAGCTCGGGGGGGGCGGTAGCGGCGCGCGGCAGCACAAACCGGCATCCCGGGACTTGCTGTTGCACTAATTCAGCCCCGGCCAGCATGATCGGCAGCAGGCGCTCAATCTCGCTGGCCCGACTGCCGGGCAGCAGGGCGATGGCCAGATCCTGGTCAGCCAGACCCAGTTGCTGCCGCACCTGTGAACGGGGCGACAACGCCGGCATGGTTTCCAACAGCGGATGGCCGACATAGGTCACAGCCACCCCGTGTTCCTGGTAGAATCGCTCTTCAAAGGGGAAAATCACCACCATGCGCTCAACCAGGCGGGCAATGGTGTGGACCCGATAACGCCGCCAGGCCCAGACCTGGGGGCTGATATAATATAGCACCGGCACCCCGAAATGGCGGGCGAAACGGGCTACCCAGAAATTGAAATCCGGATAATCGACCAGAATGGCCAGGTGGGGCCGGCCATTTTTGAGGTACTGCCACAGGCAGGCCAAGGCTCGCCCGACGGTCGGCAGCTTGGCGGCCACTTCCCAGAGACCGACTACTGCCAAGTCTTTAGCGGGGTAAGCAATCTCTACTCCCTGGCGGGCCAGATAATCACCGCCGATCCCGTAAAACCGGGCCTCCGGCAACTGCTCCTGGATTGCCGCCACCAACCGGGCACCGTGTTGGTCGCCGGAAGTCTCGCCCGCCACTACCAGGATTTGGGGTTTTCTGTTTTCTGTTTTCTGTTTTCTGTTGGAAAAAACTATTTTTGATCTTTTAACCATAATTATAAATTATTCTAGTTACCGATCAGTGGCAAATATCTGCTATTGAAAACTATATCTTAGCCAGGAATAGTTGTTAGCTATTTGGTATAATCCAAATATGGGAACCATGCCTAAAGTTGAATCTAACCGAAAACCGAAAACCCAAAACAGAAAACCGCATCACACCTTGGCCTTGCGCATGGCGGCATTGATATCCAGGGCCAGGGCCAGGGCCGCCTTGCCGGCTTCACCGCTGACTACGGGCTCTTGCCGCCGGGCTACGGCCTCCAGAAAGGCCGAGATCTCTTTTAGCAGGGGATCAGCAGGGGGGAAACTCAGATTCTCCAGGTTAATCCCTGGATAGACCCCCCCCGCCTGGTCAGTCTTTTCCACGCAAGTCAGTTCCCGCTTCTCAAAATCCAGGGACAGATAAGTCCGCGGCTGGAACAGGCGGAATTTTCGCATACTTTTAAACGATACCCGGCTGGCGGTCAGGTTGGCGATGCAGCCGGTATCAAACTCCAGACGGGCATTGGCCAGATCAATGGTATCGGTCAGCACCGAGATGCCCGCGGCCCGGATTTCCCGGATTGCGCCTGGGACCAGCGACAGGGTCAGGTCCAGGTCATGGATCATCAGATCCAATACCACATCGACATCGGTAGCCCGTTCTTTGAAAAAGGCCAGACGGTGAGTCTCAATGAATTGCGGCTGGGTCAGGCGGCGGACCAGTTCTTCCAGCGCGGGGTTAAAGCGCTCCAGATGGCCTACCTGTAATATCCGGCCTTGCTGGCGGGCCAGGTGCACCAGCTCTTCGGCCTCGGCGACGGTGGTGGCCAGCGGCTTTTCAACCAGGACGTCGCAGCCGTGTAACAGACAGTCACGCACTAGGGCATAATGTTCAGAGGTAAACACTGCCACACTGACGGCTTGGACCTGTGGCAGCAGTTGTCGATAATCCTGGAAGGCCTGAGTACCGCAGACCTGTGCGATCTGAGCGGCCCGCTTCGGGTCTAAATCTACTACCCCGACCAACTCCGCGGTTTTAAGGGCGGCATATTTCTCGGCGTGGAACCGGCCCAGATAACCCACGCCAATGACTCCGGCCCTGATCGGCTGCATCTGCTGATGACCACCCCTAAGTATTGCTGGTTAGCTGAATTTTAGTAAAACTTCGAACTTAATGTTTAAATGTTTATTTCTTTGGTTAGCAAAATGTTAGCTGCGACTGAGCCAACAGGTATTCCCACCCCTGAGAGAGGCGGGTTTTACCAACCAGGAACTGTAACTTACTCAATGGTCTGAGTATTAGCTACTGATATGTTAAATTACACATTTAACGACCAGATTGCAAACAAAACCTGGCCCTCCGGCCTGGACGGAAATAGTAATTGACATCGCTAGGGAAATGCGCTAAAAGTTATAACCTATGGTCTGAAGGAGTAACAGATGGTTGAAAAAACTAAGTTTATCTGGATGGATGGAAAATTTCGACCTTGGGATGAAGCCCAGGTGCATGTTCTGACCCATACCTTGCATTATGGGTTGGGGACCTTTGAAGGTATTCGGGCTTATCAGACCGTTGATGGCCGCACGGCTATCTTCCGGCTGGCAGAACATACCGAGCGGCTGTTCGATTCCGCGCATGTCATGCAGATGCCCATCCCCTATACTCAGGAAGAGATTAATCACGCCTGTATTGAGACTCTAAGAATTAATGAGCAAAAAGATGGTTATATCCGGCCCCTGGTGTTTATCGGCGACGGGGTGATGGGGCTCCATCCCCAGAATAACCCGACCCGCGTTGCCATCATCGTTTGGCCCTGGGGAGCGTACCTGGGCGACGAGGGCCTGCGGCGCGGCATCCGGGTCAAGACCTCGTCGTTTATCCGACATCACGTCAATATCATGATGACCCGGACCAAGACGGTGGGCAATTACGTCAACTCCATTCTGGCCAAACGGGAAGTGACTCAGGCCGGTTACGACGAGGCCCTGTTGCTCGATACCGAGGGTTTTGTGGCCGAAGCCTCGGGTGAGAATATCTTTATGGTCAAAAAGGGCATTTTAGAGACCCCGCCGGTTTCCGCTATCCTGGCCGGGATTACCCGCGACAGCATCATTAAATTGGCCCAGGATTTGGGGTTAGTAGTAAAAGAAGAACGATTCAGTCGAGATAAGCTGTACATTGCCGATGAGGTCTTTTTATCTGGCACCGCCGCCGAAGTCACCCCGGTCCGGGAGGTTGATGATCGCCTGATCGGAGTCGGCCAGCCCGGCCCTCTTACCCTTGAGTTGCAAAAGGCCTATTTCGCGGCGGTCAAGGGCGAAAATCCTCGCTATGCCTCCTGGTTAACATACATCTGAATTGAGCGCTCTCTTTGGCATAACTATCGGTAGTTGCAAACTGTGACCGGCCTAAGGAGATGCTTAATAGCGGTGCAGATCTTTGCGCCACCTTAAAGTTGCAAATCGAAGGCGCTCAATTTAGGTTGATTTAAAGCGGTATGCTATAATTCAGGGGCTGGTGGGGGCGATTGGCCTATATCCCTTGCCACTATCCGTCTTGAGGACTTTAAGCTTTAGTAGGCAAAGTGATTGCCGATTAAGAATACAGAGTTTATTGTTTAATTAACCTAAATATCAACGATCATCCCTTTAAGAGCAGGCTTGGAGATCGACATAGAAGGTCAGCAGATCAGAGAGCGCTTGTTTTCCAAGAAGTTGCGAGTGGTTCAAGGGACCGCCAGCGAAGAACAGGAGAAGGAATTTTGCCCTTTACTTTTGCGGTCCTTGTTCCCAGGGGAAGCTTTGACCTTTGCAATCTATTTAAAGACCCTTAATGAGGGTAACAAAGAGATCCACTATCTGCCTTGTGGTATGCCTGGAGAAGTTTTTCAACCCGCCTGGCTGAGTCAGCTCGAACAAATAGGCATAGATCGTCTTTATTTTAAAAAAGTTGATTTACCAAGGGTTATCGCGTACCTGAATAATTATCTACTGATACTGGAGGGTCAAGGCGGAATAGCCAATCAGCAAAAAATGCGGGTGTTTTATGATCAGTTGAATCTCACCATCAGACAGGCTATGACCAGCACCCGCATGGGTCCCTATATCCGCTCCACGATCAAGCAGGTAAATTGGCTGCTGGAAGAATTGGCTACGGGCAAGCTGCCCTTGAATTTCCTCTGGGAAATAATCCTACACGATTACAGTCTGTATAATCATTCGGTCAACGTGTTTATGATCGCGCTAGCGCTGATGGTCTATCTTGAAAAGAAGGAAGTTGAATGTCAGCATATGGGGATCGCGGCGCTATTCCATGATGTCGGGATGACCAGAATTCCGCCGGAGATCTTGGATAAGCCGGAAACCTTAAACGCCGAAGATAGGCTGCTAGTGCAGGAACATCCCCAGATCGGCTTTGATATGCTCAAAGGATTTTCGGCGATTCCGTTGGAGGCCTTAAGGCTTATTTTAGAACATCATGAGAACTGTGACGGTTCCGGTTACCTCCGGGGGCTGAGCTTAAGCCAACAGCATCGCCATACTCGCATCCTCCGGCTGGTTGACACCTACGAAGCGCTTACTTCTCTCCGGCCTTATCGTCCGGCCTACCGGGCCTTCGACGCCATTAAAATCTTACGGGAACAAAGCGGCCCGCGGGGCCTGATATATGACCAACGATTATTAGAGATCTTCATTAAATTTTTGGCGCTATGAGGTAAACTGACCTCAATTCTTCAGATATTGCGAGAGAACATCAGTTTCCGTGATCAGCCCGATCAATTCCTCTTCTTGAACCACCGGCAAGCAACCGATCTTCTTATCCAGCATCTTCCGGACCGCGACTTTTAATTCTTCATCTGGCGAGATGGTCACCAGGTCGGTCACCATGATGTCTTTGATCCGGATGGTCTTCATCAGATCTCGGGTCGCCCGGGTGCCGTAGCCCAGGGCCTGGGCCAGAGAGCTGCGGAACAGATCACGTTCAGAAATGATGCCTACCAGCTTTTTGCCTTCCACTACCGGCAGATGGCGGATGCGTCCCAACTGTATGATATCGTTGGCCAGACTCAATTCATCCTCAAGATTTAGGGTAGCTACATCTCTGACCATAACATCTCGGACTTTCATGGATTATCTCCTTTCGTGCTCAACTGCGGCCCAACCAGTCATACTGCCGAAAAAAAGCGCTTCCAGAAAAAAACTGGGTCTAGATGATCAACTCAGTAAAAAAAGTTGGAATCACGGGAGTTAGATAACTGCCCTTCACTCACTAAGAAATTAATCAACGCGGGGCGGCTTGGGAAGCGTGACAAATAGATAGGTCAGACCCCGCTCGACCCGGTCATAAGCGACTTCATCTGCCACGCCCTTGCCAAACAGCACCATTGATTTTAAGCCGGTTCCTAAGCTGGTACTGGTCTCTTTCAGGCCGTGCCAGCGACAGCTACCGTCGGCCCCGACCAGGATTGCTTCCAAGGTCACATCGCTTTCCGCATCACCTAAGATATCCTCGCCTTTGCTTCGCATGCAGCTATTGGTCAGAGCCAGATAATATTTCCCACCCCGGGCGCCATAAAGCCGCAGAGCACCGATCATAATGGCGTCAACATTTTTTTTCTGGGCCAGGCTGATGACGCGGTTGACATCCACCAGTGCAGAGTCGTCGCGCTCCACCATTTTGAAGGTTAAACAGGGGTCACCCCAGCGTCCCCACTGGATCAGTTCCAGTTCTTGGGGATCACGGTCGTCGGTCACGATGTCGAAATTCGAGGCCAGCGCCAGCTTGTTCTCGGCGATGTGCAGTATACGCCGACCTTTATTCATATCATCCCACACCTTGCCCGGGAATCCTACCAACAGGACCTTATTAATGCCGGCTATGGAGGGCTGAGGTGCTGGAGTACTGGCACATCCCAGGTAGAAGATCATGGCGGGCAGGATCAGACCGCTGCAAACCCATAGTCCAAAGCTGGATTTTGATTGGTTCAAGGTTAACTCCTAAGGTCCAAAGACGTCTTAAAGGCAGAAGATTAATTCGGTCAGTTCTAGTTAACTACCGGTCTGCCAATCCCGGCTGCGCGCACTCAGTTCGGCCAATGCAGCCAGGGCCTGATGCGCTTGCTCTGGCGTCAGGTAAGCCAGGCCACAGGCCGGGGTCAGGAGACTCTGGGCCAGCAGTGCTTGTCGGTCCAGGCCGGTCTGGGTTAAGCGGATGACTTGCTCTTGAAACCGCTCCCAGAGCTGATCCACCGTCTGGACCGGTTCCGTGGGACTGGTTGGCACCATTCCCCAGGCCAAATATCCGCCCCGGGCCAGGAATTTTTTCACCGCCGGACCGTAGAGGATCAGGGTATCAAAAAAACCATAAGCGTCAAAGCTGAGAATATCAACCGGAGTCTCCAGCAACATGGACCAGTCGGTGTTGCCACAGCAGTGGATGCCAAAGAGCACCTCGCCGTATTGACGGCAGATGTCCATGGCCTCGGTGAGGGTAGCAATCACTTCGGCCCGAGAAATGGGCATGAAAGCCGAGCCAAAGCCGGTCAGATAAGGCTCATCAAAGAACATCACCGCGTCTTTGCCCAGGCGGCGAATTTCCTGGGCCTGCCAGGCGGCCTTTAAGGCCAGCCCCTGGGTGACGGCCTGGCTGATCTCCCGGTCAAACAGAATGGCTTTGCCCTGCTGGTCCTTGACCATCCCGGCAAAGGTAACCGGACCGGCGATCTGTCCTTTTAAGAATGACGGTGAGGTCGCGGACTGGTTCTGAACCGCGGCCAGCAGGTCAAAAAAACCCGCGGCTTCCTGGGGGTGTAAAGCAAAGGAGGCTAATTCGCCGCTCATTGCCAGTTCGTAAAATTTGGTTAAGGTCGCCTCCCGGTCGAGCTGGCCGTCCAGAGAAACGGTCCGATTTTCGGCATCCAACCTGAGACCCGGCAAGCCCCCGGCGGCTTGGGGCACCATGTCTTCTTGAAAGCCCAATTTGACCATCTGCGGCCAGAAAGGTATCTCTGGAAGGTATTGCAGGATTAAGGCGACCGCTTCTTGAGAGTTCAGAAACGGCACCGAACCGATCCCGGTGGCGGCTAAGGCTGGTAGAACACCCATAAATTCCCCAATTTTCATTAATTGTCAGATGAGTTCCTCTAAAACGTAATATTTTTTCCCCAGATTGTCAATAAACTAGGCCCTGCCGGCTAAAATCCGCCTCTGTGACTGATTGATCCGGGGCAACGTCCAGGGGTCCCAAATTTTTCTGCCCGATCCCAGTTTTGTCATTAAACCCAGCGATATCATGGTGATGATCGGGGGTCAGGAGAAACTTTTGCGGCTCCAGAAGGGTGAGGTTCAGGCTGTTCGGCTTCCTGATCCTAAAGTTTCGCCTTCGGCCTGACGAAAAGCCCTTAAACAATCAATGAAATTTCTCTGACCAGGATTCAAAGCTGGGAACTTTAATTTATCGAGGACATCACCATGTCAATGACCACTTGCCGGGAATGTCAGAAAGAGGTGAGTACCGAGGCCAAGGCCTGTCCTCATTGCGGCGCTCCACGTCCCAGTGACCGGGAGTGGCACGGTACAGGCTATGAATGGAAATCGGCCCGCAGCTATTGGGGCTATCCTCTGGTGCATATCGCTTACGGCAAAGACCCCCGCGGCCGCCGCCGGGTGGCCAAAGGCATCATCGCCATCGGGCAATATGGCATCGGCCTGATCACCGTGGCCCAATTTGGCGTCGGCATGGTCTTCGGCTTGGGCCAATTTATCTTTGCACCCCTGGTCGTGGCCCAATTCGCGGGAGGGATAATCCTGGCATTGGGGCAGTTCGCCTCAGGATACGTGGCTATCGGCCAATTTGTCTTAGCTTACTACGGCCTGGCCTTCTCGGCCGCGGGCAAATATATCTGGACCCCCGACCGGCATGATGTTGAAGCCATAGAGTTTTTTAACTCTTTGGGGGCCATGCTTAAGCAATTTGTCCGTTTCTAGTGAGGTTGGTCGAGAGGGTGCCTCCCATGCACCAAATATAAATATCATTCCGCAAATCCACCCTGATTTTGGTGCATACAACGCACCTTATTCTTTTCTCGGTAAATGCCCTTGAATGCACCCGCCGGTGTTACCAGGGCAATTCCATTCCGCTCAAGCCAAAGCCTGAAAATGAGTTGCCTAGCTGCTCAATCCCCGCAGATCTGTTAAGATAAATCTGGCCTGCATGGTTTATTCCGTCTCCACATACCGGCGGAATATGCCCGCCGTCGAGGGCTGAAACCGGACGCGGCCCGCCGCGCAGTTCTGGCCCGTTATCAGCGGCAAGAGGGCACCCTGAACTGGACCGATGTCGATTACTGGTCCCGCGAACTGGACCTTGACATCCCCGCCCTGAAAGCCGGCATCCGCCATCTGATCGAGGTGCATCCGGACAGCGAGGTTTTTTTACAGTTTCTCCAGAACTTGGGTAAAAAAATCGCCTTGGTCACTAATGCCCATTACAAAACCCTGGATCTGAAGATGTCGCATGTCGGCCTCTTAGATTACTTTGACCGGGTGATTTCTTCCTTTGATTTAGGAATGCCGAAGGAGGAGGTAAGGTTCTGGCAGGTGCTGGCCGATCAGCTCCGACTCGACCCGCAGCGCACCCTGCTGATCGACGATAATGAAGAGATTCTGCAAGCGGCGCACCGCTTCGGTCTGAAATATCTATTTTTTAAGGCCAAACCTAGTTCTCAGTGCGAAGCCGGGGTTTCCCATCATTTTCCGATGATCTCCAGGTTTTGGGAATTAATGGCTTAAAGGACAGATCGGGATTGGTCCGACTGCTGTTAAGCGATACGGCTGTCAATCCGCCTTGGCCCGCCAGATCCGGGCCCCCAGCGCCGAGAGTTTGTGTTCTAGCTGTTCATAGCCCCGGTCAAGATGATAAACCCGGTGTACTTCAGTGACGCCCTGAGCCGCCAGGCCAGCCAGGACCAGCGAGGCGCTGGCCCGCAGATCGGTGGCCATTACCGGGGCCCCCTGCAGGCACCGGACGCCGCGCACCAGGGCGTGGTTACCGGAAACTACGATATCCGCGCCTAGACGGCGAAGCTCGCTGACGTGCATAAAGCGTTTTTCAAAGATGTTTTCGGTGATCAGGCTGGCACCCTCGGCGATACACATCAAGGCCATAAATTGGGCCTGCATATCGGTGGGAAAGCCGGGATAGGGATGGGTCATAACGTCAACCCCGACCAGGTGCTTGGCAGGCTTTACCTTTAACTGGCTGTCTTCGATGGCCAAGCGGACTCCGGCTTCCTGGAACTTATCCAGTACTGCAGTAAGATGCTCGCACGGGACGCCGCGAATCGTAACTTCGCCCTGGGTAATGGCGGCCGCGGTCAGGTAGGTGGCGGCCTCGATGCGGTCCGGCATAATCGTATGGCTGGCTGGCGACAGGCTCTGCACCCCGCGGATAGTTAAGACATCGGTGCCGATGCCGTCGATCTCAGCCCCCATGGCGACCAGGAAGCGGGCCAAGTCAGCGACTTCCGGTTCTTGAGCGGCGTTGTGGATGACCGTGGTGCCGGCGGCTAAGGTGGCGGCCATCATCAAGTTCTCGGTGCCAGTCACGCTGGGCAATTCCAGATGGATAGGGGCCCCGTGCAGACGGTGGACCTTGGCCTCGACGTAGCCGTGTTTCAGGGTGACCCTGACCCCCATCTCCTCCAGCCCCTTGAGGTGGAGGTTGATCGGTCGGGCCCCGATAGCACAGCCGCCTGGCAGAGAAACCCGTGCCTCTCCGGCCCGGGCGACCAATGGCCCCAATACCAGCACCGCGGCCCGCATGGTCTTGACCAAGGCATAGGGAGCTTCACAAGAGGTCAATCGGCTGGTATCCACCGCCAGGACCTCATGATCCGTAAATTTGACCCCCAGATTAGCCAGCAGCTTTTTGGCGGTGCGGATATCTGCCAGATTGGGGACATTGCTGAGGTGGTGAATCCCCGGGGCCAGCAGGGTGGCCGCCAGAATCGGCAGCGCAGCATTTTTGGCCCCACTGCTGGCAACCTCTCCTTGGAGTGGAATCCCGCCTTCGATGACAATTTTATCCATGGCCCTTCGAATAACACACTAGCAGATAAAACTCAATGTCTAACTGATTCAGAAATATCTGGTCGGAACCAGACCACTGCGGCAAACGGGGTCAATTTCTGGTCAGCTAACCGGTAAGTCCGACCATCGGCCCGGAGCTGATAAAACTCCCCCTGCAATACTACTAATTCACCGTCCAATCCATTGAGGGTGCCCAGCCCCAGATCTCCTTTAGTCTTTAGCTGGCCAATGCTGGTATGGCCGTCATATACGCCCTGCATCAGCGCCTGAAGGGTGGACACTTGATAAAGCGTCGAGGAGGGGGGTCCTGCAGTCGAACAGCCAGTTATCAGGATCAGAGTGCTTAAAAAGGCCCAAAATTTGTTCATTCCGACCTCGGCGCCATGGGTTTGACGTTTAATGAGTTATAAATCATAAAAATATGTTTGCCAATCTGAGAAGGTTGCAAGTCAGAATTTACCGCCAGGGAACTTTTTACCCGGAGGAGGGGTTAGACCTCCGGGCCGACAAAGACTGACCGTTGGTAACATATTTACATAATGCTAAATTATCGTTAGTATAAATTTTTTTATTAAAAAAGCCCTGATCTGGCTGTACCAGTGATCAGAACTGGGTAACATGGAGTTCAAAAAATGGAACGGGTTGATCGGCTTCAGAACCTATACCAAAGATTATGGGAAGTCTTTGGACCCCAGGGCTGGTGGCCCGGAGATAGCCCCTTTGAGGTCGCGGTCGGCGCCATCCTGACCCAGAACACCAATTGGCACAATGTCGCCCGGGTCATTGCCCAACTAAAGCAGACGGAACAACTTGCGCCGCTAAGATTAATGGAGATCGGGGAGGCAGAACTGGCTCAGATTCTGCGCCCGGTGGGATATTATAACCTTAAGGCCCGCCGCCTGAAAAATTTTTTGGACTTTCTTTTCTTCTATTATCAAGGCTCGGTGGAAAATATGGCCGCGGCTAGTCTAGAAAACTTGCGACCGGCTTTGTTGAGCATCAAAGGCATTGGTCCGGAAACTGCCGATAGTATCTTGCTCTATGCCCTCGAAAAACCCACGTTTGTGGTGGATGCCTATACTTTTCGGATCTGCCACCGACATGATTTGGTAAATGACCCATGCTCGTACGAAGACCTGCGGCAGCTTTTCATGGCCCAGCTTCCCCCGGAGGTCCCGCTGTTTAAGGAATATCATGCTCTTTTGGTACGTCTGGGTAAAGAATTTTGCCGCCCGAAGCCACGCTGTGAGCTATGCCCGCTTTTTGGCCAAGATTTTTTAAAGTAAATTTTAAAGAATATCATGACATTAACTTGACCGACCAGGAGGTGATAATTATTTTGGTCTATTATTTGCAGTTAGATGGCATGAGGGCAATGATATGGATGATTATTTAAAAAGCAACAAGCTGCCACCCTGGTTTCTGGAAGGTCTATTGGAAGAACTGTTAGGTGAGGATGGCGTGGACCTTCCCAAAGACGATGCTAACGTCGAAATGCCGAAGGCAACGCGCCTGGAGGGCTTCCTGACTACCAACTGGTTCGGACCTTTCCTCCTGGGCCCCAAAGGCCAGACTGCCCGGGGACATTGCTAGCCAGGGTTAGGGTGGCTTTTAGATGAAGGTGGGGAGGACAGAGGCCGCCCGCTGCGGCGAGGAGATCAGCGTAAATCATAGCAAAGATACTGATCTCAAAAGGCTAATATTGAAGATTGGCGGCGGACCAGCGTTCTAAGCGTCGTATCTTAATGATGCCAGTCTGGATAATCATCCGGCTGTGGTCTGGGCTTTGGGGCAGACCGGCGAAGTAGCCGGGAAAAATTACATGGCGGCCAACCACCGCGGCCAGGGGATGGGGATAATATTTTCAACATATTGAGATCATATAATATTTTTTATCCCCGGCTTAACCTCTGCCACCCAGGGGAGGGGAACAGAGGATAACGGCTTTCCGGATGGATACCAGATAATTAAACATTGAGATTGGCGGCGACTTCTTTTATCCTGGCTGCCAGTATTTTTTTACAGGCTGTAAAGGGCCAGCCGGGCGGATACTAAACAATCATCGGTTACCTCTATTAAGTTGGCCCTGCCCTGGGCTTAAAGGCCGATATTATTACCCCCTCTTTTCCCCCTCAATAAAATCCTGCTTGTCCAGGCGCTATTGACACCGGTTTAGATTTGGAATAAAAGCATTAAATTATCCTGTCCTGATCGGGAGCAAAGGATCTCTCGGGTGATTTTTATCATATTGCTATTTTTGGCGATCTTTTGGTGGCCTAACGGTATGGTCGCCACTTCACCGCCGCCGACCCCGACGGAGCCACCCCCGGCTACGGTGTCGATGCCGTACTACCGGCTTCCCGAGCGTCTGACGCTATGCGGTGAGCTAGTGCCTATAAATGATCAAGCTGTATGGGAGGATCTGGACAAGGAATTTATTATTGTGGTTTGGAGTCGGGTCCAGACCACTCTGTGGATTAAACGCGCGACGCGCTATTTTCCTTATATTGAAAAAAAATTGCGACAGGCACGACTCCCTGATGATTTGAAGTATGTGGCGGTGGTGGAAAGTGACCTGCGCCCGGAGGTGCGCTCCCCCCGCGATGCCTGGGGCCCCTGGCAGATTATCCGGCCCACGGCCAATCGCTTTGACCTTAAGACCGAAAAGCACCTGGATGAGCGTATGGATTTTGCCGCCGCTACCGAGGCGGCGCTGCAATATTTACAATTTCTGTTCCAAAAGTTCGGAAACTGGACCCTGGCTCTGGCGGCCTATAACTGCGGTGAAGGCCGGTTGGCAAGGGAGATCAATGAACAGGGGGTTCAAGATTACTATCGCCTTAGCCTTCCCGAGGAAACGGAGCGCTATGTCTTGCGCATTATTGCTGCCAAGATCGTCTTGAGCCAGCCGGCCCAATACGGTTATGAGATCCCTGCTGATCAATGTTATCCGCCCCTGGAGTACGACCAGGTCCAGTTTATCCTGACCAGGGAGGTTCAGGTGCAGGAGGTAGCCCAGGCCTGCGGGACTTATTATAAGGCCATTAAGCGCCTTAATCCCCAGCTCCAGGGTAATACCCTGGTTCCGGGTTTCTATCGCCTCAAAGTGCCCCCGGGGTCGGCTCCTGGTTTTTACGAATCCTTGGTTACGGGACAGCTTACTATTCCCTGAAAGAGGTTATCTTGTTCGACTCAAACCAAAGTTCAAAGTCTGCGGCAAAGGTTGATGTGCTGCTCCTGGGGGGCCAGGTGTTGACTCTCAATAATCAACAGCACACCTTTAACCCGGGGGCCGTGGCCATCCGGGGGGATCGCATTGCAGCCGTCGGCCCCCGGCCCGAGATCGAGACTCATTATCAATCTACCCAGGTACTTGATTATACAGGTGATATAATAATGCCTGGTCTGATCAATGCCCATACTCACGCGGCCATGACCTGCTTCCGGGGGTTGGCCGATGATCTGCCGCTGGCGGAGTGGCTGAATGATTACATTTTTCCGGCCGAACGGCAGATAGATCGGGATTTAGTTTATTGGGGCACCAAACTGGCGATGGCGGAGATGTTGCTCTCCGGGACTACCACTTTCTGCGATATGTATCTGTTTGCCGATGCGGTGGCCCAGGCGGCCACCGAAGCCGGGATGCGGGCTGTGATCGGCGAGGTGCTCTACGATTTTCCTTCCAGCAATTATGGGCCTCCAGAAAATGGTCTCAGGTTCAGCGAGGATTTATGTTTACGCTGGAAGGCTGATCCGCTGATCCGGGTAGCCATCCAGCCCCATGCGATTTACACCTGTTCCCCGGAGCTTCTGGTCCGTTGCGGCGAACTGGCAGCGCGGCACGAAGTCCGATTGATTATTCACCTGGCCGAGACCTGGCAGGAAGTCAAGGATTGCCAGGCCCGTTATGGGGCGACCCCGGTAGGCCATTTGCATCGGCTGGGATTGCTCGATTCCCGCTTAGTGGCCGATCACGCCGTGGCCTTAAGCGCCGCCGATGTGGAACTCATGGCCCAGCACGGGGCCTCAGTCGTGCATTGCCCGGAAAGCAATATGAAGCTCGCGTCCGGCATCGCCCCGGTAGTAGAACTGCTGGCCCAGGGCGTCAAAGTGGGTTTGGGTACTGACGGCTGCGCTTCCAACAATGACTTGGATCTGCTTCAGGAAATGGATACCACTGCCAAACTCCACAAGGTCCATCACTTCGATCCTACCGTCCTGCCCGCTTCCGCAGTCCTGGAATTGGCAACGCGCGGTAGTGCTGGCGTGCTTGATCTGGATCAGGAGCTAGGGTCTTTGGAACCTGGCAAAAGGGCGGATGTGATCGTCATTGACTGCCAGCAGCCGCATATGATACCGATGTATAATCCTTGTTCACATCTGGTCTATGTGGCCACCGGAGCGGATGTGCGCACCGTGTTGGTTAACGGTCGTGTGCTGGTAAGGGATCGACAGGTGCTGACCTTTGAGGTGGAGGAAGCTATGGCCCAGG
This sequence comes from Desulfobacca sp. 4484_104, assembly GCA_002049795.1. Taxonomy (GTDB): domain Bacteria; phylum Desulfobacterota; class Desulfobaccia; order Desulfobaccales; family Desulfobaccaceae; genus Desulfobacca_B. The sequence goes on along the minus strand of MUKC01000001.1, from coordinate 9,548 downwards.
TCCGACAGATCGCGCGTCGGCTTAAGGCACCTTATACTGAAAGTTGGAAGGGGTACTGCAACAGCAACGCAGGGCGATAGTGGTTAAATTCCGGAAAATCTCCAGTCTCTGACGGTCTTCATCGCTGAAAGAGCACTGGGAGCCGCAACGGTCCACGTAAAAAAAGCCGATCGCCACCTCATTGACCAGGATGGGAGTGACCAGAAAGTCGGCTTCCCCGATTATTTTCCAAAAGCTTGCTGGCATCAGCTTTAAATTTTCTCGTTGTTCACCAGCCTTAAAAATGTACTCCCGGCGTTCGGCCAGCGCTAAGGCAAGAATATTATCGCTCGGGGAAAATGGCAGTTGCAGGACGGGCAGCAAATCTTCTACCCCCGGCCCCAGGCCAAAGCGAGCGCTTTGGCGTACTCGCCTCGCAGACTGACTATCCGGACTGGTTCGCTGATCCTCATCGGGAACTAAAACCTCGGAGTCTAGTTGAGTCTGGAAACTGCCCTGGATACTAGAGATAGGAAGCTTTAATTCCTGAAGATCGATTCCGAGCGTTTTGGTCAATTCTTGAATACCGTTAATACTGCTGGTTATTATCTGATCGAGCCGATCCGAGGTTATGTTCAGTCTTTTCCCACAGCGCTGGAGGCGATGCTGCCACTCCTCCGGACTAAGCTCTGCCTCTAATAAGCTCTGCCCCAGTTCGTGGGCGTTCTGGACCAGCAGGCGCAAGGGGACGTCGTCACCCGTAGTGGTATCACTTGCCATATGTAAATAACTCAACTTCATCACCAGACCTGTCGGAAATTGCCATTTTCTTAGAATGGCCAGACCTAGTTCTTGCCAAGACACCTTGAGAACCTGTTTAGCAGCCCGGGACCGGCTTATGCCCTGCCGCGCCGCAATCTGGAGAATCTGGTCATAATCTTCAGGAAGATAATAGGCGGCGATCAACTCCCCCAGGTTGAACAGCAGCCCTGTGATAAATACCTCTTCGCCCTGATAGCGGCGGGTGTCTTGGCTCAGGGCCTGAGACAATAAGGCCGTAAAAAAGGCGGAGATAATTAAGCGTCGCACCGGAGAGAGATTTTGAGAGCAGCTAAAATTTTCAAATAAACGCAGACCTATTGTTAAATCCCGGATACGTTCCAGGCCCAAAAGCATAATGGCATTGGTGATGGTATGCACCTGACGCCAATAAGTTTTAAAATAGACAGTGGCAATTTATTATAAATGAATCGGCATATAAGGCAAAAACCTGAAGCATTTGTATTAGCCGGGGCGACGTCGGGATGATAAGATATAATAGACCGTTGACCGCAATATTTTCGAAAAACCAAATTCAAGGATATTATGGCATTTTCGGTGATACAGTGATCAGATTCAGGTCCTTTAAATGGCTAGTCCTGACGCTAGTCAGTGCTGCTCTTCCGGCTTGCTCCACGCCGCCGCCCGCCGATACTGACTGGACGGCCCGGATCGACCGGATTCTGGTGCAGAGTTGGGAATATTATCGGATCAATTTTATCTCCCTGGACGGCCGGGTGATCCGTCCGGAAAACCAGCAGGACAGCATTTCGGAAGGCCAGGCCTACGCCCTATTGCGGGCGGTGTGGAGCCAGGATCAGGCTGCCTTTGATCGCAGTTATACCTGGACCGAAACCCACCTGTCGCGGCTGGTGGAAAAAGGCGACCATCTCCTGGCCTGGCGCTGGGGCCAGACTAAAAGCGGCCAATGGCAGGTGCTGGATTGGAATAGCGCTACTGATGGCGACCTGGACTATGCTCTGGCCTTAATCCTGGCCCACCGGCAATGGGGCCGACCGTCCCAGCCCCTGCCCGACTATCTGGTTAAGGCCCAGCAGGTGCTAAAAGACATCCTGGCCCGGGAGACTGCAGTGGATGCCTCTGGCCGCCGCTGGTTGACCCCGGGGAGCTGGATCGAGCCGAAGTTGCCTCTGTCCTTAAACCCTTCATACTTTTCTCCAGCCAGCTATCGGCTGTTTTATCTGGTCACTCAGGACCGTCGATGGTTAGAACTGATTGATTCTACTTATTATGCCCTGGAAAAATTAGGCCGTCAGTTGGGAAACCGGCAGGGGGTCGGTCTCTTCCCGGACTGGTGTGTGCTGACCGCGCCGGATAGATTTGCACCGCATCCGGACCGCGGCTCTGACTATGGCTGGGAAGCGGTGCGTATCCCCTGGCGGATCGGGCTGGATAGGCTGTGGTTTAAAGAGCCGCGGGCGACCAGGTGCCTGCAAGACTCGGTATTAACCTTCTTTTCCAAGGAGTGGGACCAGAAGCAAAGACTGGCGGCAGGTTACAGCTACCAGGGACAGCCGCTGGTGGATTATGAAAGTCCGGTGCTCTATGCCGGCCTGTTGGCCGCGGCTTTGGCCAGTGAGCAGCCGCAACTGGCCCGACACTGGGCCGCAAAGATTGTCGTCACCTATCACCAGGGAAGTCAGGGAGGCTATTTCAATCGACCCGATGACTATTATGGCAACAACTGGGCCTGGCTGGGACTGGCCACTTATCGGGGCTGGGTTCAGCCTTTTTCCACGGCCCGGTCCAGTAAGCGGGGCAGTTCTCCGCCAGCCGGGACAAACCCAAAAACTGCCTGCCAGATCGATGGGCTCTCCATGCAGAGATAGACCAGGACCTCTGGGGCCTGCGTGACGATCCAGTCTCGCATCCGGGCATACATCTCAATGCGCAAGCTCTTGAAGTAGCGCAGCTTGCCATCCAAGGCGGTAATAAATTCCTCCTCGGCAATCCGGCTGGCCGGAAAACGGCTCCGGATGATGGCCTTCAGGCGGGGCATGAAGCGCAAGGCCCCGAGGCTGATCCAGGCAATGGCCTCAGGGGGCACCACCTGGAATAACCGCTCTACGGTCTGTCGGTAATCGTTTTCCCAGCCGGGATAATAAATCAACGGATCAAAGTGGAAGGCCAGACGGAAGCCGGCCGCGGCGGCGCGCTGGGCTGACCGGAGCCGGGCCTCCAATGGCGCAGTAAAATGCTCTTCTTGGCGGATGATTCTGGGCGGATTGAGGGACCAGGCGAATATGACCTGAGGATTAGGTCCCAAGGGTAATAATGGCTCTATCAGGGTGCATTTGGACTTGATTTCCAGCACCGCATGGGACTGACGGGCAAAAAACTGAATCAATTCGTGGTTAAGGCCCATCAGGTCGTCGAGCGCCAGGCTGTCGGCAAATTCCCCGGTTCCTAATCTCCAGATCTGCGAGGGGCTGGCTGTGAGGCGGGTTTGGAGTTCGGTCAGCAGGTCATAAACATTCGTAAAGATGGTGATCGCCGGGAAATTAAGGTAGCCCTGTAGAATACAGTAACTACAGTCCATAGGACAGCCGGTAGCCACCTGCAAAACCTGGTAGCCGCAACAGAGGTAGCCTTTGGTGCCCGGACAGGGCCGCCAGAACGGCCCTTTTTGGTGGGCTAACAAGAGGGTGCGCTTGGCTTGACCTAGATCCGCCCGACTATGGTTTCTCCGCCGGTGTAAGTCCCCAGTTTCATGGATGATTTCTACCGGCAGCTGAGGCAGCCGGGATTGCACCCGCCTGGTTATATCATCTTCCCGGGCGGCCTCCTCCACCAGCAGCCGTTGAAAACGCCAGGGCAGGGAAGGGGAGGTCATCGAGTCAGCGAACAGAGTTACTTAGCAGAGATTTTTCCTTTGGCGTCATGAACTTTATAGTTATGCTGTTCTACCGTATAGTTGTCGGGTTTAAAGCGAATGGTCAGGGTGCTATGCAGAATTTTACCTTTTTTCTTAACCGGCACCTTCTTGATGGTTTTGTTATCATCCAGGAAAAATGGCACGGTTGACTGTTCGTTAATCTCTCTTTCTTTGCTAAAGGCCGGCATGGTCGCGTCCCGGTAACTATGATAGGTGAAGACCAGTCCCGTCTGGGTGCGCTGAACCTCCTGGGGTTCCCCGAACAGCAGCATAATCTCGTTTTTGGTGGTCTTACCGTCTTTAATGCGTGCCACGTATTCGGGGTTGATGGTATTGCCGGAAATATCCACCCAGGCCAGCACTGATATGCTCAGGCCGAGAATTAATGCCAATGTCTGACAACCGTACGGTCGCTTCATAATTCCTCCATTTCGGTTGATTTTCGGTGCCCAGCCTTTGGTTCAGACTAACTGAGCAATACTGCGATGATGCCGCTTAAGAATACCCCGTCAAAGGTTCCGGCCCCGCCGATGGACGCCACCGGCGCGGCCAGATGTCGCAATTCCTTGATTTTCAGCAGATCTGCCCCGATCAAGGTTCCCATCGTGCCGGCGATATAGGCGATCGGGGCCCGAATCTCCGCGGGGGACAAGATTAAGGCACCTACCGCAGCAATAATCGGCGGAATCAGGGCCGGGATGGCGATACCCATGCCCGGGACCGGCCGGGCCAGCCGGTTGGACACCAGGGCTACCAGACCGGTAACCAACACCGGCAGAATTACGTAGTTGATTTTCAACATCAGATAAACGGAGATCAATAGCGGAATCAACGCCCCTCCGACATTAATGGCTAATACCGTCTTTTGGGGACGGATAATCTTGGGTACGCGATAACGCATGCCGAAATAGCTGACTATTTCGTCGTGAACTAATTCTTCACTTTCCAGTTGGGCAATGGGAATATTGACCATACTGCCCCCCCACCTGTAAAAAGGCGAACAGAAAAATGGCCAGAACCAAAAAGATGAGCATGAAAATCATCAGTAGCGGTGGATAAAACATAAATCGCTTCTCCTTTGGTTAAGCTGGCTTTTTAAGAAGGCCCCAGAATTTAAGCTTCGCCGCCATAAGACTTTAGTTTCAGACTCAATTCCTCCATAGAGATTCCCAGAATCATGGCAGCTTGCCGATGGTCGCCGCCCACCTTAGCGATGGTCCGTAAAATCAGCTCCCGTTCCAATTCCACCAGGCTGGGCTCCGAAGCGCACTCGTCAGCCCTAGACTCGGCCAGGGGATAGCCGGCCAACTCTTGCAGGGCGGGAGGCAGTTCCTTAACGGTCAGGATGTCGGCCGGGCATAGAATTACCCCTCTTTCGATGACGTTTTCCAGCTCTCGGACATTCCCCGGCCAGGAGTACTTGCGGAAAATTCTCAGCACCTCCGGGTCGAGGCCCTGGACCTGGCGGGCATTTTTTTTATTATAATGTGCCAAGAAATATTGAGTCAGCAGCACTATGTCATCATGGCGTTCCCGTAATGGCGGCAGGGCGATGCAGACCACATTGAGGCGATAATATAGGTCCTCTCGGAAACGCCCTTCACGGACCTCGATTTCCAAATGCCGGTTGGTAGCGGCAATGATGCGGACATCAACCTTAAGGGTACGAATGCTCCCCAAGGGTTCGAACTCGCGCGATTGTAAAACCCGCAGAATTTTGGCCTGGGTGGTGAGCGACAGTTCGCCGATTTCGTCTAAAAACAAAGTCCCTTGATGGGCCAGATAAAACCGCCCTTCTTTACGAGCAACCGCACCGGTAAAGGCCCCCCGCTCATGGCCGAATAACTCGCTTTCCAGCAGCGTTTCGGGTAGAGCGGCACAGTTCACCACGACAAACGGGCCTTCCCGCCGCCGGCTGTGTTGATGGATGGCGTGGGCGACAATCTCTTTCCCGGTCCCGGTTTCTCCGAGCAGCAGGATATTGGCATCCGAGGGCGCCACCAGGCTGAGCATGGCAAAAATTTCCTGCATGCGCGCGGATTGACCAATAATGCCGGAAAAATCAAAAGCCACCTAGTTCTCACTCATCCTTTTTTACTAAGGGCATGCACTACCCCATGGCAACGACAGGCCGTGGCAATCAACAACTTATCAGGTCCGCTGCGGACCTGCTGCTCTAATCGCCACAGATCGGCCGGCATATAACCGCCGACGCCGGGAGCCAGTTGCTGACTGCGGATTACCAGGGAGGCAAACCCGGGTATCAGTAAATCTTCCAGGACTTCATAGAGCGTGCCGACCCGGGGCAGGCCGGTTACCCGACAATGGTCGTCCGGTTCCGGACAATCATCCGGGCAGATAAAATCCGCCATACTGAGGAGCACTTCGCCCTGAAGGCCTCGAAATGCCTGAACATTCAGGTTTTCTACTTCGGGGGGCACCGGAATTACTTGCCAGCCGGCTTCGGGGGAACGTCGCTGCCAGACCCATTCAAAGGCCACATGTCGAGGAATGGCCGGGATGATCCAATCGTAACCAGACTCTTCGTGCAACTCGGAAATTAAAAAGGCCAGGCCATCGCCTTGCTGCAACCGTAGATTGGCTAACCCGGGGAGGCGGCAATCCTCCAGGGCCTCCGGCTGTTGATCAATCACGGTGAAGTAGCTTCCCGGCTCTTGTTGGGCCAGGCGACTGAGAGCCAGATAACCGAAATGTCCGGCTCCAATAATTAGATATTGTTTCATCGGCTCTATTTGGGACGAGGGAAGACGCCGATCACCGTTGGTAAGAGGACCATCCGGGGGTCGATCAGTTCCCGCGCCTGCCTCTCCAGAAAGGACGGAGAGGAAAAACTGAATTCCGAAGTCTTGATAAATAGTTGCGCCATGGAACCACCGTCCAGATTGAGGGCGGTGTCGATGTCAAATTCACTGGTTTTGAGGAAACGGGCCAATTCGTACAGGGTGAAATATTTATCCGGACTATTGATAACCAGGATATTACCTTTACGGTCGGTGCAGATAACCGTGCGCGGGGCTATCAGGGAGGTTTTTTTAACCCGGATGCGACCTTGAGAATCCAGCAGTAAGGGAAAAGATTGGACCCCTTGAGTCCAGGGCAGATTTTTGGGCTGGATCCTGGTCACGGTCAGATCCAGGATGGTGGCCCGGGGCAAATCTGGGGAAATGCCCTTGGGCTCCGAAACAAACATGCCGCGCATGGCGTAATTATTATAGGGCCCCCAAAGCTCGCCGTCAGCAATGATGAGTCCACAGGGTTCATCGTTAGGACGGAAATAACTGGCGTTAAACAAGACTAAGGCCCCGCTATATTCTTGCCAGGCAATGATGGTTTGCGGGTTGCCGTGGAAGATCCGAAAGGCGTTATAATTGGGATCAATCCGCACTACAGAGATAAAGCCCACCCCACGGTGATCATCGAATACCGTAACCTGGGCAAAATATAGACCCTTTCCCAGTTCCTGCCATTCTAAGGGCCCATGACTCCATCCCTGGGCCCGGGCCGGTAGGAAACCTGTAATCAGGCTCCATCCCATGAGGATCAAGATAGCAATCAGACGTAACACACTATAACCTTGCGGCCTCGGCAAATTTGGGTTATCTTATCACATAGGTCGGCTTTAGTCTATAGGCCAAGGGATAATGTCTGACATTCGTTTCGCTGATTCGCACGCGCACCTTGATATGCCCGAGTTCCAGACCGATCAGTCCCAGGTGATTCAACGGGCCTGGGAAGCGGGGGTGGAATTAATTATCAATATCGGCATCAGCCTCGCCAATGCCGCTGAAGTTCTGAACACCGCCCAAAAATATGATCAGATCTATGGCACCGTCGGGATCCATCCGCATGGCGTGGGCCAGCTCCAGGAGACCGGCATTGCCGAGCTTAGTCGGTGGGCAACCTCACCGCGGGTAGTGGCGATCGGTGAAATCGGCCTGGATTACTACCGTCAGCGCGCTCCGGCAGAGGTGCAGAAGCATTGGTTCCAGCGTCAGCTAGGGCTGGCTCAATCGCTCAATAAACCGGTCGTCATTCATAACCGGGAGGCCACTGCCGACACGCTGGCCATCCTGCGGAAGTATGCCCCCGGCCTGCCGGGCGGCGTGATGCATTGTTTTGGCGGTTCCTATGCCGAGGCCCGGGCCTTTCTTGATCTGGGTCTGGTGTTGTCGCTATCCGGGGTTTTGACTTATCCTAATGCCGACCCCTTAAGGGAGGTAGTAAAGAAATTGCCCCTGGAAGGTTTGTTGATTGAAACCGATGCCCCTTATCTGGCCCCCCAGCCTCGCCGGGGCAAAAGGAATGAACCCGCCTATCTGCTCTATACCGCCCAAACTTTAGCTGACCTGAAAGGGGTAGATCTGGCTACCGTGGCCCAACATACCTGGAATAATACCCGCCGGGTATTTGGTCTGGAGGCCGCGCCATGAATCCCATTGCCGATAATTTGCGCTACATACTAGACCAAATTGCTGCGGCGGCCCAGCGGGTGGGTCGGCAGCCCGACGAGGTTAAGCTGGTGGCGGTCAGCAAGACCGTCGACCTGGAGCGCATGCGCCGGGCTATTGCCGCCGGGGTAAAGATCTTGGGGGAAAATTATCTCCAGGAGGCCCAAACCAAGATCGCCGCCTTGGGTCAGGTGGTAAGCTGGCATTTTATCGGCAACCTGCAGACCAACAAGGCCGCCGGGGCCGTAGCCGGTTTTGATCTGATCCACTCCGTTGATCGCCTGAAGCTGGCCCAAGCCTTAGAAAAAGCCGCACAGAAATTGGGAAAGATCCAGGAGATCTTGATTGAGGTCAATCTGGCCGGGGAGGCCAGCAAGTCAGGGGTAGCCCCCGAAGACGCCGCGGCCCTTATTGAGGCCATCGCCGCCCTGCCACATCTGCGGCTCCGGGGGCTAATGACCATGCCCCCCTGGTTTAATGAACCCGAAGCTGTCCGGCCTTATTTTAAACAATTGCGAGAGTTGAAAGACCGTCTGAGCCGTTCTTTCCCGGAAATCCAACTGAGTGAGCTGTCAATGGGGATGTCCGGCGACTTCGAGGCGGCCATCGAGGAAGGCGCCACCCTGGTGCGGATCGGCACCGCCATCTTTGGAGCCCGACCCGGAGCCTAAGAGCCTGCCGCGGCAAGGCATCGGCATCTAACCAATTGTGCGGCATTATTATTAAGGGGTGGACCAGCCTGTCTGCCCCTTTGTTTTTTTTGATATAATCTATATTAAGATCAATCACATCTTAGTCTAAAATGCTTTAACCGATATGCCTATGACAAATTACCGGCCCGGCACCAAAGTCGGCCTGACCACCACTATTCCGGTGGAGGTCATCTTAGCCGCGGGGTTGGTGCCGGTCGATCTCAATAATCTGTTTATTGCCTCGACGTCGGCCTATCGCCGGGTGGCCCAGGCCGAAGAAGCCGGCTTCCCGCGCACTGTCTGCGCCTGGATTAAGGGGATTTATGCCACCTTGCTGGAACACCCCGAAATTGCCGTAATCATCGCCGTGACCCAGGGTGATTGCTCCAATACCCACGCCCTGATGGAGCTATTGCAGGCCCAGGGCCGGGACCTGGTGCCGTTTGAATTCCCCTTTTCGCGGGATCGGCGGTTGCTGGCCCAGCAGATCGAGCAGCTAATGGCCCGCTTCGGGGTCGATTGGCTCCAGGTCAGGCAGGTCCGGGACCGCTTAGCGCCGCTGCGTCAGGATTTACTTACCCTGGATCGACTTACTTGGCAGGAGGGTCGGGTCAGCGGCCGGGAGAATTTTCAGTTTTTGATCGCCAGCTCGGATTTTAACTCGGATGTCACCACTTTTGCTGAGCAACTGAC